>JAVBSH010000082.1:0-26974 GCA_031547085.1 Bacteroidales bacterium
TGACTGGGATAAAACTCTCCGGTTCCGAATTGTGGCAAAATACAACAAGCGGTCTAATGTGGCCATCTTTGAAATGAAAGATGCTATTGCTTCCGAAATTCCGAGAAATATTCGTGGTGGCAGACCAAAGAAAACTAAAAACTGATATTTTTATTGAATCTGTAACCGGATTATTTGATCTATTGTGAACGTTTAATTTTCAAAGCGATGGACTAAAAACACACAAGTCACTGACAAATCAATTTAATATCGGATTTTGAATAGTCCTTATCAGCATTTCAGGAATTTCCGCTTTAAATGCCTTTCCAAGCAACCATTTTCGGAATATCTCCGTATTCCTTGATTGAATCCGAAACGAAAGGGCGGTTATCATTTCCAACCCGTAAACGTCGGGCAGGATAGTATTCCCGCTAACCGTCACCGGACAAGAAATATCAGCCTTGACTACTCCCGATTTCAGAACCGCTTTGATATGAGCGTTGACGCTTTGGGTATAGACCCCGAACAAGGCAGCAATTTCAACTACAGCCATCCGTATATCGCCGGATTGCTGCGGTACGGATACCCTACCGTTTTCTATTGTTATCATTCTATTTTCCATATATTTATTCGTTTTTATAGCTTATTATTACTCTGAACAGGCAATTTGTATTTCCGTCCGATGCGCTCGCTTACCTTCTTCATGTCTTCGTTCACCTTCTGCCGGGTGAGTTTGGCGTAAATCTGCGTTGTCCGGATACACTTGTGCCCCATCATCTGGCTGACGGTTTCCAGCGGTACCCCTTGTGAGAGCGTAACAAGGGTTCCGAAATTATGGCGGCTCATGTGGTACGTGATGTGTTTCTCTATCCCGCATAGCTTGGCGACTTTGTTCAGGTTGACTTCCACGCAGGAGATGGATACCATGTTGAACAGCTTGCCCCCTTTACGCTCCGGCGCGTACTTTTCCATGATTTGCCGGGGAATGTCCAGCAAAGGGATATCGCACCGGATACCGGTTTTCTGCCGCTCGATGCTAATCCACAGGCTACCGTTGCGTCCCTTATGGATATTTTCTTCCGAAAGGTTGCACATATCCGCATACGATAAGCCGGTGAACGTCGCGAAGATAAACATGTCCCGCGTATGGCACAGGCGTTGGGATGCCACCGGAACATGCATGAATTTTTCCAGCTCTTCCCGTGTCATGTGCCTGCGCTTACGGGGAGGTTGTTCCGGAATATAAGCGGCAAAAGGGTTCTTGTGCAGTATTCCCTGACTAATCGCCCGTCGAACCATCTTTCGGACGATTATTGTATAGCCGGATACCGTATAGGCGGTACACCCCTGTTCAATACGCAGGAATGAATCGAATTTCTCGATGAAGGATAATTCCAGTTGCCTCATCGGGATGTCTTCCATACCGTAATGTACATGCAGGAAACGCTCCACCTGCTTATATACCGCGTTATAGGTGCGGATGCTCACTTCGGAGCGGGTAATCCCGGCCTGCTTCGCATACTCTTCGTTATGCTCACGGAAGAGTTCCAGCAGGTTTTCTTTCTTCCTCCCGGTACCGCTTACGGCATTCTTGACAAGCTCCGCCGTAATATAACCCTGCTCGTCCAGTAGCTGCTTATAATACCGGTTAATTCGTTCTGTCAACTCTTCAATGTGCCGGTTCACTTCGGCGGCAGGGCGGCTTTTGCCCTTCATGCGGTACGCTTTCGCATCCCACAGGGACGGGTCGATGTCTATTCCGGCGGAAAACTGGGCAACTTCGGCATTGATGGATATCCTGCCCATCAGTGGGCACAGGCCGTTTTTCTTTACCTTCTGCCGATTAATATAAAACAGGACGGCAAAGGTGCTATAAACGGTATTCGTTTGATTGCTTTTATTATTGTGCGTATTCATTTCTAATTCTCCTTTCATTAGTATTGGGCTACCTCTACCGGATTATTTTCCGCAAAACGAAACTTGCCGGACAGCCGTTTATTCAGCTTGTGCATATCTTCGCCGATTTTCTCATGGCTTACCTGTGCATAGATTCGGGTCGCCCGCCAATCCCTGTGTCCCAACAATTCGCCTACCGTTTCCAGCGGAACGCCCTGGGAGAGCGTAACCACGCTGGCATACGAGTGTCGTGCCATGTGGAATGTAATCCGCTTATTTATAACGCATTCCGCAGCTATCCGTTTGAGGAGGATATTGGTTTTGCTACAGCTAATCATGGGGAATAATTTCCCGTCTTTTGCGATTCCCTTATATTTCTCAATCAGTTGCAGGGGGATTTCCAGCAAAGGGATATGGCAGGGCGTCCCGGTCTTCTTCCTTTTGAGGTGTACCCACCGGATGCCGTCTTCCGCCGTGGACAGGTTTTGTCCCGTCAGGTTGCGCATGTCACTGAATGCGATGCCGGTGAATGACGAAAACAGGAACATGTCGCGGATGAAATTCAGGTTCGGACGGGAAAGCTTGGCTTTCATCAGTTTTTTCAGTTCTGCGGCCGTAAGGGATTTGGGGACAAGGGACGGCGTGATGTACTCGTAGCCGGTAAACGGGTCGTTACGGATAAGCCCATTGTTGATGGCTATCTTTACAATCCGGCGCAGCTGACCGATAATGTTTACAATCGTTTGGGGAGCGAAACGGAGTTCCACCCGCAGGTAGTAGTCGTAAGCTGCAACAAACGACGGGGTCAACGCCTGAAAGGACATGTCGCTTACATTGTACTTCTTCCGCATGAACCATTTCAGATGGGCGAGGGAGATGCCGTAGCGTTTATAGGTTTCCATGCAGCGGTTCACGCCGACGCTTTTCAAAAAGTGCTCGTTGTGCGCTTCGTAGTATTTGACAAGGGTATCCTGCTCGGATGCAATGCCTTGAAACGCATTCTTCACCTCTACGGCGGATACGTTTTCTTTTTTCGCCAGCAAATCCTTATAAGAGGAATGGACGGCAACACGAATCTTGTCCAATGTGGCATTGACCGAGGCGGCGATTTTACTTTTTCCGGTCGCCCTGCCGGATTGGGTATCCCAAAGGGATACCGGAACACTTGTTTTGGCGCTGAACTGCACCATTGATTTTCCAATGCGGATGCGTCCCAGTACGGGAACCGTTCCGTCCGCTTTCACCTCGTTGCGTTTGAGGTAGAAATTCACTTTTACTTCCGTCATAATTAACTCTTTTACAGGTTACAAAATTAACTGTTACAGAGCTAATCAACGTTATGCAAAATATTGTTATTCAGCGAATAAGAAACCGAAATCAGGTATAAAACTGGCGGAACACTTCCCGCAATCCTGAAATCCTTCCGAAATCTTTTTCTTTCAGGGAAATATCCGTTGTTTGAATGATTGCTGCCTGTCAAAAACAGGTAACGCATTCGTAACGGAAACTCTTCCCAAATACACAATATTCTGCTATTTTACTGCTTGCAGCGGAAAGCAAAGCATTGAAGTTATCACTAAATATTCAGATGGTTACGCCGTTTTATCCGTTCTTGCGTTTTCCGTGCATAGTTTGGTAACAGAACTCTTGCTTCAGGATGCTTTTTTGTGTACTTTTGACTGTTTTTTATCAAGTAAAGCAGTGCATTAAGGTGAAGTTAATCTGCGTGTTACGCTCGTTTTCCGGTTTTGGATAAAATGATTCCGGCTTGTATGAGACTGCTTTGCTATGTTGCCGTAAAGCATAGGAAATCAAATGAAACAAATCAAAGCAAAACGTCGATTATTTACTTGAGAGTACTTAAAATGAAACATTCAAAACGTTTGGAAGCGTTTGTCTTCCTGTTGGTTTTGTTTTTGCAGGGATGGAGTTCCTGCATACATGCCCAGAATCCGGATTCCCTCGAAAGAGTTTTACAAACAGGCAAGTTTAAACCATCCGACCAGTTGCAGTTATGCCACAAGTTGAGCTACGCTTACGCTTATGTGGATTTTCACAAATCGATTTCTTACGCATCTCAAGGTATTGAGCTTGCTAAAAAGGAAGGCGACTGGGTGATGGCCGGCTTTTTTTTCCAGGATATGGGGGTGGCTCATTTCATGGTAAGCCAACTCGATTCCGCCGCATTTTACTTGGATATAGCACTTGAATATGCTGCGGGAACAAAAAATAAGCTTTTGGAGGCTTCAATAAATGCCGTCCTGGGTAACCTGTATTACCGGAAAGGCGCTTATGCAGACGCCATGCAGCATTACATCATTGCATTGCCCGTTCTTGAAGCCGGGAAAAAACAGGAACAGCTTGGCGCTTTGTATGGAAACATTGCCGACCTGTACCAGGCATTGCATCATTTCGACAAAGCGTTTGAATATTACCACAAAGCGATGGTCGTGGCTCAGGAGCTGAATGACAAGAACACTTTAGGCAGCGCTTTGATCGGGTTGAGTGCAGTTTACCTGTCAAAGTCGAATTACGATGAAGCATTGGCCTGTGCTGAAAAGTCTTTGGGTTTGTTGATACTTTTTAATGACAATGTTAATTTGGTATTTGCATTGAATGCTATTGCCCAATGTCATTTCAAAGGGTTTAAAAATTACGACAAGGCCGGCGAATATGCCCAAAAGGCGTTACAGATTTCCGAAACGAGTGGATTCCCCGTAAGTAAAGCCATATCATTGCACCTTCTTTCGGATATTGCATTCGACAAAGGTGCGTACAAAACAAGCGAAGATGATGCATTCCGGGCGCTGGCAGCCGATTCTACCGATATCAACCTTAATAGCCTTCTCATATCCAATATAGCGTTGGCTAATATTAATATGGGTAACCGTGAAAAAGCATCCCGATACTTTAAAAAATATACCGACCTGATCAGCATTCGCACCAATAAAGAAATTCAGGGCGCTTTTTTAGAGATGCAAGCAAGGTATGAAACTGAAAAACAGGGCGTACGTATTGTTGCGCTGGAGGAGGGGAAACGGTTTTCCGACTGGCTGGCTGTTGTTGGAGGAATATTATTATTGGTCATTCTATCAGCCATATTACTTAGACACAGAATAATACAACAAAAAAAGCGGTCGGCTGGACAGGAATTATTCCGGCAAGTACAGCAGCAGAAGTTGGCAGCCATCAGGGACGTTCTTGAAGGCAAGGTTTTCGGACAGAACCGTTTGGCAAAAACTTTGTACAAAGGTATTGGAGGAAAACTGTCTGTTGTAAAAGCTAATCTGCTCCGGCTGACGAACGACAATATCACGGAAGCGGAGGCAAAGACGGAATTTACAAATGCAGTTGACCTGATTGACGATGTCATCAAGGAACTAAGCTGGACTGCAATCTACACCATGCCGCCATCATTAGAAAAGAACGGACTTAAGGACTCGCTGACCGATTTCTGTGGCACAGTACCGAACACCCAATTCCGTTTTTTTGGCGACGATGTGCGGCGGGATGCCCTGTTGGAGCTTACCATTTACCGCACAGTGTATGAATTGGTAACCGGGACAATGCAGCGCGGCGGTGCAGCACAAATAAACGTAAAATTAGTACTGGATGGGGAACTGGTGTCGTTGACCGTATGGGAAAAAGGATTGTCCTTTGATCCGGAAAATTTAAAAAATGAAACCATTGACCCTATCCGCAGCCGCATCGGGATGCTTCATGGAACCTGTATTGTCAGCATGGGCGATGACGATTTTGAAATAGATATCACATTTGATTTGGAAGAAATAATCCGACAATAATGAAAAATATTTAACTTTACCGCAACAACCATTATCAGTTATCAACCTTTTAATTTTCTACAAGATGAACAATTCTATTTCGCGGCGCCGTTTTATCGGCCTGACGGCTACAACGGCCGGACTTTTTACCATTGTCCCGAGTTATGCAGTGAGCGGCCTCGGCCATGTTGCTCCCAGTGACAAACTCAACATTGCCGGCATCGGTGTGGGAGGCAAAGGCAGTGTGAACCTCAACAACATGAAGTCGGAAAACATTGTGGCTTTATGCGATATCGACTCGCAATATGCCAAAGGCTGTTTTGGTAACTTTCCGGGTGCCAAGCAGTATGTCGATTACCGCAAAATGTTCGACGAAATGGGCAAGAGTATCGATGCCGTAATGATCGCTACACCCGACCATACCCATGCCGTATGTGCTATGGCAGCCATGCAGTTGGGTAAACACGTGTACGTACAAAAACCTTTGACACATTCGGTGTATGAATCCCGGATGCTGCTCGAAGCATCACGTCGCTACAAGGTAGTGACACAAATGGGCAACGAAGGCCACAGCAACGACACGGTGAGCGAAGTGTGCGAGTGGATATGGAGCGGGGTCATTGGCGAAGTCACACGTGTAGATGCATGGACCGACCGTCCGATATGGCCACAGGGGTTGACCCGCCCCGAACAGGGCATGTGGGTTCCCGCCCATATCGACTGGGATTTGTTTATAGGCCCGGCGCCGATGCGTCCGTACCATCGGGCATACCATCCATGGGACTGGCGCGGATGGTGGGATTTTGGAACGGGTGCGCTCGGCGATATGGCCTGCCACGTGCTCGATGTTGTATTCTCGGCGATGAAACTGGGACACCCGGTATCGGTAGAAGCATCTTCTACGGCCATCAACACCGAAAGCGCCCCGGTGGCTTCTTCCATACAATATGACTTTCCGGAAAGACCAAAGGAAGGGAAGATTAAAATGCCTGCTGTTACCGTACATTGGTACGATGGCGGATTACAGCCTCGGCGTCCCGAAGGGTTACCCGACGGAGTGGAACTTGGAGCTGGCGCTAACGGGGTGATCTTCCACGGGTCGAAAGGAATATTGGTTTGCGGTAATTATGGGGAGAAGTACCAGCTATTGCCCGAAAGCAAATTTGCAAACATGTCCAAACCCGCTGCCCATCTTCGTCGCGTAGGGATGAGCCACGAAATGGACTGGGTCCGCGCCTGTAAGGAATCGCCCGAAAACCGGGTACTGCCGTTGTCGAACTTCGAATATGCAGGACCGCTCAACGAAATGGTAGTGATGGGAAATTTGGCCGTACGTATGAAAAACCTGAACAAAAAACTTGCATGGGACGGCCCCAACATGCGGATCACCAACCTGGCCGACAACGATGTGATCCGCGTAGCCAACGGTATTCCCAAACAGGAGCCACGTCAGGTAACACTCAATGCAAAACAGGCCGCCGAAGAATATATCCGGCATACATACCGGCAGGGATGGTCATTGGGAGTATAAAACCTATGTTATCTAAGATAGATTTCAGGCCGCCGGTTGGCGGCCTGATCTTTATTTTGTCATTGGGCTGTTTCTTCCTGAGTTCATGTAGTATCAATCAACGTATCTGGGAAGATGCTCAAAATGCATTGGATAGTGAATATGCCGACTTGAAATTGCAAGTTGTTGATAGTTACAACATGTATCTGGGCATGAATGATATAGCTAATCTTCAGAAATTCAGACTATACCTTTCCGATCAGAAATATCCGCCTTTTTGGGTGGTATGGTATTCGAAAAGTAAAGTATTTGAAAATTTGCGGTTCATGTATGAATATAATCGCAGAAGTGTATTGAGAGACTCCCTGATCAACCATTTTTATACAATTGCACCAAACTATTCAACGCTTACTTTTGATGCGGATTATTCCGATTCACTTTTGTGGAAAGCATCCATATATATGTTTGATGGATTTGAGAAAGACAGCATTTACAAATTGGATGTGATCAAGGCCGGATGCGACTGGTTCGCAACCAAGTATAACTTCCCTCGTTTCGAAGCTGAAGCATTTTTTGTTGATACAACTTTGTTTCCTTCTGTTTACAACAAATATTTTGTCAATAAACCGTTTGAAAATTTTTCTGAATATGATAACACAGTATTCTGCAAATGCGCTTCAGGTCACAGGTACTTCGTGTACAAAAACCGGCAAGGCCGTATTGTCGATTCGCTGGGTATTGCAGACGGATGGATGGCCATGGATACGATAAGGGCCGCCTGCAACAGGTTTATGGAAGGTAGTTACCCGAAAGAAGATTATCATAAGAGACACGACATTTCGCTCAAGCTCGATCCTGTTGATTTTAATGCGGTTATTACCAATCAGTATCTCATCACACAAATAGAAAATGAGAAACGAGTGGAGCGTGGTACCCTTACCGGAAAATACGATTTGAAAACGAAACAGACAAAAATTAAAAATCGAACAATTCTGCCATTAACTCAAAAAGATCACAGGTAATCCGTAAATATTTCACATCCGGCAAGCTGTAATGACACTTGCATTGTAGATAATACGGCCATTCCTGCACTTTCGCATCGAAAAAACGCATAAAATTACCCAAATTCAACTCCCGATAAGCGGCATATGTAACACCGTTGAGCGGCCATTTGTAATGCTGCTCTGAACATCAGGTAATTTGCAATTGCCTTACGGCAAGATCGCTGACGTTAAGTTGCCGTTTGAAGAAAGAAAATAGCCAACCGGATACCAATAGAACAATCGAAAATCCATTACCTAACCTTCCAGGTAGTATACTGGATCGATGTGTTCAGCCGAAGGACTTACCGCGATCTCTTCCTGAAAAGCCTGGTATATTGTCGACAGCACAAGTCTCTTGAAGTGTACGGTTACGTAATCATGACCAACCACGTACACTTATTAGCACGCAGTGCGGCAGGTGACCTAAGCGGGACTATCCGCGACCTGAAAAAGTTCACCAACAAAGACCATAGTGGAAACTTTGGATAACGACCGCGAAAGCCGGCGCGAATGGATCTTACGGCTGTTGACACATGCAGCACAGCGCCCAGCTCTGGGCACACGAAAATCATGCTGCGTAACATCAGCTTATAATATAGTTTATGCTTTGGGTATATTTATTTTTTAGGAGGAAATGGTATCTTTGCAATCATTAAAATTAAAAAGAGAAATAATGAAAAACGTTTTCCTTGGGATGGACCACCCGGCTATAGCGGTGAAAGATGTGGAGAAAATAACCAAATGGTATTGTAATGTATTGGGTTACGAGGTATATGCACGTACTGACAAACCTGTGTATATCATCAAAGCACCGGATGGTTCGTTTATCGAAGTGATGCCGGAAGATGGTTCGCCCCGTCCGCAACGTAATGTATGTACTCCCGGATGGTCGCATTTAGCGCTGCGTGTAAGCGACATGGATGTGGCAATCGCAGAACTCGACAAACACAATGTTGTTTGGGAAGGTCCCGAATTCGAAGCCGTTGGTGGTGGGCGCATCCGCAATTTCTCTGATCCGGAAGGGAATATGGTGCAAATTGTCCAGAGATAAATGTTTCTTTCGACATTAGCATTTACACAGGAACCCATTTTCCGGTGGATATGCGACAATTACCTGGAACTTTTTGGTGTTGCAAGTAGTTTACTGTATATCTACCTGGAAATCAAACAACGTAGCAGCATGTGGGTGGTCGGGTTTATAACTTCGGCCATTTATGTGGTAGTATTTTTTCAATCCAAGTTCTATGCCGATTCGGCATTGAATGTATACTATGTGGCAGCCAGTGTATATGGCATGTATTGTTGGCATTTCACACAAAAATCAGATGATGGGGTGTCTGCCGAACGCCCTATTACACGATTGACCTTATCTTTAGGTGTCATTTTGGGATTGATATCTGCCATTCTATATGTCGGTATGGGCTATGTGCTGGATAACTTCACCGATTCACCCATTCCATACTATGATGCATTAATCACATCGTTCAGCTTCGTTGCCACTTGGATGCTGGCACGCAAGATATTGGAACATTGGATATTATGGATTTTTATCAACTTTTTCTCTTCCGGATTGTATCTTTGGCGCGAACTTTATCCAACGGCTGCGCTTTTTGTCGTTTATGGCATCATGTCCGTGGTTGGTTGGTTCAAGTGGAAACAATCATTCAATAATCCAGTGCAATGAATATCATACCATTGATTCATCCATACCGGACGGTAATATTAGCCAATGGAGCTTTTCCCAGTCATCCGGTTCCGTTGTCTTTTCTGCGGGAAGCATCGCGTATCATTTGTTGCGACGGGGCAACAGAGGCATCACTCGAACATGGTCTTGAACCTGACTATATTGTGGGTGATTTGGATAGTCTTTCGCCTCCGATTAGACAACGTTACAGTCATTGCCTGTTCCACGATTCCAATCAGGAAGACAATGACCTGACCAAAGCCGTCAATTTCTGTGCCGGCAGGCAATGGACGGAAATAACCATACTCGGTGCCACCGGGAAACGTGAAGATCACAGCCTTGGGAATATCTCGCTTCTGGCAGATTATGCCGGATATACCCAAGTACAAATGATTACCAACTACGGCGTATTTGTCCCTATGTTGGAATCCGCATGTTTCGAAAGTTTTCCGGGACAGCAGGTGTCAATATTCTGCCTCACACCCGCAACCCGGTTCACACTCCATGGGTTAAAATATCCACTCACATTGCAAAACATAACATCGTGGTGGCAGGGAACATTGAACGAAGCGCTCAGTAATGAGTTCACCATTGACATGGATAACGGCAAAGCGTTAGTATTCCGGCAACTAATGAATGAATAAAAATGGACAATGAACATTTACTACTTAAGTGATGTCCATTACTCATCATCAAACCAACTCGTATTCAGACAAGTTATATACTTTCCGGTAGATATTTTTCCGCAAAAACTGGAACTCATTAGGCCCAATAGGTTCGGGATAACTCATTAACATCATGGCAACCCATTCCTTTTCATTATCGTAAGGCGGCTGATCGTAATGCAGGGGACACAACCTGAATCCCAAACGTTTGTAGAATTCGATGCGTTGCTTGGCCACAAGTGTGTGGGGCGGCTCTACTTCAAGCACAACCTTTTTGTGGACACGCGGAAGGAATTGTTTCATTACTTCCGATCCAATGCCCATTCCCCTGAAATTTTTGTCGACAACAAAATACTCGACATACAGGAAATCGGCAAAATCCCAGGTTGTAAGGACACCTGCAACTACGCCATTACATAAGATTGCATGAAATTTAAACGAAGGGTGTCTTAAAAGTTTTTCCAGGTTGGATAATTTGAGTCGGCTCGATTCGGGAAAAACGCGCTCACATATTTTGAGCGCCCGAATAAGTTCCGGGTCGTCTATACAGAGACTTTTATATGAAATCACAAAATGCTTTTTAAAATTGAATACAATACCAACATTCACGGCATTTTACAGTAACACACGAATGTTAACTATTGTTGTGAAATAACGACGGATGCACTTAACCAAACAGGATACCATGCAACCAAATAATTTTATTGATTTTTTAATATCACACCGGACGTATCAACAAAGCATCCAACGTGACGAAATAAATTGTGTGATGGGAAAAAGTTAAAGCAGGTAGAATCAGAACAACCCCCATTGCCAATGGGGGTCAAATATAATCGCTGTCTCTTCGGTATTCGTATCCATAAAAATGGTGAAAAATAATATATATTTTTTGTTATGAGAACATTATACAAAAAACGTTCCAAAAAATTCCGGCACCAAATTATATAAGATTTTGATACGTGGTATAGGTATTGAAAAAATATTTTCTCAACCATACATTCAATTTGTATTGCATTGATTTGTTAACTTTTCGAAAGTTAGCCAGCCTATGCGTGAAAAATTCATGATTTTTACCTAAGTTTGCGACTTTTGAATATTGACCTTAAATTATCCAAACGAATGAAATTGCCAATAGCTTGGAAAGCGACCATTTTAGTAATCATCATTCTATTTGTCGACCAGATACTCAAATTCTGGATCAAAACACACATGTCCATCGGGCAGGATTTTCCGGTATTGGGCAACTGGTTCCTGATCCATTTTGTCGAAAATCCCGGCATGGCTTTCGGGTGGGAACTTGGCGGCAAAGCAGGAAAGATTTTCCTGAGTATATTCCGTTTGATAGCCATCGTTGCTATTGTATGGTATGTGCGGATGCTTATCCGTGAAAAAGCGCCGCAAGGATTCATCATGTGTGTCAGTTTGATATTGGCCGGAGCCATCGGAAACATGCTCGATTGCGCTTTTTACGGATTGATTTTTGATACAGGCACCACCTTCAACCCCGAATTTGGAACATACGTCAGCTATGCTGGAGTTTCGCAATTATCCTGCGAGGGTTATGCCCCATTCCTGCAAGGCTGTGTGGTGGATATGCTCTCGTTCCCGATTCTCCACGGCACCTATCCCGATTGGTTTCCTTTCAAGGCAGGAGAATCATTCCTGTTCTTCCGCCCGGTGTTCAACATCGCCGATTCGGCCGTTACCATTGGCGTATTTTCCATCATCATTTTCTATTGGGGATATTTGAAACAAGTCAGCAAGTCGTGAAAAAAAGAGTGGAAAACAAGGTCTTATTATCCACTCTTGAAGTAGGCTCAAGGTTGTAATCTTTAAAATTTGATTTTAATGAAAACATGTCCAAATTGTGGTGTAGAAATTGAGACCAATTTCGATGTTTGCTGGAATTGCAATTATAGTCTGAAAGAGAAACACATTCTTGAATTTGCGGATTCAGAAAAAAAGAAAGACATCAGATGTTTAAGATGCAATGTAAAACTTGATTATTCAGGAGCTTATAAATTCCACGAAGGTGCTAAAATCGGTTTTTTTGGTAACCTTTTTGAAGCATTTGTTAACAGGGAAAAATTCGACCTATATACATGTCCCAAGTGCGGTAAGGTAGAATTCTTCATATCCAAATAACCAGCCATTGATGACTCATCATTCATAATTTATAACTGACGTGTTTTTTATTCTTTCGAAAACTGTCGGCCTGCTGACCAAGCCATTGACATGGTTGATCATATTGATGTTGGTTGCTGTATTTTGGCGGAAACCCAAGCTGAGAAAAATCTCATTAGTCGCTTCATTAGTCTTGTTATTGGTGTTTACCAATCCGTTGGTTATCAATATCGCGCTGAGGTTGTGGGAGCCTGTACCTGTTGCGGTCAATACCCTAACTAATTATGATATTGGCATTGTACTTGGCGGCTTTGCCCATCATATGCCGATATCAGACAATGTTGAATTAACTGCAGCCGGCGATCGTCTTTGGCAAACTGTTTCATTATATAAACAGGGGAAAATTAGAAAAATATTAATCAGTGGAGGCAGCAGCTTCAATAGGAACAAGCCGGAAGGGGATGCTGTGCGCGATGTGCTGTTGGCAATGGGTGTTCCCGGAGAAGATATCCTTGCTGAATCCGATTCGTGGAATACACGCGAAAATGCAGTGAATACCGTAAAATTGATTGGCGAGGTCCAACCCGGCGCTACATGCATTTTAATTACTTCGGCCTTGCACATGAAACGATCGTTGGGCTGTTTTCGCAAAGCCGGATTGAATCCGGATGCTTTTCCTGCCGAACATATCGCCCGTTATGATAAAGTATACTGGCTCGAATGGTTGCGTCCCGAACCCGCCGCTTTAGGAAATTGGGACAGAATCATCAATGAATGGGTAGGAATTATCGTATATAAATTGCAGGGATATATATAGTTTACGATTTCAAAATTGATGTTTTTCGATCAGAAATCTTCATCCCGCAAAATTGACTCACAAATTGTAAGAAAACGGACTTTATCATTATATTATTTTTTATAATTTATCATTTTTTAGCATCAAATTGAATCATTTTGACATCAAAAATGATTTTAATTTATCTTTTTTCACATATTTTTTGCGAAAAAAGATGAAAAATGTAACCTTTGCACCGAATTAATCATTAATCATAAAAAGATATAAAAATGGATCCCAGAGTGGAAAAATTCATGGCTAATGTAAAAGCCAAAAATCCCGGTGAACCGGAGTTTCACCAAGCAGTTCATGAAGTTGTAGAATCGTTAGTTCCGTTCGTCGAAGAAAATCCAAAATATAAACACGCCAAAATATTGGAACGGATGACCGAACCGGAACGTGTGATCATTTTCCGCATACCTTGGATCAATGATAAGGGCGAGTTGGAAATCAACCGTGGCTACCGAATTCAGATGAACAGCGCCATTGGCCCATACAAAGGCGGGATACGCTTCCACCCGACGGTAAACCTGAGTATCCTGAAATTCCTGGCTTTCGAACAGGTATTGAAAAACAGCCTCACCACGCTCCCGATGGGCGGCGGTAAAGGCGGCTCGGATTTCGATCCCAAAGGAAAATCGGACAACGAAGTAATGCGCTTCTGCCAAAGCTTCATGACCGAACTGTCACGCCATATCAATGCCGACTGCGACGTACCTGCAGGGGATATAGGAGTTGGCGGCCGCGAAGTTGGCTACATGTATGGCCAGTACAAGCGCATCAAAAATGAATATACAGGTGTGCTCACCGGTAAAGGAATCGAATGGGGTGGCAGCTTGATCCGTCCCGAAGCAACAGGATATGGTGCAGTGTATTTCGCCGAAGAAATGCTCAAAACCCGTGGCGATTCAATCAAGGGTAAGATTGTAGCTATATCCGGTTCAGGTAATGTAGCACAATATGCAGCCGAAAAATGCATCCAATTGGGTGCAAAGGTGGTTACCTTATCCGATTCCAATGGTTCAATCTATGACCCGGCTGGTATCGACCGTGCAAAACTCGATTATGTGATGGAATTAAAGAACGAGAAACGCGGACGTATCAAAGAATATGCCGATAAATATGGTTGCCAATACATGGACGGGCAACGTCCGTGGAGCGTAAAGTGCGACATTGCCATGCCCAATGCCACCCAGAACGAAATAGACGCCAATGATGCCAAAATGTTACTGGCCAATGGTTGTACATGTATTTCGGAAGGCGCTAATATGCCCTCGACACCCGAAGCTGTTGCATTGTTCCAGAATGCCAAAATATTATATGCTCCCGGCAAAGCATCCAATGCAGGCGGCGTGGCCACTTCAGGCCTCGAGATGGCGCAAAACTCAATGCGTCTGCCTTGGAGCCGCGAGGAAGTGGATGAAAGGTTGCACTCGATCATGAAGAATATCCACGCCACTTGCGTAAAATACGGTACTGATGCTTCAGGCTATATCGACTATGTAAAAGGCGCCAATATCGGTGGTTTTGTGAAGGTCGCCAATGCCATGATGGCACAGGGCTACGTATAATCAATTAAGAATTAAGAGTGAAGAATGCTTCATTGAAAGCTGGAAGGTTCTTCCGGCTTTCATTTTTTGAAGATCGGCATAATTTTATTTATCTTTGACAGGATTTACAAGATTGATATGATTTTTTACGTGTTTTTATTGAAGCAGTGCCAGCATTCTCAATAAAAATCATTGATGCATCATCCTGTCCATAAAAATATACGAGAATATGACAACAAAAATCAGGGTTGCCGTTGTTGGATACGGTAATATCGGAAAATATGCAGTTGAAGCGGTTCACGAGGCGTCTGACATGGAATTGGCAGGCGTTGTGCGTCGCAAAAGTTCTGTGGGCGAAGCACCGCTCGAATTGATCGGCGTGTCCGTGGTAAGCGATGTAAAGGAACTGGGAAAAGTAGATGTAGCGCTGCTATGCGGCCCCACGCGCAGTATTCCGGAAACCGCGGAACAATACTTGGCACTGGGAATTAACACGGTCGATAGCTTCGACATCCATGGCGATGCCTTATGGAACCTCCGCCAACAGTTGGATAAGGCCGGAAAAAAACACAATACAGTATCTATTGTGTCGGCAGGCTGGGACCCGGGTAGCGACTCGGTGGTACGTACCATGATGGAAGCCATGGCGCCCAAAGGAATCACCTACACCAACTTTGGGCCTGGCATGAGCATGGGGCACACTGTAGCTGTAAAATCGAAAGCAGGTGTAAAAAATGCACTTTCGATGACCATCCCTACCGGCACAGGTGTGCACCGTCGCATGGTATATGTGGAACTGGAGCCAGGTGTCGATTTTTCCAGCGTGGAACAAGCCATCAAAACGGATGCTTATTTTGCCAAAGACCACACAATTGTGACTCAGGTAGACAATGTGGATGCATTGCTCGACATGGGACACGGTGTATCGATGGAACGCAAGGGAGTATCGGGTGTCACCCAGAACCAGATGTTTGAGTTCCGAATGAAAATCAATAATCCTGCGCTTACGGCACAAATCATGGCTGCTTGCGGCCGCGCTACCATGCGCCAGCGACCAGGCGCATACACTATGCCTGAAGTGCCGGTAATGGACTTATTGCTGGGCGACCGTGAAACATTGGTGAAAAAATTGGTATAAAGGGATATTATTCCCTTAAAAATTTTGTTTTAGACTGTCCGACCTCGTAGGTTTTATGGCCTGCGGGGTCTTTTTATTTCTTTAATATACAGATGTTTTTATAAACGATCCCGGCGAATACAGCCCCAACGATGGGTGCAAGGATAAACAGCCACAATTGTTCCAGAGCCCATCCGCCGACAAAAACAGCCTGACTGATCGACCGGGCAGGATTCACGGATGTATTGGTAATTGGAATGCTGATCAGGTGGATCAAAGTCAGTGTTAACCCGATGGCCAATCCTCCGAAACCGACTGGCGCTGTTTTGTCCGTTACTCCAAGTATCACCAGTAGGAATACAAAAGTGAGCGCCGTTTCAGCTACAAGTGCTGCCAACATGTTATAACCGCCCGGCGAATGTTCGCCGTAACCGTTTGCTGCAAAACCACCAATTCCTGTAAAATCAGCTTTATTACTTATAATCAGAAAAATGACTGCCGCCGCTGTTATTGCACCTACAATCTGGGCACAGATATAAGGCACGAGGTCTTTTCCTGGCATCCGTCCGCTTGCCCAGATACCGAACGATACTGCAGGATTAAGATGGGCACCCGAAATATGTCCAATCGCATAAGCAGCCGCTACAATGGTGAGGCCGAAAGCCAATGCGACACCCAAAATACCCACAAATGTCTGCGATGAAGCAAAAACGGCTGTACCACAACCTCCAAGCACCAAAATAAAAGTTCCTATAAATTCTGCAAAAAACTTCTGACTTGTTTTCATGATCAATGATGATTAAGATTAAAAAGTTCAACTACATTTTAACTTAATAAACAACCAAACACCATGAAAGTTCGAAGAACTGAATAGTATAAAAACTCACCGGAATATATTTGATTATATAAAATCAAATATTATTCAACAGAAATTGTCTGATCAATCGTTATTGATTGTTCGGTTACATTCAGATTTGCCATAGCACCCAGCAACAACGGGAAATTAACGCCTTCATGTCCTGCCGGAAAACTGAAAGCTACCGGAAAGTGATAGCCAGCCACATGGCTTGCGATGATTTCATAAGCAGTTTTTCCAAATGACGGATCGCTATCACGCATCTTGTTCATTGCACCTACAAGCAAGCCTTTCAGCCGTCCCAACTGACCACTGATCCGTAAATTGGTCATCATCCTGTCTAAATGATACAGATTTTCGTTGACATCTTCGATAAACAAGATGCAACCATCCGTTTGCCATTGGTAGGGAGTTGCATTCAGGCTATAAATTACCGACAGGTTACCGCCAACCAGGGGTGCCGTCACAGAACCACACCGGCCTAACTTACTGGCGGGCAATACGTAAGTAGGCATTTGTCCAAAAAGCATGTTGTGGAGATACTCCCACGATTGCAGGCTATCATTACCCTGTTCTACAGCAAGGTCAATAGGCATAGGCCCGTGTATACATTGCCAATGCATGCGGTTGACCATGTAAGAAGCCAACGCCGTAATATCGCTATAACCAATCAGCCATTTGGGGTCGAATGCCGACGAATAACGGTCGAGGTCGACCAACAACCTGCCGCTGCCATAACCACCACGGGCACAAAAGATCGCTTTAACCTGCGGGTTACACATCATGGTAACCAGGTCATCGAGCCGTTGCGAATCGTTCCCTGCAAATACATGTTCCCGTAATTGCAAGCTATATCCGATTTCCACTTGCAACCCCCATGACTGGAGCATAGGCAAAACAGGCTCCCATTGCGATGGTTCGATATGGTACGCAGGAGCTATCAGCCCAACCGTGTCATCGGGCTGTAAAAAAGGAGGAGTAATCATTTTCTTGACATCATACTTGTATCAGATGTCGCAAAAATATGGCATTGAAATGAATAATGCAAACAAATGGTTGATTTCGTTCAGATCTTATTACCACATTAAAACAATGTGAAATATACAGTCTTTAGGTTGTTCCGTGGCAAAATCACTATATTTAGCTATAAACTTGACGTAACCCGGTTTTACTTCGCAGGAATAATTTTCCGAGTACGGGAAATCACCATCCAATTCATAATAAGTGTACGGCAATGGACTTTGAGTTAATATATTACCTGTTTTTTGTACAAAGTAACAGACAACAGCACCTTCGTCAAAAACAAATTTCGTCAATTCAGGAATTCCAAATTCATATTCATAAAATGGGCGACCATCTTTATCATGATTAAGTTTCCAATCATTAGAATATATTTCATAATCATGGACATACCATTCGGTAGATATCGCATCTTTACCCGGAGGCCCCTCTGGCCCCATCGGCCCTTCGCACGCAGTAAATCCCAATAGCACTAACAACAATAATCCAAAAAGCTTTTTCATGTCAAAAAATATTAAAGTATTAACAGCATTACTATTATGTTATATACGTCATAACGTTGAAAAAAGATACGCAAATATCGTACCTTTGTCATTCAAAATTTTAAAACAACCAATAATGTCCACAAAGAAGTTACATTTCGAAACATTACAAATCCATGCAGGCCAGGTTCCCGACCCAGTAACCGGTTGTCGTACAGTGCCGCTATATCAAACCACAGCCTATCAGTTCAAAAGCGCCGAATATGCAGCGAACCTGTTTTCCCTGAGTGAATTCGGTAATATTTATACCCGTCTGCAAAACCCTACCACCGATGTGTTCGAGCAACGCATGGCCGCTTTGGAAGGTGGTATCGCAGCCGTAGCTACAGGATCGGGACAAGCAGCACAGTTCATCACATTTCATAATTTTTTGCAGGCCGGCGACAATTTTGTGACTTCTCCTTACTTATACGGCGGCACCTACAACCAATTCAAGGTTGCGTTCAAGAGGTTGGGAATCGAGGTTCGTTTTGCTGAAAGCGATAAAGCTGAAGACATGGCCAAATTGATTGACCGGAACACCAAAGCGTTGTATACCGAAAATATCGGTAACCCGGAATTCAATATTCCCGATTTCGAAGTATTGGCTGCTTTGGCATCCAAGCACGACCTGCCTTTAATTGTTGATAATACGTTTGGTATTGGTGGATACCTTTGCCGTCCACTCGAATGGGGCGCACACATCGTAGTACACTCAGCTACCAAATGGATCGGCGGACACGGCACCAGCATGGGCGGCATCATTATCGACGGAGGAACCTATAATTGGGGAAATGGTAAATACCCGCAATTCAGCGAACCATCCGAAGGATACCACGGGTTGAATTTCTGGAACTCATTCGGCAGCAATAGTCCCCACGGGAATATTGCATTTGCCGTACGTGCCCGTGTGGAAGGGCTTCGTGACCTTGGACCGGTTATCAGCCCGTTCAACTCGTTTATGCTGTTGCAGGGCTTGGAAACCCTCTCATTACGTGCACAACGCACGGTGGACAACACGATGGAGATTGCCGAATGGCTGCTAAAACACCCGAAAGTGGAAAGTGTCAGCTATCCCGGCTTGCCGGATAATAAATATCACCAACTGGCGAAGAAATACTTGGAAAACGGTTTTGGCGGTGTACTGTCTTTCCGTGTAAAGGGCGGCAAGGAAGCAGCCAGCCGAGTGCTTGATCGCTTGCAACTGATCAGCCATGTAACCAATGTGGGTGATGTGCGTACCATCATTACCTTCCCGGCTACCACCACACACCAGCAGTTGAGCGACGCCGAACAATTGTCGGTGGGCGTGTATCCTAACCTGTTGCGCATGTCATTGGGGTTGGAGCATATTGACGACATCAAGGATGATTTGGATCAGGCTTTGAATTAAAATCGGCAGGGTTTATTTTATATGAATTAAAAATCTGCCGGATTCTCTAATGACCGGTAGATTTTGCTCGTGTACCAGACCTACAGTATCTTAGGTTAAACAGGATGACGGCACATAAAATCACACTGATTATAAGGTTAACAACCGTTGTATTACTGGCGGCTGCGGCAGGTATATCGCTGGTGACAGGATATTACTGGTTGTCGGGTATGATATGTCTGGTGCTGTTTTGGCGTATCTTTAATTTATGGCAGTGGATGAGCCGTAACGCAAAAGATATGCAACGCATGGTCGACGCCATCCGGTTCAACGAATTGAATATCTCGTTTCGTCCGGCCATCAGGAAAGGATTGTCCGAAGAACTGGCACATGCAATGGAGGATAGCTTGATGCGATTTCGCAACCGATTGATACAAACCGAAACGGAACAGATGTTTTATGACACTCTGTTGCAACGCATTGATTCGGGAATTGTGGTTTTAAACAAGTATGGAAATATCGAATGGATCAACAAAACCGCCGTGGATATGTTCGGAAAGCCACAACCACGTAAGTTAGCCGACCTTAAAAATGTTTCATCCGAACTGCCCGGAATGTTAGAACAACTGGTTCCACGCGAAGTAAAATTATTAACCATCAACAAAGATGGTATACTCGGCCGGTTTGCCGTCACGGCTACCTATTTCAGCGCAGGGGGCAAAGATCTCAAGCTGATCAGCCTGAAAAATATCCAATCGGCTTTGGAAGAACATGAAAGTGACGCCTGGCGCAAGTTGATCCGTGTACTTACGCACGAAATAATGAACTCCATCACGCCTATTATCTCGCTGTCCGAAACACTCTCGGGGAAAGTAGCTGCGGACAGTAAAAAGCAATATGACGTGTTGAACCGGGCCATGCAGACGATCCACCGCCGGAGCAAGGGCCTGGTCGATTTTGTAAAAAATTATCAGCAACTGACGCGCATCCCCGAACCTGTATTTACGGAAATCCCTGTAAAGGAAATGTTGACCGACATCGGTCATTTACTGCAAGCCGGCGGAGTACACTTCACGGCACGTGTCACACCTTACGATATGCAAATCCTTGCTGACCGGGGGTTGTCGGAGCAAGTACTCATCAATCTGCTTAAAAACGCTTGGGAAGCCTGCCGGGAGTTGCCTCATCCTATTGTGAATATTGATGTACGCAAGAATGAGTATCAACAACCTGTAATGATCATTACCGATAACGGTTGTGGCATTGTCCCCGAAGTCCTTGATAAGGTGTTTGTACCATTTTTTACAACTAAAACTGGCGGATCAGGCATTGGACTGAGTATTTGCCGGCAGATCATGAATCTGCATCATGGAAGCATTTCTATCGAATCGGAAGTAGACAAAGGCACAACCGTAACATTACGATTCTGACCACGAACAAAAGCTACAAGGTTTTGTTGTACTATGTAGGTTTACCAACTCCAGGAAAGTTGGCTGATCCGTAATCATTCACCAAGAAAACATCAGCACCAATGAGTAGGCTATATACTATCATTTTCGGTTGCCTATCTTTCTGTTCCACCTGTATTGTTCAGGGACAAGAAAAGCCAAAACCTATCGGTCATGGAGGGCGTAATATCGAGAGTTTCGCCTATCCTTTTGCCGACTTCGCTTACATAAGTCCGCGATACGACCGTACCGGCTACGATGACAGCGGCTTTTTCGAAAGCTATTACATCCGCTCGGTATATACGATGAAGGGACACTATCATTTCCGGCTTGACCTGCCATTGGGACGCAGCAACCTGACACCTGACGGAACTACCGATTTTGGTTTATCCGATATCAGCCTGCGATTTACACAATACGTATTCGAAACAGGGCATTGGTTCTGGGGATATGCAGTAAAAGCTGTTTTCCCGACAGCCACATCCGATGCTTTGGGTGGCGGAAAATGGCAGTTACATCCTGGTATCGGCGGTAACTATTATTTCGGTGCAAACGACGATAAGGGAAGCATCACATTGGCTGCAGAATACCGATTTTCGGTTGCAGGCGATAGTAACCGCGACGAT
This sequence comes from Bacteroidales bacterium, assembly GCA_031547085.1. Classification (GTDB taxonomy): domain Bacteria; phylum Bacteroidota; class Bacteroidia; order Bacteroidales; family UBA4181; genus JAIRLS01. Next base: position 22,029 of record JAVBSH010000082.1, read on the forward strand.
ATCAAATTGCTGGCATTTATCCCAAATATTGACATTTGGAGACCGCGCTGGTATCTGGGTTATTACGCTACCTGGACATATAATTTCGAAACGGATTATTTCGATCTTCCTTTGGATGTGGAATTCGGTTATTTCCTGACACCCAAACTTGTGATTTCAGCCGAAGGTATTGTTCCTCTGCTGAAGGATGCACCTTACCAATATGAATTCAGTATCAAATTGCGGTTTGCTCTATAAAAATGGCAAAACCTCATCAATAATTCAACCATTCCTTGAACGCCCCCACTTTTTCGCGGCTTACAATGATTTGTTCCTTAAAAGGCGGCTCTACGTGTACCACCACCCGGTTCTGGAAGTAAGGTTCCACTCGCTGGATAGTGCCTATTTTCAGGATGGTTTGCCGGTTGGTGCGGAAGAACATATCCGGGTCTAATTCGTTGCCGAGTTGTTCCAGTGTTTGCTCCACAAGGTGCTCTTTCTGGCGGCCTGTTACGGCAAATGTGCATTTATTCTCGCTGTAGAAATAAGCAATTTCATCGATACTTAACGCAAAAAACTTGTCACCGGCGCTTACCAATACCCGCGAACGGTATTTCTTGCCCTTTTCCTGTACGATTTGCAGGATGTCCTCCACCTGCTCCTTATGAAAACCCGGTGAGAGCTTGGTATACAATCGTTCGAACCGGATAATGGCCTCCTGAAGCCGTTCGCGGCGGATCGGTTTCAACAGGTAATCGATGCTGTTGACGGTGAACGCGCGGATGGCATATTCGTCGTAAGCGGTAGTGAACACTATCAGGCTGGCGGGTTGCGCCTGCTCGATAAACAGGAACGAATTGCCGTCGGTTAACTGGATGTCAAGGAAAAGTATGTCCGGGTGGGGGTTACGGTTATACCACTCTGCCGACTCCTCGATACTGCCGGGCAAGGTCAGAATCTCCCACTCCGGCCGCATTTCCCTGATCATATTATTCAACAGGCGGGTTGCCGGGAGTTCGTCTTCGATAATTGCTGCTGTAATTTTATTCATCCAATAGGGGCACTTTAATTGTAAAACGGTTGTCGTTCTGTTCCACCATGATATCACTGCCACACAGCAACTGATACCGCATGGCTAAGTTCCTCAATCCTTTCCCGGAAGGAACTGCATCTTTCTTGATCCTTATTTCATTACGCACACAGAGATACCCGTCATCCACCGACAATTCAATAGTCATCGGCTTGTTCTGACTGATCACATTGTGTTTGATCACATTCTCAGCGAGCAATTGAATCGTCAGGGGAGGCACTTTTTTTGAGCGTAATTCTGGTACAATCTGGTTCTGCACATGAATACAGTCGCCTAAACGTACCTTGTGCAGGAAAATATACGAGTCTAAGAAACCTAACTCGTCATGCAGTGTAGTTAATTGCTGGTCGCTGCATTGCAGGATGTAACGGTACACATCCGACAGGTGCCGCGTGAAAAGCACGGCATTGGCGGGATCGCATTCGATTTCCGAAATCAGTGCATTCAGGTTGTTGAACAGGAAATGTGGGTTCAACTGGCTTTGCAATGCCTGGTATTTCGCTTTCGCAGAACTTTCCTCCAGCTCATCGGTATGCTTTTGCAAAGCAATCACATGGTGGTAATAATTGTTGGCAACGATTTGCCCGGCAATCACCAGTTCGACTAACCACACGAGGAACAGCATCCGTACGCCACGGTCTTGCAGAACGAACGGCTCCGGCCAATTCATAATCAATCTCACAGACACCAGCATCAGGTAATTGATTCCCAATAATAAAACAGCAACCACAGGCAGGTATAAAAGCCGCCGCCGATTGTCTTTCAACATGGTGGGAAATATTTCCTGCACCCTGTTGTTGATATATAAAAGACTGAACCCAACAACGTTGGAAATAAGGATGATTGCTGTGAATGCTTTGACGGAAACAAGAGTGGCGCGGTCGCCTGCAGGATGTTGGAACACCACTAAAAAGAGATATGAGAAACAACCTAAAGCCGAAAACAATAGTATGCAGAGAAACAGGCGGTATTTGTTCCAAACTTTTTTCATTCTCTATGGTTTTTCGGTACAAATATAGCCTGAATTATTCATACTCAAATCTTGAATGTTCAGAAAGAGTTGAAAGAGCTACACTCCGCATGCTGCGCACCTCCGAAGGGAGCGACGTAGTCAACCTCCGGTTACAATGACGTAGACTTTAACATACGGGTTGTCAGGTATAAGGAGATGTCTCCATGCGTGTACTCGTACCTCGTACACTTAGTCGACATGACGCATTCACATGTGGTAAAAAGGGGAAGATGGTCTACTTCCGGCTTTAGTACATCTATTTCCAGTTTAAGTACATCTACTTCCGGCTTTAGTACATCTACTTCCGGCTTTAGTACATCTACTTCCGGCTTTAGTACATCTACTTCCAAACTGAGTACGTCTACTTCCAAGCTGAGTACATATATTTCCAAACTTAGTACGTCTACTTCCAAACTGAGTATGTCTACTTCCAAACTGAGTACGTCTACTTCCAAACTGGGTACATCTACTTCTAAACTGAGTACGTCTACTTCCGGCTTGAATACATACCCGTCGCTTGCAGGCCTGGCAATCCCGGTGCCGTAAAAATAAACAATTTTCATGAAGCAGCCTGCACATTGTTCATATACATTTCAGGTACCAACCGTTGACATTTCAGCTGCCAAAAATAACATTTCGGTAAAAAAAATCCGGTGCTTCATAATGCTCACCATACTTTTGCCGTCCAAAGCGTCCATAACGTTACAAACGTTCAAACGTTATGAACGTTCAAACGCAAATATTTCAATCATCATATCATGAATACATCACTTATTGAAGAAGTAAAAAGTGCAGTGAAAAACTGGTGGGTATCCCTTGTTTTGGGGATCATGTTTGTAGTAGTAGCCTTATGGCTTATGTTTCAACCGGGCGACGGCTATGCCGCACTGGTCGTAGTATTTAGCATTTGTATGTTTATCAGTGGGATACTCGAAATCGTTTTTGCAGCCAGCAATCGTGGAATACTCCCGGGTTGGGGCTGGTACCTTGCGTGCGGCATCATCGATGTTATCCTGGGGCTTGTCCTGATCTGTTTCCCGTTTGTAACGGCCGTGGTGATACCTTTTATCCTTGCTTTCTGGATCATGTTCCGCGGATTTACCGCCATCGGTTATGCCATGGATTTAAACCGCTTCGGCGTGAAAGGCTGGGGCTGGTACTTAGTGTTCGGCATCTTGGCCATCATCTGTTCGCTGGCCATTATCTGGCAACCTGCTGCCGGTGCACTGGCTTCGGTATACATCGTGGCCTTTGCCTTTTTGTTCATGGGCTTTTTCCGCATCATGCTGGCCTTCGATCTTCGTAGCCTGTATAAAAATAGCAAGGAGTTAAAGGAAAGGTTGAATGCTTTGGCAGGAAATCACGATGAATAAATCCACATGTTTAATACATGTAACTCCTTAAATTTTAAATCAAATACACATGAAGATCAAAGATAAAATAAAAAATTGCAGCAGGATTATCGCTGTAAGCGCAATGCTGACCGTTTTGGCAGTCGTGCCGCAAAAAGCCGAAGCCCAGAAGGCCAATACAAATAGTGCAAAGGGTAAGCCGAATATCCTCGTTATTATGGGCGACGACATCGGCGTGTGGAACCTGAGTTGTTGGAACCGTGGTATGATGGGCTACAAAACACCCAACATCGACCGCATTGCTAACGAGGGTGTCATGTTTACCGACTACTATGGGCAGCAAAGCTGTACTGCCGGAAGGGCTGCTTTTATCACAGGACAATCTCCATTTCGAACCGGGCTGCTGAAAGTAGGAGTGCCGGGATCCGAACTGGGCATACAACCTGAAGACCCCACGCTGGCTGATATGTTGAAACCCTTGGGATATGCCACCGGACAGTTTGGAAAGAATCACCTGGGCGACCGCGACGAATTCTTGCCTACCAACCATGGCTTTGATGAGTTCTTTGGTAACCTTTACCACCTCAACGCTGAGGAGGAGCCTGAAAATCCTGATTACCCACAAGATCCTGAATTCCGTAAAAGCTTTGGGCCACGTGGCATTCTTCGCGCCACAGCCGACGGAAAAATAGAAGATACAGGCCCCCTTACCAAAAAACGCATGGAAACCGCTGATGAGGAATTCCTGGCTGTGACCAAAGACTTCATCAACCGTCAGGTGAAAGCTGAAAAGCCTTTCTTTGCATGGTATAACGCCAGCCGTATGCACATCTACACGCACCTGAAGCCGGATGTAGAAGGAAAAACCGGCATGGGATTTTATGCCGACGGCATGGTGGAGCACGATGGCCATGTAGGTCAGTTGCTGAAGCTCCTCGAAGATTTGAAGGTCGATCAGAATACCATTGTTATTTACACCACCGACAACGGAGCCATGAAGTGTACCTGGCCCGACGCCGGAGCATCACCTTTCAAGGGTGAAAAAAATACCAACTGGGAAGGCGGTTTCCGTGTACCCTGTGTGGTTCGCTGGCCGGGACATTTTAAAGCGGGGATAGTAATTAACGAAATATTCTCAGCCGAAGACTGGTTTCCCACGCTCATCGCTGCTGTAGGTGGCGACGCCAATATTCGCGAAAAGCTACCTAAAGGTGTTCAAGCAGGCAACAAAACATTCAAGGTTCATATTGACGGATACAACCAATTGCCGCTGCTCACCGGGCAAACAGATAGGGGTGCGCGTAACGAGTTTTACTACTTTAGCGATGACGGAGAACTAATAGGTATGCGTATGGGAAAACATAAAATGTTATTCCAGGTGCAAAACGACAAGGGTTTCAACGTTTGGTCAACACCCTTCGAAAAACTCCGGTTCGCCCGCATCATCGATCTGCGCTCCGATCCCTTCGAGGATGCCTATGACAACGCCGACAACTATCAGGATTGGTGCTTA
>JAVBSH010000158.1:0-6536 GCA_031547085.1 Bacteroidales bacterium
AATACGTACCTTCTTTGATTTGGCCGGAAAGGCTGACAGCCAAGTCTTTTTCCATAGAATCATCGGTGGTAAAGAGCCACTGGTAAGTATCCGGCATTTTGGATTGTAACATGTTAAATTTTTCCGGATATTGACTCTGGAACTTCTGTATGCGCTCGCGGGGGAAGGTATTATAAGCCTTGAAATAAGCCGATCCGTTCACAGAAAGGTCTTCGATACCTACTTCGGCTTCGAAACGTACATATCCGTCAACAGCATAATATAACACACTCTCAGCATGCGCCCAGACACCATGCTGATAGCCCTTTCCTGCAATATGTATTTCCGTGCCGTTCACATTCTTATTCAACAAAGGAGCGTCACCCCAACCGACCTGGGCAAATTCCGGTTTTACCTCATCCATCCATACGCTGCTACCGTCGGCTTTGATAAAGCGGGCATTACCCCAAACGGCATGATCATACGAACTTCCGTCAGGCCCTCCTGAAACCATCAATAACAAATGATTCACTCCTTTCAGGTCGACCACAAAAGGTACAGCTTTCATCCCAACTTTCATCCATTCGGTTTGAACCGGCATGTTCGCCTTTTGAAGGGTCGCCCGGATACTTGCTTTTTCGTTGACGCAAGCATCTATCCACGACTCCTGTTTCTGTCCTTTTTTTGCTTTTTGAGCCTCCAGGGTAAAGCAGGACAGAAGCCAAATAATAATGATGAAACCGACTTTGCTATTCATGATATAGTGGTTTTAAAATTGATTTTTGAATGTGTGGCACTAACATACTTTTTTGATTGCACGGCGGCGTTCGGCGTAGTCTCCAGACTACGCCGCGTTAAGAAAACTCTTGCTTTCCATGATGCCAAGGCAGGAGCCTTGCTTTTAGCTACGACGTAGCGAGACACTACGCCGAACATTGTTTACAGCTTTGCTTTGGGATTGGTGAAACGCAGCCCATCGCCGTCATGATAACATGCCCATTCGTCTACGATAGCGCCATCAGGTCCGGCCATCAGAAAATGGAAAGATTCCTCTTTCTTTAAGTGAAGAATATCACCGACTTTCTGAACAACGAAATTCTTACTTTTGATCGGCCCATGACTCGCAGCAATAGCAGGCATATTAGGGGTCTCGTCACCAATTTCCGAGAAGTTATACGCCCATCCTTTTGTTACCATCCAAGACTCGAATTTTGCAGGGAACTTTGTTTTTACATGTGCATGTTCCGGAATCATCTGTCCGGGCAACAGGTAAATGGCGTGAGCAAAATAACCGTGTTCCTGATCGTTTACCCAGAAAATGCCTCCCATACCTACATTTTCAAAGTCGCCAATACCAAAATCCACAGCCCAGAATTCAGCATCCATGAAAGTAGTCCAAGGTACACCATAGAAGCTCAACATGTCCTTAAACGCTTCAACAGCTACTTTATCATTGAACTTGCCGTCGGTATAAAAGTCTTTATTGGTATACTTTTTCTTATAACCTGATAATACCATACTATTTGAATTACTATTTGCTATTTCGCTTGTGGCGTGATTGCCGCTACAAGCTTTTTCTTCAGTTGATTTTTTACCTGTACAGGCTGCCAAAGATACCAAAAGTATCCCGGCGCATAAAGTTTTTAAATTGTGTTTTGTCTTCATTATTGACATTTATTGATGATTAAAATTTATAAAGAATTAACATACTCAACAAGGGCATCCAGTTCGTCCTTGGATAATTTACGGCTGATACCATGTTTGTGTGTTGAGAACACATCATGCATGGTAGCTGCACGCCCGTCAAACAGATAGGGGGACGTCCGCCATACTTCAATGAGTGTGGGCGTATCCCATCCGTTATCGAATTCAATATCATCACCGATCCGGTGCAATTTCATATCGGTAAAATAAGGTCCGTTGTGACAGTGTTCGCAGTTCTCCTTTTCAAACACTTTCCGGCCCTGCTTCGCCTTTTCACTGAGCCGACCATCAACCAGATAGGGACTGAGCACCGGTCGCAAAGCTTTCAGGTAAGCATCTACACATTCGGCTTTTTCTTCCGGAATTTCGGAAAACTGGATAAATGTAAACCCGGCACGGACAGCAATCTCTGCATGAGCGCGTATCCCGGATATCATGTTTGGCGGGGTAACATGGGAATACAGCAGGCTTTTACAATTCTTGGGATTACCGATCCCGTCATTCATCAGGTCCCAGTTCATTCCGTCGGTGCGGGCGTCGCCCGGATGGCATCCGTTGCACGATTGCCATGTCTGGAAACAATAAGCAGCATCATTGAAATATTTTTCGCCTTTGTCTTCCGTACTCTCTTTCCGATTCGGATTCATGTGAACAGTAGAAACTGACATTCCCTTCAAATCCAACACATTCAATATATCTGAGAAATAAGTCGGGATCAATAACCGGTCGCCATCCAGCAATATCTTGCGGGGACCGTTTCCTTCCAACGGGATACGTTGCCGGATTCCGACAAGGAAAGTCAGATCATAATCCAGGTTTTCTTTGGGCGTATATGCTTCAAACTTCTTTCTCATGGCCGGGTGATCGATCACACTGATTTCATGTGTGCCGGAATGAGAGATCAGGAGCAGATCATCCGTACAGGTGATGTCCCACACCCCGGCAGCTCCTTTTTCGGCTTCGTCAACCAATACGGATCCAAGGTATTTTTGGGCAGCAACATCAATCACGCTGAAAGCGCTGGTATTCATCCATCCCTGCTGCAACTGGGAAGTGGGAAGCTGAAACCGTCCCAGGTTGTGCAGTACATATATATATTGACCATCGGGAGTGATGCAGATGCCTCTTAACGCATTGCTGCCATTGGCCAACAGAATATCCTTCACTTTTTTGAAGCTTGCCGTCTCAATCACCGACACGGCAGAAGCCACCGTATCCACATCGGCCCGTTGAGCCGGGAGGAAATTGGTTACAAAAAGATATTTACCATCCTTGCTGAAAACAGCTCCTTTGGGCTCGCGCAAGACAGATACCGTGCGCAATACCTTTTTCTGCATGATATCGACTTCCGAAATGGTATTGGAAAACTGGTTACAGACATACACCAATCGTTTGTCGGGGCTTAGCAGGGGCGAAGTAGCTCCCGAACCTGTCGGAACGGATGCTTTGATTTCTCCCGAAAGAAGGTCCACCTGATGTAATAATCCCTGGGTTTCGAATGTGGTTACGTATACCATATTGCCGTCGGCAGTAACCCCTGTCGGAACTTCTCCGAAAGGAAACGAACGAATTAATTTCTTTCCGTCCGGCGTGTATAAATCCAAGCTTTTCACCCCTTTATGGGAAAAAAGGATACCACTTTCGCACCGGGCAATACCTGTCGGATAAAACGGCATACTGTCCGATGTGATAAACGCCACACAGCAGACGGCTGCCAAAAGCGCAATGATCCCTTTTTTCAAAAAAATTTCCATTTCTTTCGATTAATGAACCCGTACAGATTCTCCGGCACGTACAAACCGGTCAATGAACCGTTCTGCTATGTCCCAGGCTAAGTGATATCCTTTCAGTCATTTCCTTGATTTGTTTGGCGGTGACTAAAATCATCTGCGGAGTCAGCCGGTCTTTAGGCCCGGATGTCCAAATCACCCCGCAGGGATACCCCTTATAATTAAAAATAGGAGCGGCAACACAAATCACTCCCGACATTTCCTCTTCATTATCCAGGGCATACCCTACTTTTCTTACTTTCTCCAACTCAACCAGATAATCTTTTTCGTTGGTGATGGTGCGATCGTTATATTTTTCAAACTCCATGAATGAAAGATAACGGTTCCTCACCACGTCGGGCAGATAAGCCATCATGGCTTTACCGGGAGCGGAACAATGCAGTTCGAAACTTTTCCCCGGGGCCAGTACAAAACGGAAAGCATGATGCCCCTGGGCTTGTTCTATAAAAACCCCTTTTTCGCTTCCTAATATTCCGAAACAAACTGTTTCTTTAATAATATCCCGTAATTCTCGAAGACATGGCAGGACAATTTCCAGCAAATGATGTTCGCTCAAGGATGCAAAACCTATTGTCAATAGCTTGGTAGATAACCGATATGATTTTTCTGTTTCATTATAAAGCAGAAAACCCAATTTTACCAGAGTTTGCAGGATACGGTATACCGTAGTTTGGGAAATATCCAACAACGACTTGATTTCCTGCAAATTCAAACCTTCAGGATATGAAGCCAATTGTTCTATTACAGCCAGTCCTTTTTCAAGTCCGGGTACATTATAATCATCATCCATAGATTTCACATGCGAAATATCTCTTTCCATATCTGAAATAACTTGAAATGTCCCATCCAAATGTATACATATTTTATAAATTTCCACTATTATCCGACTAATATTTTGAACCATTTTGTAAGATTGTGGAAAAGAGCTGATAGCAAATGGAAACTTTGACAATATGGCGAGTCGACTCAACCTAATTAATACTCAAAATGACATTGCATAGAGTCTATATTTATTTACTGAACTGGGAACTTTCATTAAACGCATCCACTGAAAAGTAGTATTCCGAATCGCGATTGAAAAACCGACCTTCGAAAGCGTTGGTACAAACCATCATTGCATTGTTTATGTGGTCTTTATCTACACCCCAACGGACAATATAGCCGATAGCGTTGTCGCTTTTCTTCCAGTTGAGGCGGAAAATCCGTTTGTCAGCGCCGTCCCGCTCAACGGTCACATTGGCGACCCTTTGCGGTTGTTTTCCTTTGCCGTTACCGAATACACGGAAGTCGTAAAATGAAAAATTGCCGGGAATGTCTTTAATATTTTTGATGCGGATATATCTTGTATTCACCGGTTTATCGAGTACCACCAACTCGTGAGGCATATCTTTGGTATTAGCTGTTCGGTTGATGAGGGTTTTCCAGTTCATTCCATCGGCGGAATGTTCCACCACGTATTGGTAGCAATAGGTTTCGGGTGCTTTCAGGGTGAAGTTGTGGTCGGCCAAGTTGATTTGAATGGCATTCACCTCCATTGGTTTGCCTAAGTCCAACTGCCACCATTCGCCGGATTTTCCCGAAGCGGCGGCCCACCAGCTTTCCACATGTTCATCATTGGCTTTTGCTGCTTCGTAACCGGGTAATTCAGAGGATGCTGATACTTTCTTACCATACGAAAGCATGTTCCAGTGCATGGAACCATCATCTTTTCCGAAATCCGTTTTCCTGTCGGGGATACGGAATGGGTAATCGGTCAATACTGTATGTGCGTATAGGTTATTGTTATCGGCAAAATATACGGGAAACAAGCCAATACGCCTTTCAAACCATTCCCTCACTGAAATCTTCATGGTAGCTACATGCCAGTAATTGCCGTATTTGTCACAGAAAGTATGTCCATGCCCCGCACCGCCAATGAATCCGCCGGGCTTGAAACAAAAAGGATTATTTTCAGCATAAGTAAAAGGGCCGAGCGGCTTATCCGAAATATATATCCCGTCGGCATAAGTGCGGAACTGGGTTCCGGGCGAAGCGTATTGCAAGTAGTATTTGCCGTTGTATTTGATCATGCAGGGGCCTTCGTTCCAGCCGGGCTTGTTCAATTCATTGTTTTCACCCTGTACCTCCCAACCATACTTGTCTTCATTGTGTGTGATTAATACCACCGATTCGCCAATCGGCCTGAAACCGTTGGCGGGATCAACCTTCACACCCATGATGGGATTCACATCCGAACATCCCCAATACAAGTATATTTCACCATTGTCATCCTTGAAAAAAGCCGGATCGGTCATCCCGATATTGAACTTGGTGTCGATTGCTTCCCAGTTATCCTGATCAGGATTTTTTGTTTTGAAGATTTGCGGTTTGCCTCCCGATGCAAGATAATACAACTCGCTGTTGTATGCCAGGATGGTTGGCGCGTAATCCTCAATGGTAGTGATACTTTTGCACGGGATGTATGTCCATTCGGCAAGATCGGGCGAACTCCAGTAGCCACCTGATTTGGAAGCAAACAGATAATACTTCCCGTTGAAATATTCGAGTACGGGATCGGCCGCTTCCCGGCGACTCGGTTCGTTGGTCATGAACCGATAGTTTAGATTGAGCGGGTTAGCGATGATGCGGTCTTTGTTCTGTCCTTTTACAGGAAAACAAAGGAATAACACTGTTGTGAAGATGATAAACCGTTGCATTTGAGATATGGGTTATTGTTATACTGAAAGATGCTGAAAAGGCACGAGTGGTTATAATTTTTAATGGTTGTCCGATATAATGCCTAAAGATGCCTCCACGCGCGTACTCGTACCTCGTACGCTTGGTCGACATGACGGGTTCACGCGCGGTTAAAATGGGAGAGGAAAGATTGGGGCGGCTTCGCCGCCCCAATCTTTCCTCTCCCCTCTCTCTTCAAGACGAGCGCGTCATGTCGACCGTAGCTTGCGCAGCATGCGGAGTGGAGAAATCTTTTGGATTTTGTCCGTTACATTGTTGACTAAAACTTGCACAACATGTGTAATGGAAACATCTTTTGGGTTTATATCCACTATTCATCATAAATAA
>JAVBSH010000278.1:0-15782 GCA_031547085.1 Bacteroidales bacterium
CGATGATCTTTGTTGATAAAACCCAAATTTTTTACACCCCACCTGCAAGGCCGGGCCCTGTTTTGGCGGAAATCTTCCTTCCTCGTCCCTCGGAAGCGTATTTCCACCAAAAGCCTTGCCTTGTTTATTCTTTGTATATGAAGGGTGTATAACAGATGTGAAAGAGGAAATATGAAAAGTCCGTTTGCGTTTTTATTCGTATATTTATGAAAAGTCCGGAAATGATGATGTCAAATTTTGCATGCAAATTGCATGTACACCCAACAAAAAAGCCTTGCACTTTTCTGTACAAGGCTTTGACTTTCAGTGTGGGAGCAGAGGGATTCGAACCCCCGACCCTCTGCTTGTAAGGCAGATGCTCTGAACCAGCTGAGCTATGCTCCCTTTTGTTTCTTTTGCGGGTGCAAAGGTAAGCGCTTTTTTGTTTCCAACAAATATTTTTTCATTTTCTTCAAAAAAATAAAAAAAATAACTGTGAAAATATTTGGAAAATATCGAAAACATTTTTTCCTTTACTGTGTTATTGTGTTAAGATTACGAGCATAGTATTATGCTTGATTAATAAATCATTAAAAAGTGTGATATGTCTAAAACAAAACGAGAAAAGAAAAAGTTAACTCCCGCAGAAGAGGAAATTATGCAGGTTTTGTGGAAAATTGAAAAAGGGATCATTAAGGATATTCTCAAAGAATTTCCGAATCCTAAACCTGCATACAACACCATTGCGACAGTATTGCGTGTGATGGAAAACAAAGGATTTGTGGCGCATGAGGAGGTAAGTGTTTTTTACCAGTTTTATCCGTTGGTCACCAAAGATGCTTATGCTAAGTCGCAAGCTAAAAGCCTGATCAAGGCATATTTTGAGTCTTCGTTACCAAAGTTGACGGCTGCTTTTGCCAAAGAGGAAAATTTGTCGTTGGCTGATATCGAACAGATCAACCAAATTTTTGCTGCGGCTAAAGAGGCCAAAAACAATAATGAATAGAGTACACGTAATGGTACAAACCAAAAAGAATGACTATTTTAGTCTATTTGTTGAAAACAACGGTCGTTTTCGTCACGTTGTTCTCATTATATAATGTTTTTCTAAGAAATGTAACTTTTCTTCGATTAAGGCGCTGGTATCTGAACGGGATGTTGATCCTTTCGTTTTTGGTGCCATGGATAAGTCTTTATTTATTACCAAGTTATTATCATCCCGAACCTGGGTCGATATTGGTATGGGTAGAAGGTTCCATACGGGGTTTTATTTTGACGAACTGGTTAACAGAGTCGTGGGGAAATGAATTAGTGAATATTTTCGTTCTGTCGATATTGGGAATTGTTATTGTGTTGGTGTCGGTTAAATATATATTCGCTCTTACCGGATTATATAAATTCTTGAAAACAAGCCAGATAGTATTCAAAAACAAGCAATATACATTAAGAACAGGTTGCAAAGGGGAAGGAAGTTTTTGTTTTTTGAAAACCATTTATTTATGTAGCCCGTCACTGAACGAGCAGAACATTAATATTATTCTCGAACATGAAAAGGCTCACATCCGCCAGAAACACTATATTGACATGTGGCTATCGGCGATGTGTGATTATTTCTTTTGGTTTTATCCATTTGTCAAGCAATTCCAGACTGCATGGGAGGAGGTGCTGGAATGCTTGGCCGACCGCGAAGCTATTCAGGTTTTACAAGTAGCACCGATTACTTACCAGTCGGTGCTTTATTCTAATCTGGAATATTCCAGTTTACGGCCTATATTTAATAATGCGTTTGGTCGGTCAATGATCGCCAAACGCTTGTTGTTTATTTCGAAAAAGCCAAACTGTTTCAAACGGATGCTGCCAGGTTTTTTTTTCTCACTCGCTACACTGTGCCTTTTGACTGTTGGGCTTACATTTGTGGACATCCAGGTGTTCCATCTGAAAAAAATTAATGAAATACGAAATGCCGGGTATCGTCTGGACGAAGTGACCACAGGCTATGTTATCGATAGTAAGACGCAGGAGCCGGTAACTAATGTTATCGTCAGAGGGGATGATGCAGTTGCGGTTACTGATGGCGACGGTTTTTTCTTCATCGAAAAATCGGCATTGGAATTGAGTGTTCAACATGTGGCCTATAACAAGAAGAACGCAACTGTGTCCGACGACCTGATTATTATGATCGAGCCGTCCGTTTATCCGATTTCCATGATGCAGTCGCAGACAGGTAGAATGGTGACCACAGCATCATTCCTGTCGGGGAAAAACAGTTATAACGATTACATCTCCCAGAATATGCGGTATCCTGAAGCTGCACTAATCCGTAAAATTAATGGTACGGTGTGGGTGAAAGCTGAAATTGATGTTCGGGGGAAAGTGAAAAAAGTGCAACTACACCAAGGAATATCCGACGACCTGAATAGGGAAGCCATCAGGCTGGTTAAGAACATGCCTGACTGGAACCCAGCCATACAAAACAACGAACGGACAAAAGTACAGATATTGCTTCCTGTTCATTTCAACTAAAACATATTCCGGTCAGTAATTCATTGCCGGGAAATCCGACATTTACACTTGAGTCAACACCGGTTAACAAATTTCAAACAAACCGGTTTATCCACTTCAATTTGCTTTCCGGTATCGGTCAACAGACCACTTTCTGTGTTGATTCCAAAAACTTGTATGTTATTGCTATCCTTGTTGGCCACTAACAAATATTCCCGTTGGGTGTGATGATGAAATTGCGGGGATGTGCGTCTGTTGGCTGATAACCAATAGATTTCAATACCCCATCTGCTTCATTGATGCTGAAAATAGCTATTCCGTCTGACTTGAGCCGGTTATCGGTATTGATGTAACAAGGCCCGGCACCTTTGGTAAGTTGTGCATTGATGAACTTCAATGTCCTGGTTTTCTTGTCGAAAGAAAAAGCATTGGCTGCTGCCTCATTGATGCCATTTTCGCCGACTGCATATACAAATCGTTCATCCGATGAAATAGTTAAATACGAAGGATTGGACACCTTGATTTCACTGACATATTCAGACGTTCCCGATTCCGTATCGAATCGGTAAACATAAATACCTTTGCTGCTTCCCGATGTATAGGTTCCCACAAGCAGGTACAGTTCATTTTCGCCATTTTTGGCAACCGGTGTCATTTTGTTTCTTGATGAACAGGCCAATGCACATAACAGGATGAACAGGATGGTGAAAATTTTTCTCATCGTTCAGGCATGATTACAAGTCCAGCACCTTGGAGATAATGGCTTGCCGGACAAACACGCCATTGAGTGCCTGTGTAAAATAGTATGCCTTGGGATTATTGTCCACGTCCACATCGATCTCGTTGACTCGTGGTAACGGATGCAGCACACGCATATTCGGTTTGGTATTATCGAGCATGGCATTGTTCAACACGTAGGCATTCTTGTTTTTTTCGTACTCGATGGGGTCGGAAAAACGTTCCTTCTGCACACGTGTCATATAAATAATATCGGCTTCGTGGATGATGTCGGTAAAATCGGGATACTCGAAAAAACGAATGCCGTGCGAATGGAGGTAAATTTTGTATTCGACCGGCATTTTCAAGGCTTCGGGAGCAATGAAATAGAATGTCGGGTTGAAATGTGACATCGCCATCAGGAGTGAATGTACGGTACGCCCGTACTTCAGATCGCCGATCATGAAGATGTTCAGGTTCTCAAGCGTTCCTTGTGTCTTTTGGATAGAGTACAGGTCGAGCAGCGTTTGCGATGGATGTTGGTTGGCTCCGTCGCCCGCATTGATCACCGGTACGGAAGCTACTTCACTGGCATACCGGACACTGCCTTCCAGCGGATGGCGCATAATGATCAGATCTACGTAATTGTTTACCATCTTAATGGTGTCTTTCAGCGTCTCGCCTTTGGTGACACTTGAGCAGCTGGCATCGGCAAATCCGACGACCCTCCCGCCAAGACGTTGTATAGCGGTTTCAAAGCTTAAACGGGTACGTGTCGATGGCTCAAAAAAGAGGGTGGCCACCAACTTGTCCGACAACAGGTTTTGCCTGGGATTTTTCTCAAACTCGGCAGCACGGGTGAGTATTTCCAGATAATCGGCCTTATTGTAATCGGTAATCGAAACTAAACTCCGGTTTTGCATCTTTTTCAGGTTTAAGGTTTCAAGTATCTTTGTTTTATGATGATCAAACCATACGATATGGAAGGATCATATTGACGAAAACGCTTTGATAACAACGGAAATGCTTTGCAAAGCATTGTTGGATCTTAATTTTGATTCAAAGATATATTCTTTTTGGTTTCAAAAATGAATTGTGGAAAAAAATAACCATACAGAAATTCGATAGTAGTTGTTGATATATCATCAATTTTAAGAATCGTTCAAATTAAGATGATTATTTTGAGCAAAATATGAACAGGCACTAAAAAATGTATACTTTTGCAGATATTTTTCATTAGGAGAAGTTCATGTACGATTTTATTGAGGGCCGTTTGGCGGAATTGACCCCCATATCGGCTACCATACAAACAGGGGGATTCGGCTATTTGATTCATATTTCGCTTAATACTTATACGGCTTTGCAAGCTGTTCAGGGTACCGAAGCCTCGTGCAAGTTATACCTGCACCATGTTGTACGCGAGGACGCCCAATTATTTTTCGGTTTCTCGGACAAGCAGGAACGGTCGCTGTTCAGGTTGCTGATTACCGTATCGGGAGTTGGAGCGGGAACGGCTCGTATGATCCTTTCGTCACTTTCGGGTGCCGAATTGCAGAAAGCCATCGCCGAAAGTAATACAAATGCGCTGAAAAGCGTCAAAGGGATAGGGCTAAAAACCGCACAACGTATCATTGTCGACCTGAAAGATAAGATAGGACAAGTGTCGGAAGACGATGATAAATTTTTGGTCTCGAACAATACTTCGAAAGAAGAAGCGTTATCTGCTTTGGTAAATTTAGGTTTCACAAAAGCATCGGTTGAGAAAGTGCTAGACAAAATTGTAGCGGCCAAGCCATCGGCAAGTATTGAAGAAATTATTAAAGAAGCTTTGAAATTCGGTATTTGAATCGGGGCGGTTTTTAATTTTTGATTTTTGATGAATCATCATATCGGCCAGATCGAAAATCGAAAATTTTAAATATAAAATTATTATCAGGACATTCTATAAACATATATTCTTGTTGCTCTGCTGCGGAATGGCTTTCTGCAACCAGAACATGTTTGCCCAGACGGCGCAGGGTGAGAGCAGCCTGATCCCGCTTGAATACCGTTTCCCTAAAGCCTCGCAAAATCCGTACCAGTATGGAACTCCCGAAGGCGGACTTTTTCTGAAGCCGCCGCCGAACGTAAAAACGGAAATCGTGTACGATCCGGTGACCAATCGATACATTTTTAAACAAAAAACAGGCTCGTTGTATTACGGGACGCCATATTCGATGGACACGCCCGATTTCCTAAAATATAACATGACGCAGCAGAAAAAACTCAACTGGGAAGCTAACTCGAAAAAATCACGTACCGGTGGTATCGACGGCAGTACCGGGTTCATGCCGCAGTTCAGTCTGGGCGGAGAGACATTCGACCGCATCTTCGGGACAAATGTGATCAGCATTGTGCCGCAAGGTTCGGCCGAGTTGATTTTCGGGCTAAACACCACACGTACTGAAAACCCTAACCTAAGCGAAAGTGCCCGTAAGAACACCACATTCGATTTTGATACCCGGTTGCAGGTTAATGTGGCCGGAACTGTCGGCGACAAGATGCGGCTGGGAATCAACTATAACACCGAAGCATCTTTCGATTTCGAAAATGAAGCCAAACTGGTTTATGAAGGCAAGGAGGATGAGATCATTCAGAAAATAGAAGCGGGTAACATCACCATGCCTTTGCCCGGATCGCTGATTACAGGTAGCCAGAGCCTGTTCGGGTTGAAAACCGAATTGCAATTCGGCAAATTGTCAGTAACGGCAGTGGCATCACAGCAAAAAGGGCAGACACAAACGATGGAAATCAAGGGTGGCTCGCAAATCAATGAATTCGAATTACGTGGCGATGAATACGATGCCAACAAGCACTTCTTCCTATCGCAATATTTCCGGGAACATTTCGAGGAAGCACACCGCACCACACCGACCATTACTTCGGGCATTACCATCACCAAACTGGAAGTGTGGGTAACCAACAGAACCAACACTACCGAAGGCAACCGTAATCTTGTAGCTTTTATGGACCTTGGTGAAATGAACGGTAATATTTACAACGACAGGGCAAATTTTGTGACAACCAATCCACAACCCGTACCCGACAACGATTCAACCGGATTGTATAACAGCTTGTATAAGAATGTTCATAGTATCGTGCGTAATTTCAGCTCCAACATCAATGGCGAATTAATGGTGAAGGGGTTGAGGTCGGCTGTGGATTTTGAAAAGCTGGAACGTGCCCGCTTGCTTACCGAACGCGAATATTCTTTCCATTCTACGCTGGGATATGTTTCACTCAACACTGCACTGAATGCTGATGAAGTATTGGGTGTAGCTTACGAATATACTTATCAAGGCAAGACGTACAAGGTTGGGGAGTTGTCGCGAAGTGGTGTTGCAGGCGAAAAAGGATTGGTGGTAAAGATGTTGAAAGGAACCAATCTCGTTCCCCGCTATTTCACTTGGAAATTGATGATGAAGAATATTTATTCCATCACGGCATATAACCTGGAAAAGAACGACTTCTACATGAACGTGCTTTATGCTGACGACCGTTCGGGTAACGAGATCAATTACATCCCCGAGGACGCCGTAAGCAAGGATATCCTGTTGCGTGTGATGGGGTTAGATAAGGTTAATTCGCAGTTGGACGCATATCCCGATGGGGTATTCGACTTCATTGAGAATGTAACCATTATGTCGGCCAGTGGGAAAATTATCTTCCCTGTGTTGGAGCCTTTTGGTAAAACGCTCCGTGACCATTTGAAAAGCAAAGGCCTCTCCGAAGATAAGATTAATAAGTATGTATACCAGGCGCTTTACGACTCTACGTTGACCAAGGCGCGAGAGATTGCCGAGCTGAACAAGTTCATGCTGCGCGGCCGTTATAGTTCGGAAGGCGGCTCGGAAATAACGCTGAATGCGATGAACATTCCCGAAGGTTCAGTAGTGGTGACGGCGGCAGGAACCCGTCTGGTGGAGAATGTCGATTACACGGTCGATTACAATATGGGACGCGTAAAGATACTGAATACCGGCCTGCTCGAATCGGGAACAACAATCCGGGCAAGTGTCGAAAGCAATGCCCTGTTTGCCATACAGCAGAAAACCATGCTGGGGACATATCTCAATTACAAATTTTCAGACAACTTCAACATTGGGGGAACGGTATTGCGGCTGACCGAAAGACCATTGACGCAAAAAGTGAACATTGGCGATGAACCGTTGGCCAACACCATGCTGGGGTTGAACACAAATTATAATACCGAATTACCTTTCCTCACATCGTGGGTGGATAAGTTGCCGTTGATACAGACCAAAGCGCCGTCGAGCCTCGACTTTACCGGGGAGTTTGCGCAACTGCTGCCCGGAGAATCGAAATCTGTGATGAACAAAGGATCGGCATATATCGACGATTTCGAAGGTAGTGAGACATCTTATGACCTACGGGCATTCTCGGCCTGGCGGCTATCGAGTATTCCGCAAAATGACAAACTGAATAAACGCCTGTTCCGGGAGTCGATGTTAAACGACAGCTTGGAAATAGGCATGAACCGTGCACGGTTGGCTTGGTATACCATCGACCCGTTGTTTGTGAACCCGCAATATTTCTCATCGGCAACGCCCAGTTATATCCGCAACGATGAAGCAACTTATCGGTCGAGCAACTTTGTAAGGACGATTTACGAAGAAGAACTCTTCCCGAACAAGGATCATATTACCGGTTATCCTACCAATATTGCCGTACTCAACGTAGCGTATTACCCGAAAGAACGCGGGCCATACAATTACGATGCAAAAGGCACGAATTATTCGGCCGGGGTCGACAACAAAGGCCTCCTCAAGAAGCCCGAATCGCGTTGGGGAGGTATTATGCGGGAAGTACAGCCTAGCGATTTCGAGGCCAATAACGTACAGTTCATTGAGTTTTGGTTGATGGATCCATTTGTGGAGAACCTGGCAAACGGCGGGGGAGCCGACCTGTATTTCAATCTGGGGAATATCTCGGAAGACATATTGAAAGATGCCCGTAAATCGGCCGAACAGGGATTGCCTGTGGATGGCGATCTGAGCATGGTCGATTCCACAGCATGGGGATATGTACCCAAGATACAACCTATTGTCCATTCGTTCGACAATAACAACCGCACCAACCAGGATGTCGGTCTCGACGGAATGGGTGATGTTCGTGAACGACGGTATTTCAAATCCTTCCTTGATGAACTTGAAAGTATTTCAGGCATTGAATCAAAATCCGTAGAAATTGCACGAAATGACCCGTCAAATGACAATTTTCGTTATTTTCGGGATGCCGAATGGGATAGCGAGCAAGCTGACATCCTCACTCGTTATAAGCTTTATAACGGGGTGGACCGAAACTCATCCAACAACGATTTCTCCAACAACAGCCTGCCGGATGAAGAAGACATCAACCGCGACAATACCATGAGCGAAACGGAAAGTTATTTCCAGTACAAGGTAAGTTTGCGGAAGCAAGACCTGGTGGTGGGAAAAAACTTTATCGTAGACAGAGCGATCGACAGTACCATGACAACCAAAGGTGGTGACATTCCAAAGGCTGCCTGGTACCAGTTCCGTATACCGATCAGCGAATATGAACAAGCCGTGGGCGGGATACAGGATTTCAAGACTATCCGTTTCATGCGTATGTTCATGACTGATTGCCCGGACTCGTTGATTCTTCGCTTTGCCCGTCTCGAGCTGGTACGTGGCGAATGGCGCCAGTACAAGCAATCATTCCAGCCGGCTACAGCAGGAACATCCACACCAGAATCGACACAAGCTACTTTCGAAGTAGCTTCCGTGAATATCGAGGAAAATGGAGGTAAAAACCCCGTGCCTTACAGGGTGCCTCCCGGGTTCGACCGCGCCGTAGACCAAACCACCCGCGAAATGCAGCAACTCAACGAACAGTCGCTGCTCCTGCGTACAAAAAACTTGTCGAATGGCGATGCCAAAGCTGTATATAAAAATGTGCAGTACGACATGAGGCGTTATAATAGCATCGAAATGGAGATACATGCCGAAGCTATCGAGGGATTCCCCTTGTATGATGATGAAATGAGCGTTTTCGTCAGGATCGGTACGGACTACCGCAATAATTTCTACGAATACGAAATCCCATTGAAGTTGACACCGGACTTAGCGGATAAAAGTAAATATACGGACGAACTCGTATGGCCGGAGGAAAACCACATGGAAATTGATCTTGATTTCCTTCCCGACCTTAAACAGATACGCAACGACGCGATGCGGCGTTCGGGTTCTTCAGTGACGCTCAACACCGTGTTCCCATACGATACCGACGACGGTCGGAAATACTATGTGTGTGGTAATCCGAATCTTGCGAATGTGAAAGTGGTGATGATCGGTATCCGTTATCCGTCGGATGCAAGGTATGCCGGCTTGGCGAGTGCCATTGAGGTATGGGTGAATGAATTACGATTGTCGAATGTCAGCCGTAAAGGCGGATGGGCTGCCAATGGGCGACTGGCTGTTCGTGTAGCAGACCTGGCAACCTTTGCTGTTGCAGGCGAAACCATCCAACCGGGATTTGGCGGCGTCGATTCGAGGATCAACGACCGGTCTACCGAAACACGTAATTCGTATGATGTTTCTGCCAATTTTGAATTGGGTAAACTGTTTCCCGAGAAACTGAATGTGCAGATTCCTTTATATTTGGGATATGCTGAGAGTTTCGTGACACCCGAATATGATCCGACCAACCCCGACGTGAAAATGCAAGACGCATTGGATGCGCTTCCCACTAAGGCAGCGCGCGATTCGCTCAAAGCGCTTGCCCAGGATTATACACAACGTAAGAGTATCAACCTGACCAATGTGCGGGTGAATACGCAACACGAAAAGCCGCGGTTCTGGAACCTGTCGAACTTAACGTTCAATTATGCTTATTACGAGACATACCATCGTAATGTCAGTATCGAAAAAGACCTGGAAAAGAGCTATACGGGCGGAATCATTTACGATTACAGTACCATCCCGCTGACGGTTACTCCATTCCAGAAAGTTACATTTTTGAATAAGCCGGCGTTCAGGATTATTCGCGATTTCAATTTCAATGTGAAGCCCAACCGTATCTCCTTACGCACGGACATGGCGCGTACCTACATGGAAACGAAAATGCGCAATATCGACAATCCTAATCTGCTTATGGATGCAACAGTTGACAAGAATTGGGTGTGGGGACGTTATTTCGACCTGCAATGGGATTTGGCACGGTCGCTCAAATTTGATTTCTCGGCAGGTAACATGGCGCGTATCGACGAGCCGGTGGGTGTAGTTGACCGTCACATGAAGGACGAATACGAATTGTGGAAAGATTCTATCTGGCACAACATCCGGAATGGGGGACGTCTCACGGATTATCACCATCGTTTCACGGCTTCGTATACCATCCCGATCAATAAACTGCCGTTCTTAGACTGGACATCGGCGTCGGCAAGTTATTCGGGCGAATACATGTGGAATGTGGCGCCCATATATTCCGACACCTCGAATTACGATCCGGGCAATACGATTAGTAACCGTAACTCAATCAGTCTCAACGGGCAGTTGAATTTGTCGACACTTTACGGGAAAGTACCTTATTTCAAAAAGATCACACAGCCATCGCGTAACCGACAGCAGGAGCCCAAACAATATAAGACGATCACCTACGAGCGGGGCGGCTTGAATATGAAGGCAGGCGAGCCGCGAAGCGTTACCCATGGCCTCAATACGAAAGAGGTGGAAGTGAAACTATTGGATGAAAACGGCAAAGCCATTGATGCCGATGTGCAGGTGGTCAACGAAAACCGGGTGATGATCACTACGGCCGTCGACTATTCCAAAGCCTCGGTGCAAGTGAAAGGCTCCATTGAGAAGCGTGGAGATCCGGTAGATTTTATTACCCAAAATTTCTTGCGTTTAGTGCTTGGGATCAAGAATATAAACATTAATTATACGCAGAATGGCAGCACGCTGTTGCCGGGCTATGCCATGTCGGGCAACATGTTTGGAGTGAGCGGTTCGGCGCCTGGCTGGCCATTTCTGCTGGGTTGGCAGGACAAGAAATTCCCCGATAAGGCAGCGGCCAATGGTTGGTTGGTACAGGAAGATCGGTTGAACACGCCGGTAGCCATGACCCACACCAACAGCCTGAGCCTTCGCGGAGTGTTTGAACCTTTCCAGGGGATACGCATCACATTGACAGCATTGCGGAGCTATACCGAGAATACGACATCGTATTATATCTGGGATCCGACGACCGGAAGCTACCCTAATGACCTACGGTCGCCGCTTACTTCGGGGAATTACAGCATCACGGTCATCGCCTTGGGTTCTTCTTTCGAGAAACATAATCCGGATAAAAATTATTATTCGAAGACATTCGAAGATTTCAAGTCGAACCGCAGTATTATTGCCCGTCGCAGGGCATCGGATCTACAGGCGAACGATCCTGGTTATAAAGCCACATCCGACGGAAAAGGCGGATACGACGGCTACAACCTCGACACGCAGGATGTAATGATCCCCGCGTTCTATGCCACCTATACCGGTAAGGATCCCCAGACAGTAAGTTTGGACGATTTCCCATCCTACTGGAGCATGCTTCCCAACTGGGAAGTGAATTTCGACGGACTGAGCAATTTGGCATTTGTCAAGAAATATTGCCGTTCGGTAAGCTTGCGGCATAGCTATAAGGCCGTATATTCGGTAGGCAGTTATGTGTCGAATTACGACTATAATGCCGATGTAGCAACATTTACATCCATTGCCCGCGACTTACAGAATAACTTCATCCCGAAAAACGACATTGCATCGGCTGGTATTTCTGAGGCTTTCAGTCCGCTGATCGGTATTGAAATGTCATTCATCAACAGCCTCTCGTCACGTTTTGAGGTTCGTAAAACGCGTAATATTATCCTAGGATTAGGTAACCTGCAAATGACCGAAAACAATACTTCGGAGTATGTTGTAGGTTTGGGATATACGTTCAACCAAGTACCAATTGTGATTAAGACGCTGGGGGGCGACAAGAAGAAGCTGCAAAGCGACCTGAAAGTAAATACCGACTTCTCTATCCGCGACAGCAAGACACTGATACGGCGTGTCGGCGAGGTAGACGAAACCACCCAAGAGCAAAATGCGTTGCCGGTACAGGCTTCAGCCGGACAAAACGTGATGTCCGTTAAACTCTCAGCCGATTATAAGTTGAGCAGCAGTTTCACACTGACTGTCTTCTTCGACCGGATTATAAATGCACCGTTTGTTTCGACATCTTACAAGAACTACAACACCAACTTCGGTTTCAGTATGAGGTTTACGCTCATACAGTAGAAAGTATCAATATCAATCACTTATCGACATGCAGACGTCTACCTAAACTAAAGTATGGTTTTTAGGCGACCAATGCAAAACACGACTTTGGTATAGTGTACTATAATTATAATATGGATACTTTTGCCGATGAAATCTTCCGAAGCACAGAAACTTCAGGATTTTTAGAAACACCAGACTAATTCACACTTTTTCTGAACTGC
Organism: Bacteroidales bacterium; assembly: GCA_031547085.1. Lineage (GTDB taxonomy): Bacteria > Bacteroidota > Bacteroidia > Bacteroidales > UBA4181 > JAIRLS01. Next base: position 12,746 of record JAVBSH010000278.1, read on the forward strand.
CGGGTTTTTAGGCCCCCGGCAGTTTTTTATTTTGTGGCTGCCAAATACATTTAGATATCTTTTCCAGTTAAGATTCAATATTGTTTAGTTAAGAATTTTCTTTTTACTATTTGATATAAAACAAGTTGCCTCTAAAAAGATTCGATTGACCATTGTCAAATCTGGTCAAATCCTTAAATTTGTAGCCTATAATGGGGGTTCCCCAAGAGTAAATCAACAAACGAATTTCCGTGAAAATATATCTAAAAGTATAGCTTATAAGCTTGATAATGAAAGTTTCAAGGAGCGCTTACGAGGCGCTCTTAAAAATGTATTTGTCAGGGACAGGATTTTGAACATCAAGCATTTGGTTTTCTTTATCATGACAGCAAAGTCTGCCTTACAAGGCGATTTGGATCGTTTTTTCAAGGAGGTTAAAAATAGCGGGTTCAACATCCGGGAAGTCACCAAAGGCGGTTTATCCCTTGCCCGCAAGAAGTTGGATCCGTGGGCATTTCAAAGGCTGAATGAAGTTGCCGTGGAGAGTTTTTACAGGCATGCCGATTTTTATGTTTGGGGCGATTACCGGGTTTTGTCAGCCGACGGCTCACGCTTGATGCAGCCTAACCATGCGGGCGCCAAAGAGGAATTCGGGGAGCACTGCTCCGGTCCCAATGCTGATAAAACGCTCGATGGCCTGTTGTTCGATGCTTTACGATGTATTCAACCATGTGACCCTCGACGCTCAAATAGCCCCGTGTACGGACAGTGAAGTCAGTTTGTTGGAAAAACCAGGTGCGTGTGATTTGTTGTTACTGGATCGCGGTTATCCGGGTTTTTGGTTGTTGTTTTTACTGAAAGCCAAAGGAGTAGAGTTTTGTGTCCGCCTGAAGGGGGATTGGTGGTTGAAAGTAAAAGATTTTACCGGGAGCGATGAAGTGGAGCGGGAAGTTGTTTTCAGCCTTTCTAAAAAAGACCGCAAGAAGTTAGCCGATTATCCGTACTACCAAGACACAACAATCACTTGTCGTTTGATCAAGGTTATTTTGGCTGACGGCAGCAAGGAAATCCTTTGCACGTCGTTGTTGGATGCAGAAAAGTATCCGTACGAAGAATTTGCAGGGTTGTATCATTACCGTTGGGGTGAAGAAGAAGCCTACAAGTTGTTGAAGTGCCGTGCGGAGTTGGAAGACTTTCCGGGCAAAACTTCCATAGCTATCAAACAGGATTTTTTCGCCAAGATATTCCTGATGAGTTTGTGCGCTATCTACGCTTTCCCGATAGAAGAAAAGGCCAGGGAAGAATATAAAGCGGATCAAAATCGAAAGTCCGACAATTTCTGTGATTTTTCAGGTTGACAAACTTTTGAGATGATAATTTGCAATTCGCGAATCGCAAATTGTATTTTTATTGGTCATATTATCAGGTGCTTGAGTCTATTTTTGTCCAAAAAAACAGTAAAATTCAGTGATTTTCAAATCGCTATGCCCCAGACTTTCCGATATGTGCATAAGAATGCCTTGCGGTGTAAGTACTTATCCCCGGAATGCCTAACTGATCGCTGATCATTTTTAACCGCTTGTTTATCCTTCGTGTTACATTCTGAATCCGCATCTTTTGTTCCATTAGGGGTTCATTACCCGTGAGAAAGGAAAAAACAAGGTTATCAGGACTCTTGTCCGAATTACCCAATGCTCAATAATCTGTTTCATTTCCGGGGTTAACAGGGTTTTTATTTCTTTCTTCTCTTTTGAGGTGTGTAGAGTTTTAGAACGGTAAAAATGTATTTCATCCCATCGATAAATGCTGTCACTGTGTTAGGATGAGCGACGAATGACACATCGTTTAGTACAGACGTTTATCGTATGATAAATGACACATTTGTTGAAAAAACCCAACGAAAGTTGTGCCATTTTTCGCGTAATGACCACACGCAGCTCGTACAGAATTGAAGGCGGCGATTTGCAAACACGTCAGCGATGTAAAGAGCAGTACACCGTAGCAGTCAAAGGCCACCAAGCAGACTATCCCCAACGCCAGATAAAGTCCTGTGTAACGGCTTCGGGATACACAGCATGAATGGCTAACTCTTCCAGTGTCTTCAGGATGGCTATATAGTGACAAATTGAGCAAGCGTTCCGCCTATAGCCAGTACTACTGACTCAATAAACCATCATTTCTTGGTTCCAGCTATTTCCAATAGGCGTGAAAATTCTTGTTTTGATTTCTTTGTTTCCAAAGTAGAGCACCTCAAAAAAGCAGACAATCGCTATTTTAGGGATTTTTGGGCCGGTTTATCCCCTGATAATAATTAATTGTTCCTTCAGATGGCGCATATTACCGCAGAAATTTGCGTAAATTCGCGAATCTATAGATCGCCGAAGGCAAATCAGCGGGATACAAATTACGCTGTTATCACAAACCCATTCTCTGAAAAAAGCTTTTTGGCCGAATGGTAATCGAACTGCATCCATTTTCCCGGAACCAATGCCTGATCTCTGGGAATGGCACCCGTTTCAATGACTACCACATTGGCTCCGCTCTGTATAGCAAATTCCGATGCGGGATGCACGCAAATATGTTTCACCGCGTGGCCACCCGACAATCGAAGTACAGCGATCATCTTGGCAATTTCTTCATCGCTTAGCCGTGGAGAGTCGCCCAATGGAGTGCCTTTCACGGGAATACGCGCCATGATGCCCGAAATATATACCCCGTATTCCAGCGAGCAAAGGAAACGGTTGGCTATTTCTTCATAACTATGTTCAATGCCCACAGGTTCAACCAAGTGGATCAGGTTCAACGGTGAATTTTTTACGGCTGACAAGGTATCCAAACGGTCTTCAACCCGAAAGTGCGTATCAATTCCTTCACGAAGCCTGATGGCATGATATACACCATTTACGCCACTCTCATGCAGGTGGCTTGCCTTTTGCAGGTCGAACTCACCAACGTTGATTACGATTTCATAATCACCTTCCACTTCTTGCCTGATGGTTTGCACGTAACCAGCCAAGATTTCCAACGAATAATATTGAGTGGTGCGTAAAACAATGAA
>JAVBSH010000179.1:0-37874 GCA_031547085.1 Bacteroidales bacterium
CTGTATGACACGATGCATAAGCACCGGCAGGTGGCGCCTTTCAGGCTGACCAACCCCCAGTGAAAAGTGTAGTGCCCTCATGAAAATACACTTGATTGATAATCATGTTTTTGTAAAATCAAACCGTCAAAGTCGGGAATACTTTGAATAAAGTATTTTGAATGTTAAAGGGAAAAAGTGTATTTTTGTATTGAACGGATTTTTTTTAAAAAGAGATGAAAGTTTTTCACGGTACAAATACGGTAATAGAACGACCCCAAATAATAAATCGTTTTAAAACACTTGATTTTGGCGAAGGCTTTTATACTACAAAAAATGAAAATCAAGCAAAAGAGTTTGCTGTAAAAGTTTACGAACGAAGAAGCCCAAAACTATCTCCAATTGTAAATTGTTACGAAATTAACGAAGATTTCAATCAGTTTTCGATTCTTACTTTTGATGCACCAAATGAAAAATGGTTAGATTTTGTAATTGAGAGAAGGAAAGGAGTTGTCCTAAGCGAGAAATACGATTTAATCATCGATCCGGTAGCCAACGAAGATGTTTTTGGAACCATCATTTTATATGAAGCGGGACAATTAGACAAAGAAAGTGCTATAAAAAGATTCAAAGTCAAAGAATTGTATCATCAAGTCGTATTTTGTAATGAAGTAGCATTAAGTGAATTAACCTTTATCAAATCGTATAAAGTTGAAATATAAAATGAAAAGCAAAACTCAAATATCAGCGCTTTTGGGGATTTGTATCATTCCGCAAATTATTGATGAGATAAAAGAACATTATGGTAATCAGGAAGAAATTGCCATAAAAGAATTTTACAAATCAAATTTATTCGACAAGTTACAAAATCCGGATACAGGGCTTTGGCATTTAAGTGCAAAAACACTTTCGCAAATATTTTTAACAGAAATAAAAGAACAAATCATAGAATTTCCGGAGGAGCAGTCATGAGCAAAGAGTCTAATTTTTTAATATTTGTAGTTGAGTATTATCGGAATAAGAAAAATTTATCAGGAAAAGAAATCATTGCTTTGTTTGATAAGTTTAATATTTGGGATTTAGCCAAAAAATCATATTTCCTTTGGCATATAGAATCCCCTGATAATTTTGTGCAGGAAATCGACAACCATGTACTTGTTTAGAAAAATATTTAAAATATTAATGAAGTCTTTGTGTGATAACAACTCTTTCGGTTTTGGATAGCTCAAAGTATTTTTTCAAGTTATCTCTTGATTCCGTTGTGCTTATCATTTAAATTTAATGATCCGTACCACTCCGTTATCCTCTTCATCAATATTCTTGGCAATTTCAATTAAATCAGCCGAGATTTTGTTAGCCCGTAATGATTTTTTCAATATTTGGGATTCCATCAACAATACACTTGTATTACTCGGCACATCTATCTTGGTTAATCCGATACCTATTCCTTCATATTCAGAAAATTCGCCTGTTTGGAAATCATAAGTTAAATTTGCTAATCTAAACTCTAGCTTTTGTTCATGTATTTTCCTTAAGTCCCACGAATATATGTTAAAAAAGATGTAACGGTCGGTTTTCATCTTAACCATCGCGACCCTTGGCGATCCGGCAAATACAGACGGATGCTGTACAAACAAAGGAGTAAGTGTTTTGTCTTTCTTCAACAGGTATACAGTATCCAATGATATATCGGCAATAATAAAATCATCGCCGAACTTACAATTATCACCTTGTACCGGTAGGCTCATTGTTGAGATTCTTTCCGGCGTATCCTCAAAAACATATATCTCCGGATGAACCTTATTTGTAGTTATGTGCAATTTTGAGATGATACTTCCGTCTTTTTTCGAAAGAAACATATATGGCTGCTTCTGGGTTACCTTTCCGTTTGCATTATTATGTATAGCAAATAATGTTTGATCATCAAAATTGTAAATTTCTTTGATTCTTATGTTAAGCGGCAGATGAAACACACGTTTAAGCACGCCGTTTTCACTATATACATATATTCTCCTGAAGTCATCGTAGTCGGCGATAAACACTTCTTTGTTTTTCTCATCGTAAGCAATAAAATTGAGATATGCATATCCGTTTCCACCATGATTGTTAAAATGCGACAAGGCTTTTCCATTCATATCGAAAATGTATACGTCGCCCCTTCGGGGATTGATTATTAGCATCCGTTTATCGGATACGTAAGCCAAACGGGCATCTTTATCCAACAATACGTCGCTGTTGGTTTCTAATACGATATAAGATATTTCCATATCCCGTAATGAAAAGATGACTTTTTTTTGGTGTTTTTTCATCTTGTCAATTACAGGGAACTGAGGTATTCTCTGTTGTTCAGACATCAACAAGCCATCAGGGTAATGATTTCCCGTATTGGGATAGACAAAAAAAGAGAACAGGATCAAAAGCAAATAATTCATAATCCAAAGTTTATGATGTTAAATTACCAGTTTTTACAAAGAATACAAGGATGAAGTCGGACCCTCGATTTCATTGTTAGACCACTACAGCAAATTTTCCAATTAAACGTAAAATTAAACAAAAATTAAAACAATTACAAATTTTTCAAAACCGATATAGCTTCTGATTTTTACTATGAAAAAGTCAGAAAATTTTGACTTTTCCATAGTAAAAAGTATTTTTGTGGAAAATGTGGTCTTATGAAACGTAGCATCACTGAAAAATTGGTTGAATGGCGCAATAAAAAGGGCCGCATGCCATTATTGGTCAATGGAGCCCGGCAAGTTGGTAAAACATATATCCTTAAAGAATTTGGGCAGGATCATTTTGAGAATGTAGTGTATATCAACCTTGAGACCAACGCAGCAGTCAACCAGTTTTTCGAAAGTGACATTTCTCCGGACAGGATCGTACAATACCTTGAAGCAATTTCATCACAACGGATCATTGCAGGCAAAACTTTGATAATCCTGGACGAAATTCAATCGAGCGAAAGGGCTTTACTTTCGCTGAAAAGCTTTTGCGAAGATGCTCCACAATATCATATTGTTGCGGCTGGTTCACTTTTGGGTGTATCCATCAACCGCGAAAAATATTCGTTTCCTGTTGGTAAAGTCGATGAAATCAACATGTACCCGTTGGATTTTGAAGAATTTCTTTGGGCAATGGATCAAAAGCTGCTTGCGGAGCAAATACGTGATCATTTCAATAATAATGAACCGATGCCGGAAGCGCTTCATCAACAGGCGCTGGAACTCTATAAGCGTTATTTCATTGTTGGTGGGATGCCGGCGGCAATGGCCGAATTTGCAGAAAGCAACAGTTTACTTGCAGTTACTGACATACAGGGTCGGATTCTGAACGAATATGTTGCCGATATGGCAAAATATGCAACTCCGGCTACCAGTGTTAAAATTCGTGGTTGTTATAATTCTATTCCGGCACAATTGGCCAAAGAAAATGCCAAGTTCCAGTACAAGGTGGTACAACGCGGAGGTACGGCCACCATTTTCGGTGAAGCTATCGAATGGTTATGTTTTGCGGGTACGGTACTTAAATGCCAACGGTTGGAACATGGTTACATACCCGTTCAAGCATACACCGATTTATCGGATTTCAAACTGTATATGGCTGATATAGGAATGCTTACCATGCGTTCGGGAATGCCTCAGCAAATCATCCTTTCGCCAGTGGAAGAAGATAATACTTTTCTGGGAGCAATGACCGAAAATTATGTAGCGCAGGTTTTTGCAGCAAAAGGTTATCCATTACTTTATTGGCGAAGTGAAAATACGGCAGAAGTCGATTTTGTTTTGCAAAAGGAAGACCGGATCATTCCTGTGGAAGTCAAGAAGGGTAAGCGTACCCGTTCGACCAGCATGGCAATTTTCGCTCAAAAGTATCATACATCGTCGGCCATCCGCATTTCAAAAAAGAACTTTGGATTTGAAAATAACATCAAATCGGTTCCGCTTTATGCTGTTTTTTGCATCTAAAACGCTAATTATCTGCCATGTACCACGAATACCTTCCCGACATAACACTTTCCGATCTTATTGATTCCTATTGGGTTTCGGAAGCCTTTATTGCCTGTGAGGAACGGACGCGTATTTTACCCGATGGCTGTGTGGATATCATCATCAGTGCATACCAAATACATGGTATGAAAGCGTTCCGGCCTTATATTTTTGGTACAACGACATCTTACATTGAACCTTCCTTTTCGGGAAAACATAAAATGATCGGGATCAGGTTCAAACCCGGTGGAATTACGGCTTTTACAAGAATTCCTATCAACGAGTTTACTGATTCGAGTGTGGATATTTCTTTGGCGGAAACGCTTTTTGATGATCGATTTTATGAAGAACTGCAAGAAAAGGAGGAAACCAATCAACAATTGCAATATATTAATGATTACCTGTTGAATAAATATGCTACGTTATATTTGGTTGATAAGCAAGTGCTAACGACTGTGAACCTGATCACCAAATCGCATGGCAAAGTCCCGATAAAACAACTGCTGGAACAGGTGTGTCTTTGTCAACGGCAGTTCGAGCGGCGTTTCAAAGCATCCATCGGTATTTCGCCAAAAATGTTCAGCCGGATTGTCAGGTTTAACCATACACGACATCAACTGCAAACACGACCTCGTCAAAGCCTCTTGGATACGGCTATTGATTGCGGATATTACGACCATGCCCACTTGATTAAAGATTTTGTAATGCTTTCGGGAAATTCACCGACGGGTTTTTACTAAACATTGGAAAGTATACAAAGACAATGAATAATTCAATGATTGCGACTTGCGGCATGAACTGCGAAATTTGTATGGCGCACCTTCGAGAAAAGAAAAAATGCAATGATTGTAATAACGACGATAAGGATAAGCCGTTTCATTGTACGAAATGCGTCATAAAATACTGTGAAACAAAGCGACAATTGAATTTTAACTTTTGCTATGATTGTCCCAAGTATCCTTGTGCAAAACTAAAACAGTTAGATAGACGCTATCGGACAAAATATAAAATGAGCATGCTTGATAATTTAGTGAAAATAAAAGAAATTAGGCTCGATAATTTTGTGAAGACAGAAAATGAGAGGTGGACTTGTGATTGTGGCGGGATCATTTGTGTACATAAAAATTGTTGCTCAATATGTGGAAAAGAGAGAGTCGAAAAATAACGAATCAATAATAAACTTTATGTGTTTAAAGACGGACGTATCATAGTAAAATATCAAATGAAGAATCCGTTTAAATTAGCCTAATCAGTGTCATCCGCGTTCTATCAAACAAAGCCGTTTTTTTACACAAATCATCCGACACAATGATGGTAATTTTGTCTATCATTATAAAAACGAAAAATATGGATTTTAAAGATTTATCAATTACCTTTCATACCGATAAGGTTGGCGAATGTGCAGCGTTTTATGTTCAATGGTTCGGAGCCAAGTTAACGTTTGATTGCGGATGGTATGCTACCGTTCAATTAAGTGGCGGGTTGCCGCTTTTCCTGTCGTTCATGACTCCCCAGACAACGGAAAAGGGCAACCTGTTTCAAGGTGGCGCTACACTGAATCTTAAAGTGGATGATGTAGATGCCGAATATGAAAAATCGTGCAAGGCAGGATTGAAAATTGTTGATACCATTGCCGATCATGAGTGGGGCGACCGTTCCTTTACCGTAAAAGATCCGGTCGGGAATGTCCTTTACATTTATTCCGACAGGGAAATAACCGGTGTTTATAAAGAGGCTGTCAAGTAATTAATGATTGGATGGAAGGTGAAAAAACACCTTCCATTCATACCATCTTTCAGAAATAACTACAAAAAATCAAATTCCCTTTCTTTTATTTCGGAAAAGAGATTTTATTTATCGTCATTGATAAACTTTTCGACTAAATTGTAGGCTTCATCGTCTGGGAACTGAACAGGCGGATGCTTGCACAAGAAGGCAGCTGCTCCGGTTAAGACACCTCCGATTTTTCTGTCGAGGGCCAATTTTGCAAGTCTGATGGCATCAATAGCTACTCCTGCGGAATTTGGCGAATCTTCGACAGAAAGTTTCAGGTCTATAGTAAATGGCACATCTCCAAACATTTTTCCTTCCATAGCAATGTAGCAGATTTTATTGTCTTTTTTCCAGGCAACAAAATCACTGGGGCCGACATGGATATTGTCGGAACTAAGTCGTTGCGGAGCAACAGATTGAACGGCCTCTGTTTTTGATATCTTTTTAGAAACCAATCTGTCTTTAACGGTCATATTTAGAAAATCGGTATTGCCTCCGAAATTTAACTGATAAGTTTTTTCTAATGTACAACCTCTTTTTTTGAACAAATCCGATAATACCCGGTGAACGATAGTTGCCCCTACTTGAGCTTTTATATCATCACCTATGATGGGAATATTTTTTTCTTTGAATCGTTTTTCCCAAGCAGGGTCAGATGCTATAAAAACCGGTATGTTATTGATAAATGCTACTCCTGCATTTAATGCACAGTTCGCATAAAATTTAGCTGCCTCTTCCGAACCAACAGGAAGATAATTAAGGAGAACATCAGTTTTAGTGTCTTTAAGTATTGCAACGATTTCTTCTTCCGATGGCTCTTTGCTTTCGGAAAGAACAAAGGTTTTATCTTTATCTTGATATTCGGCCATTTGTTCGGAAACTCCATCAAGAACTTTACCCATCGTTACTTTAACACCCATTTTTGGAACATCAGGATAAAATATCTTGGTGCAATTTGGCTTCGCAAAAATAGCCTCACTCACATCAAATCCAACTTTTCTTTTATCAACATCAAATGCTGCAACAACTTCAATATCGCTAATCTTGTATTTGCCAATTATTTTGTGCATTACGCCAATACAATCTGCGGAATTGTCTTTCCCATAAAAATACAATCCTTGTATTAAAGAACTCGCACAATTCCCCACTCCGATAATTGCAATTCTGATTTTGTCCATTTTGACAATGTATTATGTATTATTAAATTATGTTTCGCCATCACAATAACACACCTCTTTTTATTATTTTATAGATGGTTATGTAATCGCTAAAAATGTTTTCCCTTCTGATGCGGCTTCACAGGTCTTGCCCGTTTTTGTCAGAGGTTATCTGTTTCCTCTCGTTATCTTTTTTCGGCAGTTCAACGCTCTGCCCCGCTATTTCATTCCGATAGTCCGGAACTCAGTTACGTTTGCGGCTCGTGACCCCGCTTTGAACGAAGTTTATTTTCTTACACTGTTGCAGTTTGTAACAGTACAAACTGTTTCATAAGTGATTTAATATTTAACGTAACAAAAATAGTCAATGTTTAACTATTGGAAAAACTTTTTTTGTTTTTTAAGTTTTTTTAAGTTCTGTAACTTTGCACCTTCAAAAATAAACATGGAATGTTATTTGCAGGTATTCCACGGAAGGCTTTCTTCGGCGAACCCTTGTGGGTTTCTTATCTATTCTCAATATAATCTAATAATCATATGGAATATCAATCATTATCACCCAACATAGGGGTAAAAAGTGTTAACGAAACAGTAAAGTTCTATACAGAAGTGTTAGGCTTCAGATTAATCATGAATGTGCCGGAAACGGGCGATCTTGCCTGGGCAATGGTCGGTTCGGGCGATGCTGTTATCATGTTCCAGGAAATACGAAATTTGCAGGAGGAATATCCCCAATTAAATGGAAAACCTTTGACTGCGGCTATCACTTTATATGTGAAAGTGAAGAATATGAATACTTTATATGAAAAATTGAAAAACACGGAATACCTTGCAAAGGAATTGCATCAAACATTTTATGGCGCCGATGAATTTGCCATCTTTGATAATAATGGATATATCCTGACCATTACGGAAGACAAATAGAACCTGTAATGATATCCTCAAGTAAACGGCATTAAGTTGTGATGATTATTAAAAGCAAAAGCGCCGGTAGTCATCGAACCACCAGCGCTTTATTATTTCTTACCTTTTACCGCTAACTTATTACCTCTTATCCGTCATCGTGAACACCAAATATCCGCCATTCATGATATCCTCATGATGGATGCTCATCTCCTTATACGGTTGTCCGTTCAATTCTACCGATTGGACATATTTGTTTTCCTTTGACAAGTTCTTGGCTTCCATCGTAAATACATTACCGCCGGGCAATGTAAGTTCCACTTTCTCCACCTGTGGTGCGCCAAGCACATATTCGCCGCCGATAGGATTCACCGGATAGAAACCCATGGCCGAGAAGATATACCATGCCGACATCTGGCCACAGTCATCATTACCACAAAGACCGTCGGGTTTATCTAAATAAAAACGGTCGAACACTTCGCGTACCAATTCCTGCGTTTTCCATGGTTTGCCGGCAAACGAATAAAGATAGGCCACATGATGGCTTGGCTCGTTGCCGTGTGCATATTGTCCGATGAGGCCGGTAACATCCGACACGAAACCGGTATTTTCGGCTGACGATTCGAGAAAGAACAAGGAGTCGAGCTTGGCAGTGAATGCTTCATTGCCGCCCATCAAGTCGATCAGTCCCCGTACATCGTGCTGCACATGCCATGTATATTGCCACGAATTACCTTCGGTAAAGTCGCCGCCCGAACTGGAAGCATGCGACAGCAGGAATGAATTGAACGGCGTGCGCCATTTGCCTTTCGAGTCTTTGCCACGCATCAGTTTGATCTGTGGGTCGAACAGGTTCTTGTAGAAATTCGAACGCTTGGTGAAATATTCGTAATCTTCGGTTTTACCCAACGCCTTGGCCATTTGTGCCACGCAATAGTCATCATACACACTTTCCAATGTCTTGGATACCGATTCGGATTTGATGATATCGAACGGATAATAACCGTATTTCTTGTATGTTTCCCAATCGGAGTTAGGATGATTCACGGTCGATGATATCTTTATCGCTTGATATGCTTCTTCTGCATCAAATTCACTAAACCCTTTTAGGTAAGCATCCACAATCACAGGTATGGCATGGTTGCCGATCATACAGAAGTTTTCTTTTCCCCAGAGCGTCCAGATAGGAAGAAATTTCTGCGCTTTGTAATGTTCAAGCATCGTTTCAACAAAACCATCCACCTTTTCGGGCATCAGGATGGTATAAAGGGGGTGTGCCGCACGGTAAGTATCCCACAACGACATTGTGGAATAGTAATTTCCAGACGGGGCCATGCGTACGCTGTCGTCTACTCCGCGGTACTGTCCGTCGATATCGGCAATATTGTTGGGTTGGATGTAAAGGTGATAAAGCGAAGTATAGAAGCTTCTTTTTTGTGCGTTGCTACCGGTTACCTGCACTTGAGAAAGAAGATCGTTCCATTCGCGGCGTGCGCTTTCGCGGACAGCTTCGAAATCCCAACCGGGGTTTTCGGCTTTCATTGCTTCCGTGGCGCCATCAACACTCACCGATGACATGGCTACTTTGGCCTGTAATGTTTCTCCGGGTTTGATATCGAAAGCCAATATTAACCGTTTGGCCTTGTTACCCGGCTTGGCAGGAAGTTCCTCTTTCACGGTATACGGCTTGTCGAAACGTATTTCGTAATAATAATGACGGGTCACCCAGTTACGAACCTGTTGATGCCCGGTGATGGTCTGGTTGTCGGGCATATTCATCTCGGCAGCCAGCACATGCGTTTCTATGGCCTCAGTACTCCATACCACGCCACTCTGCATGTCGAGCAGCAGATATGCAGGTTCGTTTTTGTGGTAAGTGTAGCGGTGGTACGCGGTGCGTTGAGTGGCTGACAATTCCACATTAATATCAAAATCGCTAAGTCGTACGGAGTAATATCCTGGAGACGCTGTTTCTTCCGATTTCAAAAAAGTGCTGCGATAATTGCCACCTGCATCGCCACTAAAAGGCAACATCAGTATATCGCCCAGATCGGAGCAGCCTGTACCGTTAAGGTGGTTTTGTGCAAAGCCGATGATCGACTCGTCGGCATCATTGTAGCCTGAGCAGTACTTCCATGAATCATTGCCGGTTTCGGGACTTACCTGTATGAACCCGAACGGAACAGTGGCGCCCGGAAAAGTATGGCCATTATCAGCTGTCCCGATAAACGGGTCGACATACTGGCAAAAATCCGCTACATACGTGCTTGTTGGCTGTTTATTAGACGAACACGCCGAAAACAACAACATGCACGCGATCATTATTGGGAATGTTTTCATTATTGATTGGACATTAAAATTTTGAATGCAAAATTAATAACTAATACTGATACAATATTGTTTAGTTAAGAAAATGTAAAGATATTATTAGGCATAAAGAAATATCTCCACGCGCATACGCGTGCCTCTTTTGTCCTGTAATACAGGAGGGCCCTCGACGGTATCACGTGTCGTAAAGAGGGGGAAGGGAGGTTAGGCGACATCCCGCTTAGGTATAACAATACTACTACACCTCCTGCGAGAGGTATATCATATTCTTCTTACCGTTGTATTTATATTGCCGGTGGGCCCTATTACCAACAGAATTTACTTTGGTTGTCCGGCAAAATGATCCATCAAACCCGGCATTTGCGCTACATCCGTTTTCAACGTTTGGTAAAACGATTTTATCGACTGTTTATTCCGGTCTTGTTTGGGTGTTTTCCTGTTGATTCTTGAGATCAATTCGTTTCGCGTATGCGCCAAAGCCCACATGGTCTCGGTAACCTGTTTTGGCTTGGTATCGGGATGAAAATAACTGAAAGCGAAACACTCATTTAACAACTCGCCTGTGAGGACATTGATGTTTTTCTTTAACGTTCTTTTACTTGCCATGGCTGGTAATTTTGATAAGTTAAACGCTTAAATGAACTGATACAAATATAACGTTTTTTTATGAAAAAAGATATAAATGACATGAAAGTTTTTTTTAAAAGGGTTTTTTACACTTTCTACAACGTTGTTTTTTGTTGTCGTTGATAACATACACAAATAATGTAAATGGTTTGGTCAGTAGACATCATAAGTAATTATACTTCACGCGGACAAGTCATATACGCGTTGGGATGAGGTTCCGCCCAATGAACCGGACCACTACCTTTTGCAGAGCCCTGAAAGGGCGTAAGTATTGGCTTTCGCGCTTACAACACTTCAATTTGAATGTTGCGTTCTCACGTAGGACGTTGTCCTACGCTAATGCTCACAAGGCTTTCAGCCTTAACTCAATGACATTGGGTTATACCTCGGCTGAACATCGTTTTGTACAAAACTTGACGTATAGAGTATAAAACTACTTTCACTTTAGTAGAGTTTATATAAATTAGCTGAAAAGATGTCTCCACACGTAAACGAGGTACGAGTTTACGCGTGGAGACATCTCTTCAGTAAAGGATGTTGACTTGTTAATTTCAGGGTTGTTTCCCGATATAAGCCAGGATACCGCCGTCCACATACAAGACATGTCCGTTCACAAAATCGGAAGCCGGCGAAGCAAGGAACACAGCCGGGCCTGCAAGGTCTTCAGGATTCCCCCAACGGGCTGCCGGAGTTTTGGAAATAATGAACGAATTGAACGGATGGCCTTCGGTACGTAACGGTGCCGTTTGCGGTGTAGCGATATAACCGGGACCAAGACCGTTGCATTGGATATTATATTGGCCATATTCCGAAGCAATGTTACGTGTGAGCATCTTCAAACCGCCTTTTGCAGCAGCGTAAGCCGATACAGTCTCGCGTCCCAGTTCGCTCATCATCGAACAGATGTTGATGATCTTGCCGCCTCCTTTCTTGATCATGCTTGGAATCACGGCTTTCGATACGATGAACGGAGCGTTCAGGTCGACGTCGATCACTTGGCGGAATTCGGCAGCGGTCATTTCCACCATCGGTATACGTTTGATGATGCCTGCATTGTTCACCAGGATATCTATAACGCCAACTTCCTTTTCGACTTTGACAACCAGTTCGTTTACTGCGGTTTCATTGGTCACATCGCATATATAGCCATGAGCGGTGATGCCTTTTTCCTTATAGGCAGCTAATCCCGAATCAATCAATTCCTGTTTGATATCGTTGAAAACAATGGTGGCGCCTGCTTCGGAAAGTGCTGTGGCAATGGAGAAGCCTATTCCATAGGAACCTCCTGTAACTAAGGCTATTTTGCCCTTTAATGAGAAACTTGTCATATAATTATTTATTTTTTAATGATTGATAACGTAACAATGCTTCGATATAATAATAGTCAGCATAAGTGAGCGGCACATCAATTTCTGATTTATGTGGCATTGAGCCTACCGAATGTTTCAGGATAAAATTACCATTGGTGCCTTTTTCGGCAAAGTATTCGGGCGACGACAATGTGCGAAGCTGAATTTCGGCCACATTCAGGTAAGTTTTTGCAAGTGTTGCATCCACATAGCCACTCAGTTCGATCAAAGCTGAAGCGATGATAGCGCCTGCCGAGGCATCGCGCAGGGTATTGGGAATTTCGTCTGCATTGAAATCCCAATATGGTATCTTATCCGCAGGCATGTTGGGATGGTTCAATATAAAAGCGGCGATGCGCTTGGCTTGTTCCAAGTATTTCGGATCTTTGGTTTCGCGGTACATCACCACGTATCCGTATAATCCCCAGGCTTGTCCGCGTGCCCACGCCGACTCGTCTGCAAAGCCCTGGTGCGTATTTTTCTTTTCGGGCTGCCCACTGATGGTGTCATACGAAACTACATGGTACGAACTGAAATCGGGACGAAAATGATTCTTCATGGTCACGTCGGCATGCGAAATGCAAATATCGCGATATTTAGGATTACCCGAAGCTTTTGACGCCCAGAACAGGAATTCGAGGTTCATCATATTGTCGATGATCACCGGGAATTGCCAATTCTTGTTCGATCCCCACGATTGTATGCATCCTATTTTGGGGTTGAAACGGCTTGCCAGCGACTCGGCGCCAATCAGTATCACGCTGCGGTATGCCGTATCTCCTGTAAGGCGGTATCCGTTACCAAAACTGCAATAAAGCATGAACCCAAGATCGTGCGTACCCTTGTTATATTTCTCCTTTTCAACGCGGGCTGTGTAGTTGCGGGAATCGGCAAGCAGTTCGTCGGATTTGTTGTATTCGTAAAGATACCACAACGACCCCGGCATAAATCCGCTGCACCACCAACCGGAACCGCTGGTTACCAATTTGCCTTCGGCATCAATGGTTTTAGGCAGCTTGTTGGGTTGGTCTTTGAGCGATTCGGCCATGAGCAGGTATTGTTCTGCTGAGCGGTCGAGTCGATTTTTGATCAGGCCGGCCATTGGTTCCTGTTTTGGTTGGCACGAGGCCAAAACAACCATCACCAAAACAATCATCCAATAGGTTTTTTCTACAATTTTACTTTTCATAAACTGATTTTTATTGTTTTATGTCTGCAAAGGTAACACTTTTGTGCACGATTGGTTGACTAACTTTCAAAAAGTTGATAGAGCAGATCATCGTTCAACGAAATATTGTAATTTAGCATTTTTATTTAACCGTATAAAAATCATATTCATGAGAATATTCCATTTGCTGTTTTGCTTGTCGGTGATGATGTGTGCCGATTCATGTACCCAACAAAAGGATATATACCTATTTTCGTACTTTATCGGCAATGGCGAAGACGGCCTGCATTTTGCATATAGCCGCGACGGCTTGACATGGACTGCCCTGAATGACGGTAAATCATACCTCACGCCGCAGGTCGGTAAGGATAAACTGATGCGCGATCCCAGCATTTGCCAGGGACCGGATGGTGCTTTCCACATGGTGTGGACATCGAGTTGGACAGACCGTATCATTGGCTGTGCATCGTCAAAAGACTTAGTGAATTGGAGTGAACAACAGTCTATACCTGTGATGATGCACGAACCGGAAGCTAAGAATTCGTGGGCTCCGGAAATATTTTATGATGATGTATCAAAGCTGTTCTATATCTTTTGGGCAACCACCATTCCCGGACGTCACAGCGAAGTAGCCGAAAGCGAGCGTGAAAAGGGACTTAACCACCGTATTTATTATACCACCACGAAGGATTTCAAGGCTTTCGCGGATACCCGGATGATGTTCAATCCTGATTTCAGTGTGATTGATGCTGCTGTAATCAAGTGGAACGGTGAATATGTGATGTTCTTGAAAAATGAGAATCCCAATCCGCCTGAGAAGAATATTCGTTACACAAAGAGTAATAAAATGGCTGAAGACTTTCCCACTACCGTGTCTGCGCCGATCACTGGTAATTATTGGGCCGAAGGGCCTTCACCATTAAAGGTTGGTGATTACCTGTACGTGTATTTTGATAAATATCGCGACCATCGTTATGGCGCTGTCCGCAGCAAGGATGGCAAAACTTGGGAAGATGTTTCCGAACAAATTGTTTTCCCGAAAGAGACACGGCATGGAACCGCTTTTACAATAAAGGAAAAGGTGTTGGAAAGGTTGATGAAAAATTGAATATTGATAACGGATTATTGAATATTGACGAAGATTTACCGTAACGCAATATGCAAGGCTTGATTTTCGATATCAAACGCTTTACCGTCCACGACGGGCCGGGGATACGTACTACTGTGTTTTTTAAAGGTTGTCCGCTGGCATGTGTCTGGTGCCATAATCCAGAAAGCATTTCACCCAAGCAGGAAACCGTTATAAAAAGTATCCTGTTTGATGGCCATGAGATAGAAAGGCGAGAAACCATCGGACAGTTTTACACTAAGGACGAGTTGATGTGTGAGATTGTAAAAGACCGGGTGTTTTATGATGAATCGGCTGGTGGAGTTACTTTCAGTGGTGGTGAACCGTTGATGCAACATGCTTTCCTGGAAGAGATCATGGTGGCTTGCCGCGAAAACGGCATCAATATTGCATTAGACACATCAGGTTATGCAAGTGAAAACAGATTCCGGGAAATTGCTTCTTTAGCCGATTTGGTTCTTTTTGATATAAAAGAGACGGATGAATCGAATCATTTCAAGGCAACTGGCGTATCCAACAAATCCATTATACGTAATCTGGAATGGTTATCCCAGATAGGAATTAAAACCATTCTGCGGGTACCGGTCATTCCGGGATATACTTTCGACGAAGACCATACACAATCGTTGAAAAAGCTTTTGAAAATATATAAATGTGACTCCATTAGTGAAATAAATTTATTACCTTACCATGCAACCGCAACGCACAAATATGACCGATGCGATTATCAAAACAGGATGGGCGGTGCCCAGACGCTTGAAAAGGAAGCATTATTCCCTGTGAAAGCCATATTTGAAGAAGATGGTTGGAAAGTGAAAATCGGAGGATAAAAAAGATAGTAAGACATGTAAGACTGTAAGACGTGTAAGATTAGGAAGAGATAGAAAAAGAAATTGAAAAATCATCATTCAAAAAATTGGAAATGATTATGATGACCGAAAGAGTAAAGAAATTACGTGAACAAAGCCTCAATGCTGTCAATACCATGTCGCACGAACGCGCGGTATTGGTGACTGAATTTTACAAAAGTCCGCGTGCACAGCAGGTTTCTGTACCTGAACAGCGTGCCTTGTGTTTTGAGTATATCATGATGAACAAAACGCTGTGTATCAATGATGGTGAACTGATTGTGGGTGAACGTGGCCCGGAACCTAAAGCTACGCCCACTTATCCCGAAGTGAGCCTGCATTCGCTGAAAGATTTGGAAATGCTCCATACACGGGAGAAAGTGTCATTCAAGGTGAGCGAAGAAACTCGGCGTGTCTATGAGAAGGAAATCATTCCATTTTGGACGGGGCGTACCAACCGTGACAAGGTGATGGCCAACATTGGCGACCAATGGATTGCTGCCTACCATGCCGGTATTTTTACTGAGTTTCAGGAGCAACGGGCGCCGGGACACACCGTTTGCGGCGATAAGATTTATCGTAAAGGCATGCTCGGCATTATTGCCGATATCGAGGGAAGCATTGCCCGGCTTGATTTCCAAGACGACCCGCTTGCTTTGGACAAACGCAATGAATTGAATGCCATGCGTATTGTGGCCAATGCCATCATTGGTTTTGCACACCGTTGTGCCGACCGGTTGGATGAAATAGCAAAAAATGAGACTAATCAAAATAGGATTAGTGAACTAAATGAAATGGCTTGTGTTTGCCGGAAAATTCCTGCTAATAAGCCTGAAACATTGCATGAAGCGCTTCAATATTATTGGTTTGTCCATTTGGGGGTCATTACCGAAGTGAATCCTTGGGATTCATTTAATCCCGGGCGTTTGGATCAACATCTTTATCCTATTTACCGTAAGGAAATTGAAGTCGGTACATTAACCAAGGAAAAGGCCATTGAGTTATTGCATTGCTTCTGGATCAAGTTCAACAACCACCCTTCACCACCCAAGATGGGCATTACCGCTCAGGAAAGCAATACTTATACCGATTTTTGCAATATCAATCTCGGCGGGGTTAAAGCAGACGGATCAGACGGAGTGAACGAAATGACGTATATCCTACTCGATGTCATCGAAGAAATGCGGTTGCTGCAACCCAGTTCGAACATACAGGTAAGCAAGAAAGGCCCCGACGCATTCATCAACCGGACGCTGCATATCCTGAAAACAGGTTTTGGGCAACCATCCATCTTCAGTGCCGATGCGATCATTCAGGAGTTGCTGCGGCAAGGAAAAGATATCGTGGATGCACGCAACGGCGGTGCCAGCGGTTGTGTGGAATCGGGCGCTTTCGGTACCGAAGCCTACCTGCTGACCGGTTATTTCAATATACCGAAGATTTTGGAATTGACCCTGAACAATGGTGTTGATCCCTTGACAGGAAATCAGTTGGGATTACCAACCGGCGATCCGGTCACATTTCATTCCATGGATGAACTGATGGAAGCTTTTACCTGGCAACTGAACCATTTTGTAGATATTAAAGCACGCGGCAACAATATCATCGAACGGTTATTCATGCAAAACCTTCCGGTGCCGTTCCTTTCATTGGTGATCGACGATTGTGTGGCCAAGGGAACGGACTATATGTGTGGTGGCGCACGTTATAATACCGCTTACATACAAGGTGTGGGCATCGGTACTATCAGTGATTGCTTGGCCGCTATCGAATATCATGTGTTCGACCGGAAAACTATTTCGATGCAAGGATTATTAGATGCACTGGCTAAGAATTTCGAAAATTACGAGGAGTTTCGTTACGAATTGGTATACTGCACGCCGAAATACGGCAATGACGACGAATATGCCGATAAGTATACCCGGCAGGTTTTCGAGTTGTATTACAATGCAGTGAACGGTCGCCGGACACCACGCGGAGCTACCACCCGTGTGAACATGCTACCCACCACTTGCCACGTGTATTTCGGACAGATGACAAATGCCCTTCCCGATGGTCGCAAGGCACACGAACCGCTTTCGGAAGGTATTTCGCCGGTGCAGGGAGCCGACACCAACGGGCCTACTGCCGTGATCAAAAGCGCGGCAAAGATCGACCATCTACGTACAGGTGGTACATTACTGAACCAAAAATTCACTCCTTCGTTTTTCGACACTGACGAGGCTATTGATAAGATTTGCAAACTCGTACGGGCTTATTTCCGTATGGACGGACATCACATCCAATTCAATGTAGTGTCGGCTGACACGCTTCGCGATGCTAAAAAGCATCCGGAGAAATACCGCGACCTGATTGTGCGTGTGGCAGGATACAGTGATTATTTCAGTGACCTGATCGAGCCTTTGCAGGATGAGATTATCCGGCGGACAGAACATGAGGGGGTATAAAATTAATTTATCTGATTTTTAGATATTTGACATAGCAATTCTTCATTTTTATCATAGAAAGACCGTTCTTATAACCAACTTTTTTACTAATTTCGCCCGGAATATTTAACATCATCAAAAAATACGTCTATGTTGTATACGGAAGAAATCGGTATTGAAGCGTTGGTATTGCATAAAGTCGGAAACAAGTCGCAGGAAGAAGGTATCCGGTTTGCGGCGGCCCCTATGAAAGTAAATGATGCCGTACAAAGCCTGTTGTTACAATATTTCCTGTCGCCATTCAAGTCGGAAGAGTACTACAATCTTTCGCATGAGTCGGATGTTACCCTAAACGAAGTATACACATACGTGTCGCAAATTTTCGACCAACCCACGACGTTCTATGAACAATCGGTAAATCTTGCCCGTCATCTTTACGAAGAATCGACCCACCCGAAAATCAAAAGCGGTGAACTGTACGTGGTACACCTGCACGATTGCAATGTCGACGGCGAACAGGTGGATGCCATCGGGTTGTTTAAATCCGAATCGAAAGAAACCTTCCTGAAAGTATATCCTACTTCCGACAGTTTCGAAATCGAATATGAAGACGGTATCAATATCAATAAATTGGATAAAGGTTGTTTGATATTCAATACGGAACGCGAAAATGGATACCTGGTATCAGTGGTCGACAGTGTGCGGCAATCAGGTGAAGCCATGTACTGGCGCGACAGTTTCCTAAACATTGCCCAGCGCCGCGATACTTTCCATCAAACAGAGCAATGCCTGGATATGTGCAAGCAGTTTGTTACCGAACGTTTGCCCGAAAATTTCGATGTTGATAAGGTCGATCAGGCGGACATCCTCAATAAGTCGGTTACTTTTTTCAAGGAAAACGCTGAATTTTCTTTCGATGACTTTGCCAACCAGGTGATCGGGCAACCCGAAGTGATTCAGTCATTCAAGGAATTCCGCGAAGAATATCAGGAAGACCGTGATGTGAAAATCGACGAACAATTCGAAATTTCAGCGCCGGCAGTTAAGAAACAAGCGAAAATCTTCAAAAGCGTGATCAAGCTCGACAAGAATTTCCATATTTACGTACATGGTAACCGCCAACTCATTGAGAAAGGGTATGATGATGAAAAGGATATGAATTATTACCGGATTTTTTTCAAGGAAGAATCGTAAAAATCTGGGAAGTATGATACATTGATACACAATCGAGGCAAGTTTGAATCATGGAATGTTGAATCGTTGAATCATGGAATCTTTGAATTATTGAATCATTAATCCTATTCTTTCCCACCGGATACTGCGCCGGACAGCATCGCGCGAAAAATACACCATCCATACCTTGCCCACAACCAATTCTCCGGGCACAAAACCCCAGTAGCGGCTGTCTAACGAATTGCCGCGGTTGTCGCCCAGCACAAAATAGCCATCGGTTTGGAAGGTATAATCTTTTGCCGGCTTTTGGTCAATGCAACATACGCCGTTCGTGCAGGATATTTCGTGGCCTTCTGCCCGTATCATGTTCCGGTACAGGTTCATGCTGGCCGAATCCAACGGCACGGATAAGCCTTTGGCCGGCGCCACTACCGGCCCGTAGTTGTTGATGTCCCAACCGAGGCTGCGCAGGGGAAAATCCAACGGAAAATCCCACGGGCATTTCCGCACGGTGGGAATGGTCGCCATCGCCTGTCCGTTGATATAAATGACGCTCCTGACCATGCGTACCGTATCGCCCGGCAGGCCGATACAGCGTTTCACCAACTGTACGTTATCCCCGTTTGGGTGATTGAATACTACCACATCGCCGCGGCCAAACTCCAGCGTTTTGCGCACCACCAAGCGGTCGCCCGCCATCACGGCATTTTCCATGCTGTCGGTAGGTACCCGGCACACATCGGCTATCCGGGCTTGCACCAGTTTTACTGCCAGTATCAGTACAACAACCCACAGCAATACATTGGCAATACGCTGTATGTTTTTTGTAAAATTCAAGATCCGGTTCTCAATACTTCGTTTACAAAATAATATGGCCGTTTCTTGGTTTCCTGGTAAATAATGCCGAGGTATTCGCCGATAATTCCCAAAGCCAGCAATAAAAGGCCTCCTAAAAAAAGAATAATACACATCATGGACGGATAACCGCCAACGGGATCGCCGAGGATCAACGCCTTTAAGAGCACTTTCACCAGGTAGGCAAAGGCGACAACCGATACCAGGACACCTGTAAACGAAATGATACGCAATGGCAACACCGAAAATGATGTCCAGCCCTTTACCGCCAGGTCCAACAACTTCAGGTAATTCCATTTGGTGCGGCCTGCGGCGCGGGGCGCTTGTTCGTAGGGGATGCCCTTTTTACGGAACCCGATGTAGGAAAACAACCCTTTCATGTTGCGCTCGCTTTCTTTAAGGTGGCGGAGCGCGTCGATGGCCTTGGCGCTGAACATGCGGAAATCGCCTGTGTTTTCCTGTATCTCGATGTTGGCAAGTGTCCGCAACAACCGGTAATATTGCCGGGATGTCCATCGCTTGAACCAGCCTTCGTGCCGCTTGCCGGTGCGGCGGCCGTACACATCATCGTACCCTTCCTCGATGCCTGCCAGCATCCCAGGTATCAATCCGGGCGGGTCTTGCAGGTCGGCGTCAATGATCACCAGAGCGTTGCCCCGGATGTGGTCGATACCTGCACTTACGGCTATTTCCTTGCCGTAGTTGCGCGAGAGGTCAAGGCAAACAATACGGTAGTCATCCTGTTGCAGGGCCTTGATACATTCCAACGTACCGTCGGTACTGCCGTCGTTCACAAAAAGGATTTCCACCGGGCATGGCAGCGTGGCGGCCACTTCGCACAATTTCCCATAGAACAGCGGCAAGCATTCGCTTTCGTTATAAACCGGGACAAGTATGCTTAACAAATCAGTTTTCATGGTCCTTGGGTTCTTGCTCCGGCAAACCATCGTTTACCAACTCCATGAATTCCCTTTTCAGCGTGCCGCTGTCCTTCCATGCATACGTGCGGTAATGCGCATAACCGCCCAGGTACAGCAGGTAACACGCGGCAACAACGAGTATCCATTTCTTTCCGCCGGCGGCCATCTTTTGCAGCCAGGGAACCCCATACCATGCCGCTATGAAAAATATTCCCACGGAAGCTAAGTATACATAACGGTCGGCGATGATGGTGAAACGCGACATGGCTACCACATGCAGCATCAGCGCCATGTTGACCAGGAAAAACAACAGGCCGAAAAAAACAGGCCAGTTGTTGGGTTTGGCAATCCGGATCAGGAAATACGTAAAAGCCGCTATAATAACCGGGTAGATGAAGTAACGGGCAGGAAGGGGCAGGCCCGGCGCCATGGGGAATGGGTACATATAGAGCAGGTTGGCCGGAAAAACCAGCTTGCCAAAGTATTCCACCAGCGAATAGCAGGCAAACACCATCCGCTGGCCAAAGGGGTAACCGGCCCATTTCTCTATGACATATTCGCTCTGGTTGGCATAGGTGAAAAGGCCTGCAAAAAGGGCAAAGAGGATAAACGGCAGTTTCTCGAGCAGGAGGTAACCCCACGGCTGCTTCCCGGCAGGTTTTCCGGGTTCCTCCCCGCAGGGAACGGAGGTGCGGCCCAACACCCAGTCTAAGAGCAGCAGGGTAACGGGCAACACAACGGATTGCTCCTTGCTGCCGAAGGAGCATACGAACAGAAGGAACGCCGCGATATAAAAACCGGTTTTCCCGGTACGGGCATAACGGATATAAGCCAGCATGGCCAACAGGACGAAAAATGTGTAAAGGGGTATTTTGGAGGCGCTGATCCATGCGATGGATTCCACCTGTATGGGGTGTATGGCAAAAAGCAGCGCAGTAACAAAGGCGACGCGGCGGGCGGTCACCACATCGGTACGGCCGCCAACTAACCGTTGTATGAGCGCCAGCACCAAGCAACTGTTGATGATATGCAGCAACATGGGGTACAGGTGGTAAGCCGCAGGATGGTAACCAAACACAGCATAGATGGCCATGTAGATGATCTCATTGACGGGGCTGTATTGGGCTACGTGGAGTTCGGTAAAAACTCCTTTCAGGTTATACCACGCAAAACCATCTTCCGTATAATGGTTCATGACCATCCAGTTGTCGTCCCAACTCGCCTGGAAGTCATTCCATAGGGTAGGAAGATAGACCAATAAGCAGGCGACGGCTAACAGGGCATAATACTTTACCGCAGATTTCATAGGCTATCCTTTAGGGTTACCGGAGGAGCCGGGAAAAACCGTGCAATCTCCCGGAAATACCGTCGTGTGAGATCCTGTCGCCCTTTTACAGGAAAGAAGACCATGCCCACCCTGCCTTGAGCATCTAATACGGCAAAGTAACGTTTTTCACCTTCGCTTTTGTGTATGGGCAACGCTAAGGAATCGGCAGGGATGTTCCGGTATTCTAATCCGTTTATTTCGCTGTTCATTTTCATTCGGCTATTGCGGTCGTTGGAAGGGTATGCCGGCAGTACCATTACATTATCCCGGCCAATGGTCTTACAGAATTCACCCAGATCAGACAAGTCTTCCAGAAAACAAGGAGCACATGTGTTTTGCGAATACCGGTAGATGAGTACGGCGCATGTGTCATTTTGCAATTGCCCGGCATAATTTTCATGTGCGCGATATACCCCCGGCAGATATTCGATATGTTCCATCAGGATACCCTGTAACAATTCCGCAGGCTGTGCAGCCGAACGCGGTTTGAGCATGATCCACAAACCCCAGCAGATAACTACTGTGCTAAGCACGGTTACCACGATCCATAAATGTTTATTCTGCATCATCGTATGAATAATAAAAAATAACCGGATTGGATTCCTCGTTTAGTTTCATCAGTTCATCCCATTTGTCAACATGGGGATTTAATTTGTCTTTTTCTATATATTCTTCGAAGAGAAATTCCTTGTTATGACCATAAACGGCCTCATATATGCCATTGGCATCTGAAAAAACGATTTCTTGAGTCATCATTCTATACGATTCGATAAAAGCAAAGTCATTAAATAAAAATGCGCTCTGACAGGTATTTGCCAACCTGTCAAATAGCACAGTTGATGATCCCTTTCCATGCATGTAACGAAAAACAATGTGCTTTTTAGTATCAAAATAATGATTGATGCAGAATATTTTATCTTTATTTTCTATAGCATTGATACGCTTTTGCGGGTCCATTCCCTTAGTGGCTTCCACGTCGGCATTATCGGTTAAATGTTTGCTTTTGATGGCAAGAAAAGGAACTAATCCATCCGGCCGGATGGCAAAGACGGTATCCATAAATGTATGAACAAATTTAGGCGATTCGACCCAACTTCGCTTTAACGGCCCTTCTTGGTATGTAAAAGACTCTTCGATCCAACCTTTGTTATGTCGTGCGGCTTCTAAATATTCACCTGTTTGTTTTCCGGTTTCAGGATCAATTTCCAGCAGCATATACTTACCTCTATCTGATTCGATATATAATTTGCCATGGGCGTATTGGATTTGATGCGGTTGGTAATATTCTAACCTGATGGCGCCGATATAAGTTCCATCCATTTGATACTTATTGATGACCATGTCGCAAAGCAGGTAAATTACCCGATGAACCGTATCAATGGTAAAGTTGAATACCCGTGTGTATTCTCCGGGGCCTCTTCCCAACCCTCCTATTTTCCTGATAAACTTTCCTTCCTTGTCAAACATTAAAAAATCTTTGGAAAACAGTGTGTTCAGTATGAAAAAATAATTGTCGAATGCAGAAAACTTAAAATCAGAGCCAATCAAACAATCCTTGTTGGTTTCGAGTATAATTGTTTTCATGTTTTTAAAAATGGAAGAGGCATTCACCTTGGTATATTCCCCCAGCTCATCCAGGTCTATAACATACAAATTGTCATTTTTGATTGTTTTGGTGGCATTGGGAGTACATGAGGCGCACAAAAACGATAATATCAGAAGTTTACATAGATTATTCATTCTTTTATATTGATCTTGGGGTATAAAGATATTTCATGGAACTAAAAAATTACCACCATCCACAAATGTTTATTCTGCATCATCGTATGAATAATAAAAGATAACCGGATTAGATTCCTCGTTTAGTTTCATCAGTTCATCCCGTTTATCTACATGAGGGGTTAATTTGCCTTTTTCTATATACTCCTCCATGAATACTTCTCTGTTATGACCATAAACCGCCTCATATATACCGTTGGAACCTGAAAAAACGATATCAAAAGAGGGGACTCTAGAGGGGGGATCGGATTCAATAAAAGCGAGATCATTAAATATAAATGCTCTCTGACAGGCATTGGTTATTCTGTCGTATAATATTGTTGACAATCCTTTCCCGTGCTTATAGGCAAAAAAAATGTGTTTTTTGGTATCGAAATAATGACAGATGCCGAATATTTTATCTTTATTTTCTATAGCATTGATACGCTCTTGCGGCTCCATTCCTTTAGTGGCTTCCACATCGGCATTATCAGTTAAATGTTTGCTTTTGATGGTAAGAAAAGGTACCATCCCTTCCGGGTGGATGGCAAAGATGGTATCCATAAATGTATGGGCAAACTTGGGTGATTCAACCCAACAACGCTTGAAAGGTCTATCACCATAGAAATAAAACGGTTCATTCCAGCCTTTGTTATGTCGTGCGGTTTCTAAATATTCACCTGTTTGTTCTCCGGTTTCAGAATCTATTGCCTGTAGCATATACTTACCACCTCTTATTTCGGTATACAATTTATTATTGGTGTATTGGATTTGGGATACATGTTCATGCAACCTGATGGTGCCCATAAAAGTTCCATCCGTTTGATACTTATTAATAGCCCTGTCGCAAAGCAGATAAATTACGTGATGTGCCGTATCAATGCTAAAGTCGAATACCCGTGTGTATTCTCCGGGGCCTTTTCCCAACCCCCCGATTTTCCGAATAAACTTTCCTTCCCTGTCAAATACTAAAAAGTCTTTGGAATATTCTGTATTCAATATATACAAATAATTGCCAAATGCAGAAAACTCAAATTCAGAACCAACCAAACAGTCTTTGTTGGTTTCGAGTATAATCGTTTTTAAGTTTTTAAAAATAGAAGAGGCATTTACCTTAGTATACTCCCCCAACTCATCCAAATCTACAACATACAAGTTGTCATTTTTGATAATACCGGTCTTATTGGGAGTGCATGCTATACACAAAAAATAAAAAATCAAGTATTTACAGTATTTATTCTTTTTCTTCATACCAGTCTCTAATTAAAAATACTTCATTTATAACAAAAATTCCTCCGATTTGAGAAGAATATAAGTTTATTTCAAATCGGAGGAGAACAACAGGCTATGCAGAACATTTATGTGTAGTATACGATCCTTCGGTAGTGGCATTTAAACGCGTGATTACCGTACCTTCTTCGCATTCGAACCCACCAGATTCAGTTATACACTTCTTAGTAACTTGCGTGCCACGTATTTGCATCTCCCATCGCCTTAGGCTAGAATTATACACAGATTCGTAGTAATAAATCCTTTCTCCTGTTTCTGTTTTGCATTCTCCACTACGCCAATCATCATTACCAGTACCACCAGTACCGCCAGTGCCACCAGTTCCATTAGTACCACCAGTGCCATTAGTACCGCCAGTACCCAATACAACCAAGTTCAGGTTCTTGTTGCCTTTGATACCGTGTCCGGTCAAAGCATTTCCTATTGATAATCCAATGATTGCCAATGCCACAAATACACCTACTAATTTATTTGTCTTCATGTTATGATTGATTAAGATTTGAAATTAAAATGTTATATCGTTATATTATTTGAAAAAAATCTTCACAGTGGCTGCAAAAGATCAAACCCGCCCTGCCGAATGAGCCACCTGAAATCCGGCAAGGCGGAAACAACTGCCCGTGTAAACTGTAACAACCGGTGGTGATTAAAAAATGATCGCATGTCCATTTCTCAAAATAGATTCAATAAATTCTTCATAAAAAACAAGAATTCATTACATGAATGTCAAACAATATCAACTATATATATATATATATATATATATATAATTTAGAATATCAACTAATTAACGTTTTTTATTGAAAATATTTAATTTATATATCGCAACAAATATACAACAATAAATGGAAAACACAAATAATTTTGTGAAAAACATAAAATTGTTGAATTATTGCATGATTTTTGTAGTGTCGTATCTATTGAATATGCTATAAAACAGATAGGTGCCAAATAAGATATTGTGGAGCGGTCGCTATTATTGATGATTTTTGAGGCTATGGAATGCCGGCAGAAGAAAGTTGAAAAGGAAAAGTTGAAAATGGGGAATGAATGTTCTGCAAATCGGCACTTAGGGTCGTGGAATGTTGTCAAGGCTGTTTGAACTGACTCAATGGCAGGATTGAATGCCGTCAAGGCCACTTGATCTGACTCAATGACAGGATTGAGTACCGTCAAGGCTGCTTGATCTGACTCAATGGCAGGATTGAGTACCGTCAAGTCCGCTTGATCTGACTCAATGGCAGGATTGGATACCATCAAGGTCACTTGATCTGACTTAATGGCAGGATTGGATACCGTCAAGTCCGCTTGACAGCGCTCAATGTACCATCGAAGCAACATCAAACAAAATAAACATAGTATTCACTTTAAAAAACGATTGAACATGATCACAAATCCAGTAGATTTTGCATCATTCCGCAACGACGAGCTTGTGTCGTTTGCCGAAGAAACAGTTGTCCAGATCAGCGCGGCGCCCGAAGTCGCCACCGGGCTTGAACACCTGGCCCCTGCGTTCGTGGCGGCTGTGAAGAACCTGCGTTCGTGCCTCAATGTGCTGACAGGCTGCCCGGAAGTGGCCGACGTGAGGGACTGCGACAGCCGCCGCGACAAGAAGTATGCTTCATTCGTGTCGTTGGTACGCGCCATGGTTGTCGATGACGACGAGGAGATAGCCCTGGCGGCGCAGCAGGTAATGGACGTCATCAGTAAGATACCCAACCCTACACAGTTGGGCGACAATACCGAGACGTCGAAAATCAACACCCTGGTAGAGAACCTGCTACCCTTTACCGGGCAAATCGAACGCATCGGCGCCACAGCCCGTTTCCAGGGAATGAACCAGGCCAACAAAGACTTTGCCCGCGTGCAGGATACACGTTACACAGCCGAATCGGCCAAAGCGTCGGGTAATATGAAATCGGCCTTCGTGCAATGGAAACCGGTGTATAAAAGCGTCGTGAAACGTATCAATGCATTGATCGAAGTGTACGGCGAAACACCTTACAAGCAGTTTGCAGATGCACACAACCAGACGATAACACACTACAAGAACATCATCAAACAACGCAAAGGGAAAAAATAAGATAGTAAGACATCTAAGATAGTAAGACCGTAAGATTAAGTTCGTACTTTTTTCTTACGGTCTTACGCGTCTTACTATCTTACGGTCTCAATCGTATGAATGTCCTTGTCTATGCACTTTTAATCAATTCCAGCAATTCTTTTGCCGTTAGTTTACCGGCCTGGTCGCTTCCTTCGAGCAACGTATCGGCCATATCGCGTTTGGTGTTGTGCAATTCTATGATTTTCTCCTCAATGGTATTTTCAGCCACCAGGCGGTAAACGGTTACCGGGCGGCTTTGCCCGATACGATGGGCACGGTCGGAGGCTTGATCTTCAATGGCTGGGTTCCACCATGGATCTAAGTGGATCACAAAGTCGGCCGCCGTGAGGTTCAGTCCCAACCCGCCGGCTTTCAGGCTGATGAGGAATAATGCTGTTTCGCCGGTTTGGAACTGCTTCACACGTTTTTCCCTTTCAGCAAGCGGTGTAGAGCCATCTAAATATTGGTAAGCGATATTTTGGGCGTCCAACTCCTTCCGAACCAGCGTCAAGTGCGTCACAAACTGGCTGAATACCAGCGCACGGTGGTTGTTTTCCTTCAGCTCCGACACAATTTCCATGAATACCGACAGCTTGGTGGAAGGTATCTGTACATCCTGCTTCACCAATGCTGCATTGCAACTGGCCTGCCGCAAACGTGTGATTTCGGCCAGCGCTTTGATGTGTCTTGCGCCTGCGTTGCTGTCGTCGTTTTCTAAAGAAAGGATGGCTTGCCGGCGGATGGCCTCGTAAAAAGCCGTTTCTTCGGCGCTGAGTTGTATCTTTTTGATGATCTCCGTTTTGGGAGGCAGCTCTTCCAACACGGCGGTTTTGGTACGGCGCAGGACGAAAGGCGCAATCAGGTTTCTCAGATGCTTCTTCGCTGAATCGCCTTCGGGTTTAACAAACTTATCATTGAATTCCGGCAAAGCTCCCAGCAGGCCGGGGTTGATGAAGTGGAACAGGTTCCATATCTCGCCTAAGTGGTTTTGGATAGGCGTCCCGGTCAATGCCATGCGGAATGAAGCTTGTAGTGTCATGGCCGCTTTTGATGTTTTGGTGGTGTAATTCTTGATGGTGTGCCCTTCGTCTAATATCAAAGTAGCGAATACGGTTTGGCTGAGCAAGTCGGACTCCGATTGCAGCAAGCCGTAGGACGTTATCAATACATCGCCCGCTTCAAGCGAATCGACTGTTTCTTTCCGGGTGCCATTCGTCAGCGTTTTGATGTTGAGGCTGGGTGCAAATTTCCTGATTTCGCTCATCCAGTTCGGGACAACCGAAACGGGCGCCACCACTAAGGCGCTACCCAGTGCGGCGCGGTGCAGCAATACAGCCAACGCCTGGATGGTTTTCCCCAACCCCATATCGTCGGCTAAGCAGGCGCCGGCTTCCCATTCGGCCAAGCGGGCTAACCACCGGAACCCTTCCTGCTGGTAGGGTCGCAGTTCGGTTTGCAACCCTGCCGGGATATCGAATGTTTTGTTTTGCGCTTGTGCCAACCGTTCTCTGAATTCTTTCCAGGCTTTGTCCGTTTTCAAATGGTCAAATTCAGATAACATATCGTCCATCGCCACAGAGGCAAACTTGTTGATCTGTACGCCGTTTTTACCCATTTTGGCAAGCGAATTCAGCTCGTTCAAGCGTTTTTTCAGTTGGGCGCTCAAGGCGATGAATTCACCTTGTTTCAGCTCAACAAACCTGTTTTTGCTCTGTGCCGCCATTTCAAGCAATTGCTGTATGGTGAGTACGGTTTTCTCATCCACCTGCACTTCGCCTTGCAGCTCAAACCACGTCTTTACACCTTTCAGGCTCAATTTCAGGTTACTGAAATCAATGCTTTTCCTGATTTTGAACCGTTCACCCTCAGGCCATTCTATCACAACAATGTCCTGGTATTTTTCGACGACATTCAACAAAAACAAAGCGTCTTTCGGGTCTTCGAAAGTAATCAGGCCATCGACCGTATCGATATTTTCGAGCGACTGGATGGCATTCAGCAGGATATTGGCGTTTTCCGATTCTTTTGTCAAATCACGGCTCACCTGCAATTGCTTCCCTTCCTGGTTGTGGATCAATATTTTGCCGCCAAGGCCGGGTTTGCAGTATGGAGGATGCGTTCCGAAAGGTTTGGCGAATAGTTCGGCTTTAAGCCCGTCGCCATAAGGCAATAGCTGTATGCGGATGCGGGAGTCGGCTTTGATGGTTTTTACCGCCAGCGATTCGGACTGAATCAGGTCGGACTGAACGGTAAATTGGTTGGTGAAAAGGGTCAGGATTTCGGATAGTTTTCCCTTACCTTTTTCGGGTATCACTATGCACTCCTCTTTTATCAAATTTAAAACCGTACGTTGCTTTTCGGTCAGTGCAAATACCTTGTAGCGCGTGTTGGTTTCTTTTTGTACAATAACAGCTTTGTGCAGATCATTAATGCTGTGGCTTATCTTGTAGTTTTTGCCGGTTTTTGAAATCTGTACGGCCGGTTCGCCCGCTACTAATTCGATCGGGATATTTTGCCCACCTGCTAAGAAAAGGTGCGGATGGCCAACGAGTTCCTTAAACACGGTTTCGTCAAACATATAATCTTCGCTGCCGTAATAGTAACCGCCGGAATATTTCTTGATACACTTGGCAATCCTGTAATCCTGCTCGGTCATCCCGTCTATCTTCGAGGAGTAGAAGGTCTTCATGGCAATGTTGCGCCCCGACGTCCATGTACCCGATTTAGCCTGCCATTTCTGCAAAATCGGTTGCACGGTCATGTATTTCGTACTCAGCTCATACACGATACGGTTTTCGGACTTGGGCTGTTGCTTTCCGCTTGCTTTTACATTTCCACCCAAAACACCCACCAGCAGGTTAAGCGACTTTTCCCAATCCTCCTGCTTGCTGATCCGCGACAGCATGGCCTCGAATCCCAGATTGTCCCTGATTTCGGCATACAGGTTCTGCGAACGTTCGTCGTTCTCCGACATGCTTACGGCATAAGCGACTTCCAGCGCCAACAGGTAATAGCCGTTGTTGTATGCTTTCCGGGCAATCATATATGCCGACTCGCGTTCGGTTACCGAAAGTTTTTCGCCCGTGTAATACAACACAAGCAAGCTAAGCAGGCCAAAAAACGGTTGATTTTGATCTAATAGCTCGATTTTAAATTGTGAACGAAATTTGTCGACAGACTCTTTCGACCGGAGGGTATAGGTACATATCGCAAGGAAATAATTATCGCAAGCGGTATACTGCTTCTTCTCCAATGTGGTGATAATTTTTGTAAAAACCGGCGAATACACCTTCGGGTCTTGGTTCAACAGGGTGAAAATGTAATAAAAAGCCGTCAACGAGTCTGTTGGCAATGCTAATGTCCGCACATGAAACCGCTGTTTTTTCAAACCTTTTTCAAACAGCGCCAACGCTCCTTTATAATGTCCATTACAGGTAGCGGCAATGGCCTCTAAATACGAAGTGTCCGGATTATTTTCTCCATCGGTTAAATAACCAGCGGCTCCGGTAAAATTCCCCAGCATCTGCTCCCTTATAAAAGACGCACTTCCGTAGTTGGCACAGTTTTCAGTCTGTTGGGCAACAGGCAACAAACTGATCATATTTGAATTAATCTTTGAATCGATGGTGCTTTCTAAGATAGTTTTATGGATGAGGGGTATCACCCGTTTGTATTGCTCCCGGTCGAGAATACCCAGCAAAAACGGGAACAGGTGTGTCGCGTAGGTGAACATGTCATGTTCGTACTTCGAAATATTGTCCGGAACATAAAACAGGCTGAACAGGTAATTGCGGAACACTTTCGCCGCATAGTCCGAACTATAGAAACTGAAACCGACATTTTTGATGATCGACTCCCATTCCTTTTTATAGCGATCCAGCAGGGGCATGAGCCAAACCAAGAAACTCAGGTCGAATTTATCATTCGAATATTTTTCTTCCCTATAGATAATCTGATTGTTCCGGCATTCGCCGAGCGTTTCGCTGATCAGCGCCTGTGTAATACCGGATATTGGGAGGACATGCTGCTGAATGGAACGTATATCAACATTGACCGTAGTGAGCGCCGCCATGTGGACAATCCATTTCTTTTTGTCCGTCAGACTGTTATAGTATTCAATTTGTTCTGAAAGCATAGAAAAACCTTATTGTAAAAAACGCAAAGTTATAAAATTGCAAACAGCGTAATAGGGATTTTTATTCACACTTTTGACCTATTTTAATGTCGTTTACTTTAAGCTGTCCTTTCAGGCTGATTCTTTTCGGTAATCGGGCTGAACCACAGTCCTGAAAGAACAAGCTCGCCGAAGGCAAAGCCCGATTGGATATTATTTACTTATTTTTCTGACGAAAATCGGCACATCCTGACAACTTTTTTATTTATTTTGTCGTATAAAAACCGTAATACTTAAAGCGATGAATGTTGACAGGATTTTAATCGATTTGGAAAAGCGGAATCCGGGCGAACAGGAATATTTGCAGGCAGTCCGCGAAGTATTGGAGTCAATTGAAGATATATGCAATGAAAACCCGCAATTCGAGTCGGCGGGAATCATTGAACGTTTGGTGGAACCCGACCGTGTGCTGACCTTCAAGGTTCCCTGGCTCGACGACCAGGGGAAAGTGCATGTCAATCGCGGATTCCGTGTGCAATTCAACAACGCTATCGGGCCCTATAAAGGCGGGTTGCGCTTCCACCCAAGTGTTAACCTTAGCATTTTAAAGTTCCTTGGGTTCGAACAGATTTTCAAAAATAGCCTTACTTCATTATCAATGGGCGGCGCCAAGGGCGGTTCGGATTTCGACCCTAAAGGAAAATCGTCCATGGAGATCATGCGTTTCTGCCAAAGCTTCATGCTCGAAATGTGGAAAATCGTAGGTCCCGAAATGGATGTCCCGGCGGGCGACATCGGCGTGGCCGGCCGCGAAATCGGTTACTTGTACGGCATGTATAAGAAACTTACCGGACAGCACAATGGCGTGCTCACCGGCAAGGGACTTAACTGGGGTGGTAGCCTTATCCGTCCGGAAGCGACAGGTTACGGCGTAGTATACTTCGTAAACGAGATGTTATCGACCATCGGCGAAAGCATCGAAGGCAAAACTATTGCCATATCCGGGTTTGGAAATGTGGCGTGGGGAGTAGCGATGAAAGCTACCGAACTGGGCGCCAAAGTGGTTACCATTTCCGGTCCCGACGGGTATATATACGATAAAAACGGCGTGAAAGGCGAAAAAATAGAATACATGCGCGAACTGCGTGCCAGCAACGACGATATTGTAAAACCCTATTCGTACGAATTCCCCGATGCGGAATATTATCCCGACTGCCATCCCTGGGAAGTGAAATGCGACATCGCCATTCCAAGCGCTACGCAGAACGAGTTGAATGCCGGAGATGCACAGGCGTTGATCAATAATGGTTGTATCTGTGTGTGCGAAGCTGCCAATATGCCTTGCACATATGATGCTGTTGAGTTGATCCAGAAAAACCGTTTATTGTTTGCGCCCGGCAAGGCTGCCAACGCAGGCGGAGTTGCTACTTCGGGACTCGAAATGAGTCAGAATGCCATGAAGCTCAATTGGTCACGCGAAGAAGTGGATATGCGCCTGCACCAGATCATGAAAAATATACATGCATCGTGTCTCAAATACGGGCAAACCGAACATGATTACATTGATTATGTGAAGGGGGCAAACATCGCGGGTTTCCTGAAAGTGGCCAATGCCATGCTCGACCAGGGAATCGTGTAAGATGTCAAATTTATTAAATTAGCAGTTTTTAAATTATTGAAATATTTATTCAATCATCATATTATTAGTTTCAAATAAAAATATACAAACCTGTATTGATATTCACAAATTTAGTATTTTTGTTGATTAAATTTTGTCAAAAACAATATTTTCGATACACAAATGACCCAAGGTTTATTCACTCCCGGTGAAGTATCGGACCTGATACGTGCCGGACATAGTTTATTGCTGGCAGGCGATGCCAAGTTGCTTGCGCAGTTGCCTGCAGGTAATTGGATCGGGGGGAGTACGCCCTTTTTCATCCTGTATCCCGAACACAGGACAACATCGTATGATAAGATTTTCGTTAGCCAGTTACCCGATTTTGTTACTAAAACGGAAATCAGGGAATATGACGAGACCAATATCCAACAGATATTCAACGACGGGCCCCAAAACGGGTTTACGGTGCTTATTATGCCTTTTGCATCGCCGGTGGCAGTGGAATATGGCCTGAATGCCACCAATTATGACAATTTTGCTGCGCATCCCCTTTGCGGATGGCTTTCCGGACAACCACTGGAAATCATTATGACAGAAAAGTCGTATTCCGCATCAGGTATTAGTTCCGGTATTTCTTCCGATAAGGCTGTGGCCATGCATGTGTCGCTTCCCGAAAACAAGTACGCCGAGGTACATATCTTCAACCCTTACAAACAGGGCAACGGTGACAACATCCGGTTCGATTACGGCAGTTTGACACTGAAAGATGCCTTTATCAACGGCGAGAAACGAAACTTTGCCGGATACCTGCGGGAAATTGGTTACGATATGCAGATGCCGTTCGTGGCCAACTACTCGGGAGCAATGATCAATGTGGTTTGCTGTGGTATCGGCGAAAGCGAGGTACAGGTGTCAGCGCCGGTGTTTAAATCGGTTGACTACCGGATTGCAGTAATTGATGATGAGATCATCGAACCTTTGCTGGTGAACGACCAGATTGTTTTTTCGGTGACTTGTATCGGAAATTTCATCCAGCCGGATATTTGCGCACAATACTTGAGAAAGATGAACGGGCCGGTGGTTTACGGCGAAATTGCCTACCAACAGGTAGGACAAACCACTGTATATGTTACTGTGGGCAATGCATCATTAAATACAGAAACAATATGACACAGATAGCCGAAACTATTGATAAGATTCCAGACAATGTATTAGTGCACGTCATCCGGCATTCGAATGACTATTTATGGAATTTCCTGGCCGTGAAAATCATCCTCACGCGGTTAAACCTGAAAATCATCATGCGTGGCAACGATCTATCCGCCTTGCCTGAATGTTGCGACGAATTGCGGAGTTTACTGAAAAAGAGCACCAATATTCCAAATGCACGTGCCGATTTAAAACAAATACTTTCAATAACCATATAAAAACCATGAAGCAAGGACTATTTACCGTCGAAGAGGTAACGGCGATGATACGCCACGGTGACAAATTATTGTTGGCAGGCGATTACGAGTTACTTTCACAGTTACCCGCAGGCGATTGGATTGCCGGGACCACGCCTTATTTTATCCTTTACCCGGAGCAGATGCTCACTTCGTATGACAGGATATTTGCCTATCGTTTGCCTGATGATGTGGAAACCACGGTAATCAAGGAATATGATGCTTCGAGCATTAAGAATATCTATAACGATGCGCCTCAAAATGCATTTACGGTGATGATCATACCTTTTGGCAGTCCTGTTGCCCAGGAATATGCCATGAATGCGCCGTATTACGACAACTTTGCCCGGCGCCCGGTTT
The DNA here is from genome assembly GCA_031547085.1 of Bacteroidales bacterium. Lineage (GTDB taxonomy): Bacteria > Bacteroidota > Bacteroidia > Bacteroidales > UBA4181 > JAIRLS01. The sequence goes on from JAVBSH010000179.1 coordinate 34,644, forward strand.
GTGGCTGGATTTCGGGACGGCCGCTTGATACACTGATGACCGGAAAATCGTATGCCGGTGCAGGTTCCGATACTACATTCCATTCAGATAAAGCTGTGGCTATGCATATATCGCTTCCGGCTGATAAATATGCGGAAATTCATATCTTCAATCCATTCAAGCAGGGCACCGGCGATACCATTACATTCGATTACAGCAGTCAAATTGTAAAAGATGCGATCATCAACGGTCAACAGCGTAACTTTGCAGCATACTTGCGCGAAAAAAACATCAACCTCGAATTTCCGCTGGTAGCCAACTATTCCGGAGCAATGATGAATATCAATTGTTTTGAGGTGAATGGTGATGAGGTATATTTATCGGCGCCTGTTTTCGAAAAAGTCGATTACCGTTTCGCCGAGATCGATCTTTCTGTATCCGAACCGGAATTAATTTCCGAACGGATTGCATTTTCTGTCACCTGTATTACCAATTACCTCCAACCCGAACTTTGCCGGAAATACATGAAAAAACTGAACGGGCCGGTGGTATATGGTGAAATTGCTTACCAGTTGGTTAACCAGACCACCATGTATGTTACCATTGATACAGTAGTGCCATGACAAAACAGAACAACATCGATACACTCTTGGCGGATCTGGGAAAAATATCCGATGAGATTTGGATTTATGTGATCAGGCATCCCAACGATTTGACATGGAATTTTCTGGCAATGAAGATTATCCTTACCCGTTTGAATTTGAAAATAACGATGTACCAGAATAACGATGCCATTTTGGGACAATGTTGCGAAGAACTTCGCGATTTATTCCGTAAAAGCATCAATATCCCAAATGCACAAAAAGATTTGCAACAAATACTCTCTTTGGTTAGCTAAATTTTAATTTATGATTCAGGATCTGTATACTGTGAAAGAAGCTTCGCAAATGATCAGCGAAGGGAAAGTCCTCCTTTTGGCCGGGAGCCGGGAGGCATTGGCCGGGTTACCCTCCGGAAACTGGATTGCCGGTACTACACCGTATTTTATGGCCAGTAATCGCCAACGGATAACTTCCCGGGAACATATCTTTGTCCACCAGTTGCCCGATTTTATTACAGGTGCTGCAATGAAGGAATACGATGAGTTAGACATCAGGAATATCTATACTGATGCTCCTGAGAATGGATTCACGATATTGATCGCGCCGAATTCGAGCAAAGTATTGTTCGAATATGCGCTAAATGCCCCGGATTATCTCAGGTTTGCATGCAGTCCGGTATGCGGTTGGGTTGCCGGATGGTTGGTTAAAGATCCACCGGACAGGTATTCGTACAGCATGTCGGGATTGAATCCCGTATTGCAGGACAACAAGGCTGTTGCCATGCATGTTTCGCTTCCAGCGGATAAATATGCCGAAATCAACATGTTCAGCCCGTTCAAGGCAACGTCCGGCACTACCATTGTATTCGATGAGGATGGATGGATACAGGAAAATGTTGTGATCAACGGGGTAAAACAAAATTTCGCCGCATATATCCTCGAGAATAAAATTGACACAGCTTATCCGTTAATTGCCAACTTTGCAGGTGCACAGGTCTGTGTCAGTCATCTCAAAATAGAAGGGAACAAAGTATATCTATATGCTCCTGTTTTCAAGGGAATTGAATACCAACATTCCGAAATTGACCTGCAAGCGTCGGAATTGGAATTATCCGGTGGCGAAATCGTATATTCAATGAGTTGTATCCTCAATTTCCAGCATCCCGAATTGTGCGATACATATATTGAAAAAATGAATGGCCCGGTAACTTTTGGTGAGATTGCATACCAATTGGTGAACCAAACAACTGTTTACCTGACAATTGGAAATATAAAATAAGCCTTGAAAATTCGGCATATTTTTTGTCGCAAATCCTATTACCGTGGGAATATTCCATGAATGTTATATAAAAAACAGTGTAAGAGTATTTCCTGAATAAAATAATGACCCTTAAAGAACTTTTCGATCATAGTTGCGCTCTTCACGCCAACCGTTTTGCTATCTCTTTTGTTAGCGGCACTCCGATGACTTATGCCGGCATGAAAGAGGAAGTAGAAAAAGCGATGGTGCTTCTTGGACGTATAGACCTTAGAAAAGGTGATCGTGTGGCCATCCTGAGTAGTAATATGCCCAACTGGTGCATTGCCTATTTTGCTATTACCAACATAGGAGCCATCGTAGTACCGATCCTTCCCGATTTTCATCCCGACGAGGTGCAAGGCATCCTGCAGCACTCGGGCAGTAAGGCTGTTTTTGTTTCGCAAAAACTGAGGGCAAGCGTTGCCAACCTGCAAAGCGAAACATTGACCCACAAAATCGCTATTGAAGACTTTTCAGTACTTTCCGGAACATTGACGGCCGAACCGGTTGCAGCGCCGGAAATTCCTGTCGAAACGGATATTGCTTCCATCATCTACACGTCGGGTACCACAGGCCGTTCGAAAGGTGTGGTGCTGAGTCACCGCAACATAACGTTCGATGCCGAAATGTGCCTGCACATACAGGATGTGAATAAGGATGACGTATTTCTTTCCATACTGCCATTGTCGCATGCCTACGAAAATACCATCGCCTTCATCCTGCCTATCATGCAGGGTTCGTCTATCTACTATCTCGAAAAACCGCCAACAGCAAGCGTGCTGATCCCTGCATTGAAAAATATACGCCCGACTACCATGTTGAGCGTTCCGTTGGTGATCGAAAAGATATACCGCAGTCAGGTGCAAGCAAAGTTCACGCAAACAAAGTTTGTAAAAATGTTGTATGAGCATGTCGCACCATTCCGTAAAGCAGTTCATTATCTTGCGGGAATTAAACTACGCAAGACCTTCGGCGGACGGTTGCGCTTTTTCGGTGTTGGTGGCGCTAAACTTGATGCGGTGGTGGAACGTTTCCTTCTCGAAGCCCGTTTCCCTTATGCCATCGGTTATGGCCTCACGGAAACCGCCCCGTTGATTGCCGGAGCCAATCCTTCGCAAGTCCGTTATCAGGCAGTGGGACCGGTGTTGCACGGGGTTCAGATCAAAATTGATAATCCAGACCCGCATACTGGTGTCGGCGAAGTGCTTGCCAAAGGCGAAAATGTGATGCAAGGCTATTACCGTGATCCCGAACTGACCCGGAGTGTTTTCACTGACGACGGCTGGTTCCGCACAGGCGACCTCGGCTGTTTCGACAAGCATCAGCGCCTGTATCTGAAAGGCCGCTTGAA
>JAVBSH010000151.1:0-11213 GCA_031547085.1 Bacteroidales bacterium
AGAGAGAGAGAGAGAGAGAGAGAGAGAGAGAGAGAGAGAGAGAGAGAGAGAGAGAGAGAGAGAGAGAGAGAGAGAGAGAGAGAGAGAGAGAGATAGAGAGAGAGAGAGAGAGATGACCAAATAAATCACACGGGCGCATGCGCCTATGATATATATTTTTTCCCAATGGTCGTAGCATTCATTGTAATGTTACGACCATTTTTTATTTCTACATTTAATCCAATACTATCTACCCAGTTTGTGAGACCACCTCCTTGGCCACTACTAAAATTAGCCACATGTTATGACAGAAATCCAATCAGTAATATAATGATACAATTTTATTTTTTCCATACTGGTGATCCGCATAGGAAATGAATCGAGTGCTACAAGTTGGATTCCACGACGTTGTGGCCAAATAATGGTGTGAATATTAATCTCAAAAAAGAAAATATGAAAAAACAATTTAATTTAGAATGTAAGACTTGTTTTCGAATGAAAACAAAGGTGAAACTTTTTTTACCATGTTTAATCTTCTTCTTTACAGCAATTGGTTGTAATAATGGTGATTCTGGTGATGATAATCCTTATGACAGGCCACATGATCCGTCGTCACCGGTTGTTGTGAGCAGTATAGGGCCTACAAAGGGTGGGCTGGGAACTAAGATTGTTGTCAGTGGTGAAAACTTCGGCAACGATCCTTCGAAAATCAATCTCTATTTCAATGAAAAAAAAGCATTGATACTGAAAGTTCAGGATAATGCTATTTACGCGATGGTGCCCAAGCAGCCCGGCGATTATTCTACTATCAAAGTTACTGTGGAAGGCAAAGAAAGCATATTGGAAGGCACGCAATTCCAGTATTATATCAAGGCGGTTGTGACTACCATAGCTGGTATATGGAATACACAGGGTAACCCGCCAATCGACGGGCCAGCTCTGGAAGCTACATTTTACCGTCCGGCAAAGATAGCTGTGGATGATGTGGGCAATGTATTGGTTGCCGATGACCAAACCGGGGCGCGGATACGACTGATTTCCACACAGGAAAATAAAATGACAACAGTGCTTAGACTCTCTGTGCCTTGGAGTTGCACGTTCAACGAACAGTTTAGCCATTATTATGTCATGGAAAGGAATGCAGCTCAACGACCGGTGTTATTCTATGGCCTTAGCAAATCGAGCAATTACATGGAGTCGGAAATATTTTACGACCAAAGGGGCGCGGATAATAATTACATCTTCGGATCGTACGTCGCATGCGGTTTTGCTGCCGACGATACTTACGTGTATATGCTGACTGAAAATGGTACCCGTTTTGTCCGGGTACACCAAGAAGACAAAACCGTGGAACTGATCGGAGAAAATATTCCTTTGGGCCAATATTCGCACATGACCTACAATAAGGTTGATGGCATGATGTATATATCCCTGGAAGGCTCGGGACGTATTTTACGTTTTGATCCGAACTATACGCCTCCGGGCAGGACGACTCCCTGGATTACCTGGGACGATATGGAATGGATCATTGGTACCGGGGTTGTTTCGAGTACTTCCAAGGAAGGTAATGGCCGGGATGCCCAGTTGGGAACGCTGTGCGGATTGGGTTCCGACCACGAAGGGAATGTATATATATGCGACCAGAAGTTCCACTGTGTATGGAAAGTCGATCCATTGCTTAACTGTACCATATTTGCCGGGCCACCCGCCGGAGCTGCTGTTTCGGGTTACAGGGACGGCAAGCCGGAAGAAGCTTTGTTTAACCGGCCGTATGATATTACCGCAACCTACGATGGGCTTATCTATGTTGCAGATACGTACAATTTTGTAGTGCGCTGTATATCTATCCAGTAAACCACTAATATAAAATAATATGAAAAAATATAAATTTATAGCATTCATTATATGCGTTTTGATATGCTCTTCTGCTTTTGCCCAGACAAAAGTAAAAGTCAAGGGTGTCATCACAGATCAGAACAACGTAACCATGCCTGGAGTAAATATTTACCCTAAGACGAACCAAATCCAGGGAGTGGTGAGCGATGCTGACGGGAAATATGAAATCAGCACGGCGCCGGGTACGGTGCTGGTATATTCATTTATCGGGTATAGGCTTCAGGAAATAACCGTAGGCACAGCCGAAAACCAAACGGTCAATGTGTCGTTGGAAGAAGCTGCCCAGGAGTTGGAAGAAGTAGCCATTGTAGGGTATGGTACTCAACGTAAAGTGAGCGTTGTAGGAGCTATCTCTTCAATAAAATCCACCGAACTGCAAAGTGGCAGTGTGTCATCGGTTTCGAATACGCTTGCCGGTCGTATTGCCGGGTTGATCGGAGTACAGACCAGTGGCGAACCTGGTTCGGATGTTTCAGAATTCTGGATCAGGGGTATCAGTACTTTTGGCGGTGGAAGCAGTGCATTGGTGCTGATTGACGGTATCGATCGCGGGACTTCCGGCCTCAACGACCTGGCGCCCGAAGACATTGAAAGTTTCTCTGTACTGAAAGACGCCACGGCTACGGCAATCTATGGAGCGCGTGGCGCTAATGGCGTTATTATTATCAACACAAAGCGTGGTGAAGAAGGCAAAATAAAAATCAATGCCGACCTCAAAACCAGTATTGAAACCCTGCCAAGATTGCCGGATTACCTCCGTGCCCACGATTATGCCGTTTTAGCCAACGAAGCACGGGTAGTACGGGGCAACCTGCCGGTATATTCGCCCGAAATATTCGATATCCTCAAATATAATATGGATCCCGATCTTTATCCTGATGTGAATTGGCAGGATGAAATACTGAGAAAGCAGACTTATGCCGTGCAGGGCAATGTCAATATTTCGGGTGGTGGAAAATTGGCAAGGTATTATATGAGCGGTTTTTATCGTACCAATGATGCTATCTACAAACAAACCGGCATGGAAAAATACCATTCCAACGTCCGCCGCAACCAGTATTCCTTCCGTAGCAACATAGATGTGGATGTAACCCCAAGCACCAAGGTTAGTTTATTGCTTTCTGCAAAACTGGTGGACCAAAACCGTCCGGGGATAGGTGATACCAAAACCATTTGGAATTCAGTTGCGAACATCACTCCTATGACGGTTCCGGTAAAATATTCCAACGGCATGTTTCCTTCGTACGGACAAGGCAACCAAACCTCGCCTACCGTATTGCTTAATGAAACCGGTTATATGACCGACCGGAATAATACGATAGAATCATTGCTCAATATTCAGCAGGATTTGAGCGTTTTGTTGGACGGGCTGAAAATTTCGGGAAGTCTTTCGTTTGATAATTATAACAACCACAACCAGAAACGTTACAAAATGCCCGATTTGTATATGGCAGTCGATCGTAACTGGCAGACAGGCGAGCTCCTCACCACCAAAACGGTCGTTGCTGCCCCTATGAATTATTCCAGTTCATCTTATGGAACACGTACTATCTACATTGAAGCCCGGATTAATTATGACAAGATCATCAAGGATAAACATCGTGTGGGTGGGCTGTTGCTCTACCAGCAAAAAGATTATCAACGTACAGATGTGTATGATGAACTTCTGTCCATACCTAAGCGAAACCAGGGCATTGCCGGTAGGGCGACCTACTCTTATAATGATATTTATTTTATCGAAGCTAATTTCGGGTACAATGGTTCCGAGAACTTTCCCAAAGGGCAGCGTTTTGGATTTTTCCCCTCGGTAGCCTTAGGTTATGTGATATCCAATTATCAGTATATCAAAGAAAAGTTCCCTTTTATTAATATGTTGAAACTCCGTTATTCTTTTGGTCTTGTGGGTAATGACCAGATAACCAAGGACGGTAATGATGTCCGGTTTCCTTACCTGACCACAGTCGACATGGGTGCAAGGGGTTATTACTATGGTGATGTCCCGGGCTATTATGCCGGAGTGACCGATGCCGTGCTTGGTTCTACCGGTTTAGTGTGGGAAAGCGCCGTGAAGCATAACTGGGGTATCGATCTTTTGCTGTGGAATTCGTTGAATATTACCGTAGATGCCTTTATGGATAAGCGCGATAATATCTTTATGCCTCGTAATACCCTTCCCGGCACGTTGGGAGTCGGCTCGACCATATGGGGTAATGTCGGGCGGATGAAAAGCTGGGGATCGGATGGTACTGCATCATATACACGGCAATTTGGGGATTTTAACGTCGAAGTGAGGGGTAATTTCACCTTTACGCGCGATAAAATTATAGAATATGATGAAGTAATCCCCAGCTATTCTTATCTGGCGCAAAAGGGAACCAGTTATGGTATCACCCGCGGGTTAATTGCATTGGGATTGTTCAAGGATGAGGAAGACGTGAAGAATAGCCCCACACAATTCGGCAAAGTGTTGCCCGGCGATATCAAATATCAGGATGTCAATGGCGACGGTGTAATCGATAGTTATGATGTTGTGCCGATTGGTAATTCCCGTATTCCTAAAATCCAGTATGGATTTGCAGGAAGCGTGTCATGGAAAGGTATTGATTTCAATATCTTTTTCCGGGGTTCGGGTAAGTCGGATTACTTCCTCGGTGGTAGTGGTTATTATCCGTTCAACGGGGAAAAACTCGGCAACGTGCTGACGATTGTCAATGACCAGAAAAACAGGTGGACACCGGCATCTTATTCGGAAGACCCTAATACCGAAAATCCGAATGCACGTTTTCCGCGTCTTACATACGGGAATAATACCAACAACAACCGAAACTCGACCTTCTGGTTGGCTGACGCCAGTTTCCTGCGTTTGAAAACAGTAGAAATAGGCTATACGTTACCTAAACGATGGACTGAAAAAATTTCCATGAATAATTTCCGCATTTCGGTTATCGGCGATAATCTGTACGTGTGGGATAAAGTGAAGTTGTGGGATCCGGAGCAGGCCAGTGATAATGGTGCGGTATATCCCCTCACTAGGTCGTATACGCTGGTATTGCAAATGTCATTTTAATGAACAGACTAAAAATAATGATGATGTTACGAAAAAAAATAATAAAAAAGATATGGATGCCCGTTATGGTCATCACCCTGACATTGGGAGCGATCAATTATTCCTCCTGCAGTTTCCTGGATATTGATCCCTATATTACCGACCTGTTTACACTGGATACCGTATTTTCAAAACAGGAATATGTGCAAAGATACCTGAACAATGTATACAGTTATATGATTGATAATGGTTCTTACCGGGGTAACCCCGGCAATAATAACCGCACCATGCCATGGACACCTATCAGTGACGAATGCGTTTCGGGTTACAAACGTATGAATTATCACTCGTATGCCGTATGGTCGAACAATGAATTGACTCCCGAAAACTATTACGGATTTGACCGTTGGGACAGCTTTTATGAAGGCATTCGCCGGGCAAACACTTTTTTGAAGAGGGTGGACGAGTGTCAGGAAGTTACCCCTATACGGCGGCAGGAATGGATTGGCGAAGCCACTTTTGTAAAAGCCGTATTGTATTTCGAACTGATGCTGGCATGGGGGCCGGTGCCGATTGTCCCGGATGAGCCTGTTGACTTTGATACACCTATCAGCGAACTGATGCTGGAACGAAGTACATGGGACGAATGTAGCGATTATGTGGAAAGCTTGTTGAGGAGGGCAATCGAATTGCTTCCGGAAACAAGGATGGATAACTCGGAAATAGGAAAAGCCACCAAAAACGCTGCAAGGGCGGTACTGTCGCGGCTTACTTTATACACGGCCAGTCCTTTGTTCAACGGGCAAAATGGGGAATTCGCTTCGTTCAAAAATAATGCCGGTATTCCCTACCTGAATCCGGTAAAAAGTATGGAGAAATGGGCAAAAGCAGCAGCAACTGCCAAAGAATTGGTCGACTTAAAACCTAATGATTTATATACCATACCCAAGAAATTGAACACACCCGATGTTCCCGTCCCGGCCGACGAAAAAGCTGACTTTCCGGCAGGAGTTGGCGGGATAGACCATTACCATTCATATTTAGATATGTTCAATGGAGAATGTGTGCAAGCATCGACGAACCGTGAACTTCTATTCACCAAGCAACAGTCGGACGCAGCAGATTACGGACGTTATATGGACCCTGGGATGACTGACGGTTGGAGCGGATTCTATTTTTCCCAGCGTATTGTCGATGCTTATTATATGGCCGACGGAAGGGATATTCAGAATTCAAGCGCCGAATATCCTTACGAGAATGCTGGCTATACCAGCCGGGATTCTACATTTTCGGGCGACAGGATGAAAGACGGGTTCACGCTCCTCACAGGAACCCGTAAATGGTATGTCAACAGGGAAATACGTTTTTATGCAACCGTTGCATTCAATAACTCGTTTTATCCATCAACATCAACGCCGCCCGACAAGGTGGGAGCAGACGGAAAAGTGGCGAAATTTTTCTCAAATAGTGTGAGTGGTAAAGAAGCGGCAGCACAAAGGCCCTCCGCTTTGGGAGAAGAATATGCCATGACTGGCTATCTCTGCCGCAAATTCAACCACTACGAAGACTCATGGTTGTCCAACGGCCGTAGAAAAGCGAAATATGGAATCGCTTACCGCATGGCCGAAGTGTATTTGAATTATATAGAAGCGATGAACGAGTTGGATCAGAGTTATACCGTAGGTGATATCACCGTTTCCCGCGATCAAACCGAAATGAAACGGTGTTTCAACCTTATCCGCCATCGCGTGGGACTATCCGGTATCACCGATGCCGATGTGGCTGATCAAACGAGAATGAGAACGCTGATCGAGCGTGAACGTTTACTTGAGATGATGTGGGAAGGAAGACGTTATTTTGACACCCGGCGCAACAAAAAAGCCATTATCTACGAAAATGAACCGGTAATGGGGCTTGATGTCAGTGCCAGGACATCCGAACCTGAAAAATTCTACACCGTCGTCAAGGCGCAGGAAAGAAATTATCTGTACAAGGTTTTTACCACTCGTCAGACTTTCTGGCCTATTCCCAAACATGAGATAGACAAAAATCACAATCTTGATCAAATGTTGGGATATTAATAAGCTTTATATTAATCATGAAATTTATTCGTATGAAGACAAATGTCAAAAATATTTTAGCAAACTGTTCCGTCGTTTGTTTTTGCATGATACCTGCGTTGATATCCTGCTCTAATGAAGTTGACTTTGGCGAACAATATAAAAAAACGGTATATATTGTCAACAGCGCGGAGATGCTTTATACCGGGGAACACTTTTTTGAGGCGGGAAATGAGGAAATTGTCATTTCGGTTTATTGTGCATCTTCCGAACCTATTGCCTCAGATATACGGGCGCGGTTGAAAGTTGACCGTCAAGCCATGGACTCGCTAAACGCCCTTAACATATTGATTGATCAGTCGTATGTTAACAAAGTAATGCTTCCCCCAGCCAATTACCAGTTGGATGGCGAACCTTATGTAACCATTAAGGCCAGAACCCAATATGGGACATTGAGGGTACCATTTGATTTCAAAGGCTTGGATCCGGATGTTAATTATACGCTTCCGATTACTTTGGTTTCGAACAATGCCGATTACGATATTAATCCGGAATTGCGGTCGATTGTATACGAAGTTAAGATGATGAATCAATTTTCAGGAGATTTTACAGGCAGTTCACGGGAATTGCCAGCAGCCATTCGTGGGGTACATCCAACATTGAAGGCACTGTCGGCCAATACTGTGAGGATGCCTGTTCATAACCTTTCCAGCGAATTGAAAGATATCAACACCAATTTTATGCTATTGACTATAGCTAGTGATGGAGCTGTTACCATTACGCCATGGGCGAGCGCCAATGTAACAGACCTCGGTGGAAGCTTTTATGATGCTGCCCGTCAAAGTTTTGAACTGCATTATCAGTTTACAAATGCAGCCGGCACTACGCTTACCATTACGGAGATCATTACCAATATCAATGCTCCAAAGGAAAGTGATGAAGAGAATTGATGATTATATCACAAAAAGTAAACAATAATGAATAATATATTTAAGTTATTAGTTATATGTCTTCTTGCAAGTACGTTGTATGCTTGCAACGATGACAAGAATACCGAAGAGAGCGCACCTTATTTTGAAGTAGGAACAAAAGAGTTGACTCAGAATTTTGTAGCAGAATCCGATTTCAGGTATGTTACCGTAAAAACCAACCGGGAATTTACGGCGACTTCTTCCCAGTCCTGGTGTACTACCAGTATTATCGACGACAAGATTGATAACCTGAAAGTTATCGTTGCTGCAAATGAGGAACTTGGGGAACGGACAGCCGAAATTGTCATTGTATCGCCGGGATTTGATAATATTACCATTGCCGTGACACAACGGAGCCTTCCTTACATCATGGTTAAAGAGTCCGACATTTTGGTTGAGGACGGTAATTTAGAGTTTACCTTAGAGGTATCGGCGAACATCCCTTATTCTTTCGATCTGCCTGAGTGGGTGCAACAAAAATCGAGCGACCCGGCAGACGATAACAAAACATGGACGTTTGCGGCCAAGGCTTATGTTCCCGGAGAACGTTCCGGAAATATTGTAATAAAATCTGCTGATGCAACAGTTGATAAGCGAGTTTCGATCCCTGTTGTACAAAAATCCGGGATTTACAAAGTAGCTTCCTGGCTTTTCGATGATCCGCAGGATTTAATAAAAGCGGCTATAGGCAAGAATTTGCAGATAGTCGGTAATACGGATTACAATCCTAATTTTGTATTTCTTCCGGTAGATGGACCGGCAGATAACAACAAGGCAGTACGTGTTCCGTTGAATTGTTATTTTTTGGCGGATCTTGCCCTTGATCCCAAACCGGGTGAAAGCTATATATCAGAATATACTTTGTTCTTTGAGTTCAAAATTCCGAAAGCAGGACAGTTTTATACATTTTTCCAGACCAACCTGAGTAATACCGACGATGGTGAAATATTCGTCCGGAGCACCAATCCACAAACTATAGGTGTTGGCGCTACAGGTTATGCCGGAAAAGTAGAGATCGATACCTGGTACCGGTTGTATTTGTCATTCAAACCAGGTGATGTCAAATTTTTCATGGATGGTGTCCAATTTCATTCGAGTACCACCAGTGATGCGCGTTTCAGGATAGACCTCAAAGGTCTTATCTTGTGTGGAGGCCCTTGGACTAAAAAGGATGACAATGAATTTGATGTAGCTGAAATAAGTATCTGGAATGGAGCATTAAATGCCGAACAGGTAGCACAGCTTGAAGGAACAAATTAATTGAACTTTATATAAACTTAACCCTGGCAGATTGTATATTCCGGTCTGTCAGGGTTTGATAAATTTAACAGGACTAAGCCTATTGTCGCACATATTTGCAATGTGTGTCATTAACTATCACCGACATGCATTTATGAAATGTGTTGACGGAAGCAAATATTTATTGTTGAATGAAAATTAAAATAATGACCAAAAAATTAATATACATTTTCTTGGCAGTTTTATTATTTGCCTGTAGTGATGCATCACCGGAAACTTCTCCTTCCCAGAAAATAAATATCGACCGGCAGGTATTAAACTTTAGCGCCGAAGCCGGATATCAATCCGTCACTGTCAGTATTGATGCCAGCTTTACGGTTGTTTCCGATCATCCCGAATGGTGTCAGGTGGCTGTGTCGAAATACATCACCGACAACCTCAGGGTTACAGTTTCTAAAAACGAGATATTCGGAGAACGTACCGCAAAGGTAACGGTATCGGCCGATGGTATGGAAACTGTGGATGTTGCGGTGACCCAGTCTGGTATCGCACCTGTTCTTTCGGTCGATCAGAAAAATATAGTGATTCAAACAGGTAAGCCGGAGTTCACATTAGATGTCAATGCAAATGTTCCTATTGTCTTTGAACTGCCCGGATGGATTAGTGAGAAGGACGGTAATACATGGGTGAATGGCAAAAAAACTTATGCTTTTGTTGCTTCATCATTACCTGGAGATCTATCTTTCCGTGAAGGCATCATCAAAGTTTGTGCTGCAAATCCTTCTGTTGATGTACAATCGGTTTCAGTATCGGTTGTGCAAAGGGCAATTCCCAAGATCATTGCGCATCGTGGATATTGGGACAAACCGGGCTCAGCTCAAAATTCTTTATCTTCACTGGAGAATGCTATTGCGCTGGGCGCTTACGGTTCGGAACTGGATGTGTGGATTACTACTGACGGTGTGGTGGTGCTTAACCATGACAACTCATACCAGGGTGTGGTTATCGAAAAATCTGCGTATACCGACCTGGACGCACTCCGTTTAGCCAACGGCGAACCTATCCCCACTTTGCAGCAATGTATTGATCTGGTCAAGAATCAGGACAAGACGAAATTGATCATCGAAATAAAGGCTCATTCAACCGTTGCCAACGAAAACCGGGCTGTTGCAGCAGTTATAAAGTTAGTTAACGACGGTGGAGTCACTCATTTGGTTGATTACATATCTTTTAGTGAAAATATTTGTAATGAACTCATCAAAGCCAGTCCGCAGCATCGTGTGGCTTACCTAAATGGTAATAAAACACCCGAAGAGCTGAAATCAGCCGGATATTGGGGACTCGATTATTCGTCAAGTGTGCTCAAAGCGCATCCTGAATGGGTTAGTAAAGCGAAGGAACTGGGACTTACATCGAACGTATGGACAGTTAATTCAATAAGTGATATGCAGTTTTTCATGACATTGGGGGTCGATTTTATCACAACGGATAACCCGCAAGGATTGAAGGATCTGTTGTATTGATAGGATTCAGACATGTGAGGTATACAATAAGGATTTTGTAATTTTAATTTCACCAATTTAAAATTACAGAATCCTTGTCTTTTTCCAAGCATTTTATTACTTTCTTACATCGAACTCACATTAAATCAATATTTTTTATATCCCAACTGAATAAGTTGTAATGGAATATATTATGTTTATGGAGATATCTGGTCGGTCATTTGGTATATGAAACATAAACTGTGAAACCATGAAAAAGATTGCCTGTAAATTATCGCTTAAATCATTTTTTATCGTCGTTTTTGCGACGATGAATATCATTTTGTCTATTGCACAAACGGAAAATCCTGTAATATCGGCCATCAAAAAGGAAGTGGACAGAAATTTAGATGAATTAAAATTAAAAGGATTACCATCACCATTTTTCATCAGCTTCGCCATTATTGACCAATGTCAAATGCTTGTTAAGGCGTCATTCGGCGCTGTTACTCAGTCTGATGAAAATCGTACCGGATGGGGT
>JAVBSH010000182.1:0-5288 GCA_031547085.1 Bacteroidales bacterium
AATTGTTCCCTGTTCGTTGATTTCAGCAACCATTCCTTTTCCCATCAATGGAACAAGGTAGGTGCCCTGTGGTGTTTTTATTACTTGACGAAACTGACTGTGTGCATGAACAATGCCCGATTCGAAAGTAATTTCTTTTACCGGCTTGCCTTCTTTGTTTAATTCGACAATCCGCGAAGGATTACCGCAGATGGCCAGCATATAATTGCCCGAAGGCAGGCAGGTCGCTGTAAAAAGTTCACGGTCTTCGCCGGCCGGATAGTCCCATATCGTTTCTTTATTACGGTTGACCAACCTGGCGCCCCGGGTATAAGCATACAAGATATTTCCTTCGGGAGTTACTTCCGCATCGTTACAATCTTCTCCCTGGCTTAGCGGATAACTCCATTCTATTTGCCCGGTTTCTTTATCGATAATGGCAACCTGTTTCCAGCCGGAACCGGAAACCAGCAACTTTTCTTTCTTTGTGTTGCATGCGCCAACTATGCATACCATGACGATCAGATACCATAAATTCTTTACTTTCATACGATTGTTTTTTGATTTTATTCTTCTGTTAATACCACCCTGAATCCGACATTATATACTTTTTGATATTCGCGGTACGGTAAACGGAAAGACGACGTTGCACGATATGGCCGGTCGTACCACGACCCTCCCCGCGCCACCCGTTTCCCGTTGCCGGGATTTGACGCATTTCTTCCGTCTGTTTCGTCATACGGATAGGCTTTGTAGCTGGACAAAGTCCATTCCCATACGTTTCCGTGCATGTCGAACAAGTCCCACGGATTGCGAATGTAGCGACCAACCGGTTCCGAAATGAATCCGCCGTCGTTATATAAGGTATCACGTGGTATCCAGTCGTCATACTTGTTGGGATTGTCGATGATGCGTACGCTTTCGTATTCCTTAAAAGCGGTACAGGCGGCAAATTCCTTGAGTTTTATGTCGCCCAGGTTTGCAAAACGGGAAAAATCTGCGTTTAGGTCGCCAAACCAGAACGGAGTGCTACTTCCGGCCCGGCAAGCCCACTCCCATTGCGCTTCGGTAGGAAGCGTAAAATTCAGCCCGGTTTGTTCCGAGAGGCGTTTGCAGAAATCCATGGCTTCCTGCCAGGAGATCCTTACAGCCGGCTGATCGGGATGGTTCATGGAATAACCTTTTCTACCGAACTGGTATCCGTGCCGGTGTTCGTCCCGGCTGTCGTGTGCAGGGAAATATGCCCTGAACTGGGCGTTGGTGACCTCAAAACGGCCGATCCAGAATGGTTTGTCGATTTTCACGGCGGTTTGCGGCATTTCATCCGGATGCCGGTTGCTTCCCATGATAAAATTACCGGCGGGAACTTTGACAAGTTCCAATGTCAGGCCGTTTCCTAAAGGAATGCTTTTCTGGAAATTCCCTAACGATAATTGTTTGCCGTAAGTACTCCACCAACTTTCATACGGCTGTTGCACCGGATCGTATACCGGCCAGGATTCCAGGACTGTCTCGCCTGCCACGCGGGGCAACTTTTCGGGAATAACCGGTTCAATCTGTTGGGGTATCTCAGGAAGCCATTCGTTGTTGGACGGAAGGCCACCGAACATTTCCCTGTACAGTTCCCTCAACTCGTTGCTACCTTTGGTTTCTTCAAATTGCGGTATGTCCGAACGCCTACCGTGGAAAGGGGCATTGAAATCGATCCAGCAAGCCAGCTTTTCCCATGCTTCCCTGTCCATTTTTACATTGTAATGTCCTTTTTGCAGGATCTGCACCAATTCTGTCTGGTCGGCATGCACATCCATCGGCGCCAGCATGTGCATGTCGCTTTCGATTCCCGGACGACGGACATAACGGTGCAAATTGGCATAAGAAAGTGTGAAATGTCCGCCATAGCTGACATCGGCCCGGCCGCTGATTTGCGAAGTCCAATCGTTGATCCAGCGGTCGCCTTTCAGATATGGTTTGCCGGGTTTGTCGCTGTTGTGGCAGGATATGCAATATTTGTCCAGTACGGGTTGTATTTCGTGCCGGTAACTGAATCCCCGTTCCTCTCCATACCATTTTTTCATGGTTTGCGGCGCTTTTTTTGAAGCTTCGCTTTTTTTGGGAACCGGAACCATATTTTTATCCTCGTGGCATCCGATACAGGATACGGTTTCACCGGGCATTCCCGTGAACCAGCTACGCATGAGCTGCAACGCCTTGCCTTCTTCATCCAAAGGTTGAACGAAAACAGCCGTATTGGCCGGTATGGTGAACATAGCCGAACCGTCTTCTTCCACATCCACTTCTCCCAGTATCCTTTTGATATCCCAGGGGCCGTCCATGCCAATGGTTCCTAAAAGACCACCCTGCCTCCACGGGCTGAAAACATACGAACCTATGCGCAGCTTCTTCACGGTTCCTTTTGGTATTCCTTTTAATCCGTCGCCCATGTACACATCCTGTAGAAATACGGTGGCGGTGGTTGCTTTGAGGTTGATGCGGTCGGGTATGGCTGCGGGGATCTTCTGTTTTTCCATCAGGACAGGTTCCAAGTAAGCTGTGTTTTCTCCTTCTGCAATCAATGTCCGGTTGTCAAATGTATCGACTAAGTAAATCCCCCATAGACTTTCAGGGCTTTCTTTCATCGACACCAGGTAATAAGTGTCGCTGAGCGGATAGGGATGCAGGAACTGGGGCCAGATACCATCCGGCAGGCGGTCGCGTACGAGCGGTTCTACCTTTCGTCCGGAATGAGGGATCTCGGCAATCACACCGTCAGCTTCCTGCCTTCCTTTGCGGATGTCGATCACCAGCATCCTTCCGCTTCGTGATACGCTGTGGTGCCCTGTGGCAACCCCGACCACCATGGCCGGTTGTCCCAGAATGGGGCGGGCATTGAAAAAAGAAGTAGGAAAATATGAGTTACTTCCGTAAAAAGCTGTCTGCGTAGTTCCGTCCGGATTCATGGTAAACAAAAACCTTGAATTGGAGTGCGGCAGGTCGGCATACTCCCAACGCTGGTAAAGTATCGTCCCGTTTTCCATGACGGCAGGCCCCCAGTTGCTGTCCTGGTCGTAAGTAAGCTGGCGGGTACGGCCGGTTTGCGGATCGTATGAGAATAGTCCGCACATTTTATTGCCTCCGTGTGTACAGGGCAACCCCAGGAACGTACCGGTGGAACAAAAGACAAAGCGTCCCGTTGGCGTGTAGCAACCATCAAAACTGTCGAAATCCTTGTAGGCCTCCGGTGTGACCTGACGGGATTTGCCGGTTTTCATGTCCAACTCGAACAGGTGCCACCTGTCATGTGTCCCGATAGAGGAATACAACAGTTTGCTGCCGTCGAAATAAGGTTCGGGATCGGCGACGATCATGCCCGCTGCCGGCTTGAATACGGTGGACATGGATATTTTATCCGGCACTATTTTTAATGACACGAATTCGTTGCTCCAACCTTTTTTGGGATTGTGAATTTCTGAGTTGTTCTGGAAGTTGGATGGTGCTATACCCAATTCTCCACTCATGGCTGTGCGGGCTTTATTTCCCAATGTACGCTTGATGGCTACAACCTGCTTGTCTTTCAGCAGGGGATTGGCCAACAGTATGGCATCCAGTTTTTCCAAGAGGCTGATAGCTTCTTTTTCAGCCTTTCGATCATTGGTTTTTAACCTAGATATCAAATTCCTTTTATTGTTTTTCAATTCAACAAGTGTATTCTCCCAACCCGAAGAAAGCTGGTAGCTATCCGGATATTTTTTTTGAATATCGTGCACAGCTGCTGTATATGCATCGGGCGAATAATAATTTAAGCGGTCGATCAGGTTTTGTTTCGTGTATTGAGCCTGTAATGACAAGGTAAAAAGCAAGCCTGAAAGCATTAAGGGAAAAAATAAAGCCTTTTTCATGTGATTATTTTTATGATGATAAAGTTAAAAAAAAGTCTGGGTTCAAATCTTATGATAACCTATCAAATATTACTTTTACAGTGACAATAAAACTACAGAAAGATTCAAATTTTTCAATTTCATTTTTACTATAAGCTATTTCAAATCACAAACAATCACTACATGATTATCTTCGTCACTTAAAATTTTATCAACTTCCTTTAACCGGCTTAGCGTTGTTTTACTTAGAGATGTGTTCTTAGACCAGTTATGCTTATAAACTAGTTTTAACCCATTGGCTTCATACCATGTTATGATCTTGTTTTCATAAGCACCTCTGATTTGACCAAAAATCTCATCAAAAGATTGATGAACAAGCTTATTACAAAGGGTAGTTGTTTGGCCCTTTTTATTATAAATACATAAAACATCATCCACAACTATGCGACTGATGCAGAGAAATAGATACTTATCCGTTTCATATATTCTTTCAATACCAAGAATTTTTCCTTTTGGATTGTCATTGAAAACTTTAGTAATATCCTCTGACTTGTATATTGCTTTTTCGTTCACAAAGTCGACTGTGTATTTCCTGGCAATTTCGCCATCCGGCAATAACCCAAATATATCATCTATCCCGGAAAAAATGATGGAAAAGCCACCATTATAAACAGAGTATCTCGGTCCATTAATCCCTAGGCTTATCGGCTCCTTTTCAAAAGGCAAATACTTTTCAATTTTTCCTGAAAATAGTTGCGCCGCAAATAAATGAAACTTGCCTAAATCAACTTCACTCCATTCGTTTACATAATATATTTTGTCCCCATACCAGAAAATATCATTTGCCCAGACTTTATCCAACATCATCTTCTCCCGTATAAACTTTCCTTTTAAACTTTATTCTAATTGCTTATACGACAAGTTATCTACAATAACTATGGTTGAATCTGTAACCGTTGATGCTGTGATTGCTAGGTATTCTCCAAGACCCTTTCCGTAAGCATTTACCTTGCTAATGAATTTTCCGGTCATATCAAATACGTATACTGATTTTGACATATCATCAGTAACATAAATGCAACTGTTCTTTATTTCCAATTTATCAATTTTTCCAATCAAACAATCTCTATTGGTTTCTAACGGAATAACAGAAAATGCAGTATCTAACATTTCTGTTACATCATACTTTTTGATGACTTTATGAACATTGATTTGAATCGTTTCAACTTCCGATGACGTTTTTTCAGAATGATTGGAACATTCAATGGCGCCAATACATGGCAGAAGCATTACACGGTCATGTATTAAATCCGTTGAATTCATCTAAGCGGCGGTATTTGAGTATTTTCCTGTCTTGAAATAATATCGTTCAATGTACATGCCGATCACATTATCATGTATTTGTTCGTCTTTAGAATAACAAATTGTTTTTCT
>JAVBSH010000072.1:0-6025 GCA_031547085.1 Bacteroidales bacterium
TGATATGCACTCCGGCCTGTGCCAGCACCGGATAGTTAAACGATTTGAATGCATTGAAGTTCTCGGCGTTTACCTTTGTGGTACGGTTACCACGCATTAGATCGTTCTGGAAAAAGATACACACTTCGGGCACAAACGGCCGTCCGTCAGGTGCTTTATCCACGGCAATCTCCAGCGCAGTGATCAGGTTTTCCTTACCGTCGGTACGCACCTTACCAATGGGTAATTGCGAACCGGTAAGAATCACGGGCTTGTCGATATTCTCCAGCATGAAACTCAGTGCCGAAGCGGTGTAGGCCATCGTGTCGGTGCCATGCAACACTACAAATCCATCATAACGGCTGTAGTTATCCTGAATGATCCGCACAATTTTCATCCAGCCCTCCATATCCATATCCGACGAGTCGATGGGCGGATCGAACTGGATACTGTCAATGGTGAATTTCAGCATGGCAAATTCGGGCATGTGCTCTTTCAGGTGTGCAAAGTCGAAAGCTTCGAGCAGGCCGGAGTCTTTGTTTTCGATCATTCCAATGGTGCCACCCGTATAGATCAGAAGCACAGAGGCGTTATTGTCAATCATATCTTAATACTACCAAAGTCGATTTTATTGTAAAGATAAAGTCCAAATATATCCATATTTAACAACATGAAAAACATTTTTCCGCTATATTTGTCAAAAATCAATAACCCGTATGTCAGAGAAAATTTCTCCTTTTCGTCATGTTCCGAATACAATTACCTGCCTGAACCTGTTTTGTGGCTGTTTGTCCATTGTCTCGTCATTCAACGGGCATTTGGAAATGGCTGCATATTTCATCTTTGCTGCTGCCGTCTTTGACTTTTTCGATGGTTTTGCAGCACGCTGGCTCAAGGCATATTCCGCCATCGGCAAGGAACTTGACTCGCTGGCCGACATGGTAAGTTTCGGCGTAGCACCGGCTTCCATCATGTATGCCATGTTGCTGCCAGCCATCGCCAAGCATGGATTACCGGTCGAGACTTATACCTGTGGATGGTTTGTTGCATCACTGGCTTTCATCATTGCTATTTTTTCAGCCCTGCGTCTGGCCAATTTTAACATCGACACACGACAAACGGAATCATTTATTGGTCTGCCCACCCCGGCCAACGCCTTGTTTATATGTTCACTTGCCTTCACTTCGCTGGATACCGGCTGGCTGGCTTCACTCACCGGTAACATGTTTTTTCTGCTGGCGGTAACGGCTTTGTTTTCGTACCTGCTGGTAGCTGAATTACCACTCTTTTCACTTAAGTTTAAATCATTTGACTGGGGAAAAAATAAGACAAGATATATTTTTATCATACTGTCGGCAGTTATTTTGATTATCTTGCACTGGGCGGGTTTGGCCGCGGTCATTGTAGTGTATGTCATATTGTCGGTACTTACAAATATGCTGTGCAAGGGGACAGCTTCTACATAAAAAGTCTGGGGCTTGTTTCCGGCATAATTATCTTATTGAACAAAAAAACACGGGGGTTACAAAGAAAGTAAATGAATTATCTGGCACATACATACCTGTCAGGTGACAACGATGACATCAAGATCGGGAATTTCCTCGGCGATTGGGTAAAAGGAAGCGATTACCTGAAGTATTCCGAAGATATCCGGACAGGGATCATGTTGCATCGTAACATCGATTCGTTTACTGATCAACACGCGATCGTACATCTGGGTGCCAGCCGTTTCCAATCACGCTATTCCAAATATTCGGGTGTCATCATCGACATTCTTTACGACCATTACTTAGCCCGTAATTGGAAAGATTTTAGTGATGTAACACTGCACGATTATGTCAGCCGGATGCACAATGTGATGTTAAACAGCTTCGACATCCTCCCCGAACGCCTGCAAAACTACTTGCCGGGATTCATGAACGAACGCTGGATTGAACGTTATGCCACCCTTGAAGGGATCCGTGATGTACTTGACACAATGGCAAAGCGAACGTCACTACCCAACGAAACAGAATTTGCCATCAGCGTTATCGAAGCCTTTTACGACGATTTCCGTCATGAGTTTTACGACTTTTTTGGACAGATCATTGAATTTGTTGAATCCAAGTTCATGATCTCAATCCATCGTCCGGTATCGTAACAATAATCATAACCAAAACCTATCATATCATGCAACCCAAACAAAAGTCATTGACCCATTTCAGGATATTGTTCCTTGCACTGTTGTTCCTGGTCCCTGCTGCGACACAAGCACAGTTGAAATATTTACAGGAGGTGAAGGATATGCCGCCACACCCGCGTATTCTTTTGTTGCAGGGCGAAGAACAACAAATCAAGGCAAACATTGCCGCCGATCCTGCCTGGGCTAAAATGCACCAATCCATTATGGTTGAATGTGACAAGATGGTTGCATTACCCGAACTGGAACGTATACAGGAAGGACGCCGTTTACTGGCCGTATCGCGCGAAGCTTTGCGGCGTGTCTTTTTTCTGTCATATGCTTACCGGATGAGCGGGCAGGATAAATATTTTCAAAAAGCGGAAAAGGAAATGCTGGCCATATCAGCATTCAGCGACTGGAACCCGTCACATTTCCTCGATGTTGCAGAAATGACCATGGCCATATCCATCGGTTATGACTGGTTGTATGGAAAATTATCGGTTTCATCGCGCGAAACTATCAAGGATGCCATTCTTGGTAAAGGAATCGACCCATCGCTCAATTGGCGGTATAATGGCTTTCTCCGGAGCACCAACAACTGGAATCAGGTATGTAACGCAGGCATGAGCTATGGCGCATTGGCTGTGTGGGAAGAGATGCCCGAGTTTGCCCGTACGATCATCGACCGTGCTGTGGAAACCATTCGTATCTCAATGGCGCAATATGCTCCCGATGGCGCCTACCCCGAAGGATACGGCTACTGGGGATACGGAACGAGTTTCAATGTGATGTTCCTGAGTGCGATCGAGAAAGTATTGAAAACAGATTACGACTTATCGGAACTGCCGGGCTTTATGAAAACAGCCGGCTATCTGGAAAACATGACTGGCCCGACAAAAGTATGTTATAATTATGCCGACTGTGGCGCAGGCGGAGGCTTGAATCCGGCCATGTTTTGGTTCGCCTCGAAATCGGGCGATGCATCCTTGCTATGGGAGGAACGCGGATACCTGGAGAGCGATCGAAGCAAAACGCGCGACCGCCTGTTGCCTGCCATCATGGTGTGGGGTAGCGGGATACATACAGCCGACATACAACCGCCAAAAGAAACCGTATGGGTAGGTCATGGCGTCACACCCGTAGCCCTGATGCGCAGTTCGTGGACTGACCCGAATGCTATTTTTCTCGGATTCAAGGCCGGAACAGCTTCGAGCAGTCATGCTCACATGGATGCAGGGTCATTCGTGATGGAAGCCGATGGTATCCGCTGGGCAATGGATTTCGGCATGCAGGATTACCATTCGCTCGAATCGAAAGGTGTAGACCTGTGGAATTCAGCACAAAACTCACAACGTTGGCAAGTGTACCGCTACAACAATTTTGTACACAACACCCTGACAGTTGACGGTCAGTTACACAACGTAAAAGGTCGCTCCGATATCCAGTCCTGGTCGGCCAACCCTGCCTTCATGAATGCCATTTCGGATATATCCGGTATTTTTAAAGGTCAACTGGCCGGATGCGTGCGCGGAGCCGCTATCGTCGACAAGCAGTATGTCGTGGTAAGGGATGAATTGAAAGCCTTGGATAAGGAAACAATCGTACGGTGGACGTTGCTTACTTCCGCTGAAGCGAAAATCACCGGGAAAAATACCATCGAACTGAAAAAGAACGGGAAGAAATTAAAAATAGAAGTTGCCGAACCGGCCAAGGTAACCATGAAAACCTGGCCAACCACCCCGGCGCATGATTATGATGCACCTAACCCCGGAACCATATTGGTGGGATTCGAGGTGAAAGTACCCGCCAACACAAGTACAGCATTATTGGTAAAGCTTGTTCCGCAAAATGCAGGAAAGACATCGGCAAAAATTCCGGAATTAAAGGATTGGCCGAAATAATATCAGCCACCAATCCTTCGCGAAAGTCCGGTAACCATGCGAATCAAAGACTGTAGCCAAAACCAGTTCTTGATTCGTATGAATCGTAAAAATGATATATTTGTATCGTAAAATTCTAAAATTTAAACCAAAATCCATACTGATGAAACGGATCATCTTTTGTGTAATGATATGCACCTTATCGGCAATGGTTTCTGCGCAAACCAACACTTATCATATTATTCCCAAACCCGTGAAGCTGAAAGCCCAATCGGGACAATTTATTTTCGACAACGATACCCGCATCGTGATTCCCTCAGCCGACGAGGATATGCACAATGCCGCTTTTGCATTGCTGGAACGTATTCTTCTGTCAACCGGGCTGAATGTCAGGATTGAAGACAATTCACAGGATAAAATCAAGGCCGGTGATAACATGGTCTATTGCAAGCTCAATAGCTCCATCACCAACAAGGAGGCTTACAAGATGAAGATCGACAAGAAAAGGATCGAGATAGAAGCGAGCGCTCCGGCCGGGTTTTTCTATGCCATGCAGACCATCCGCCAATTGTTGCCGCCCGAAATCGAAGGCAATGTTACTGCTCAAAATGTGACATGGGCCGTTCCATGCGCTGCAATTGAGGATGCTCCCCGCTACCAACACCGCGGTTTGATGATTGATGTATGCCGCCATTTTGCTGATGTTAGTGCGGTGAAACGATACATCGACAAGATTGCTTTCCACAAGATGAATCGTTTCCACTGGCACCTGACCGACGACCAGGGTTGGCGCATCGAGATCAAGAAATATCCCAAGTTGGCCGGGATAAGCGCCTGGCGCGACCGCACACTCATCGGCCCTTATGTAACCACGGGGCGCAAGTATAACCAGGAACGTTACGGTGGGTATTACACCCAGGAACAGATAAGGGATGTAGTAGCTTACGCGAAAAAGAAATTTGTCACCATCATTCCCGAAATCGAAATGCCAGGACATGCCGTCGCTGCACTGGCTGCTTATCCCGAACTGTCATGCTCAGGCGGACCGTTTGAAGTGGAAGGCTTGTGGGGTATATTCAATGATGTGTATTGCCCTAAGGACAACACATTTGAGTTCCTTGAAAATGTGATTGCCGAAGTAGTGGAACTGTTCCCCGGCGAATATATCCACATTGGCGGGGACGAATGTCCCAAACTGCGCTGGCAAAACTGTTACCACTGCCAGACAAAGATAAAAGAACAGGGATTGAAAGATGAACACGAGTTGCAGAACTATTTCACCAACCGTATGGCAAAGTTCGTTAACTCAAAAGGAAAACGGATCATCGGTTGGGATGAGATATTGGCAGACGGGCTGGAGCCCAACGCCATCGTGCTGTCGTGGCGTGGTGCCGAAGGAGGCATTGCTGCGGCAAAACAGGGGCACGATGTCATTATGGCACCCACTTCGTACTGTTATTTCGATTATTACCAGTCGCAGAACAAGGAAACCGAACCATTGTCTATTGGCGGTTACGTACCTTTGGAAAAGGTATATAGCTTCGACCCCACGCCGGCATCGCTCACCGAAAAGGAAGCGCAACATATCCTGGGCGGACAGGCCAACCTCTGGCGCGAATACATTACCACCGAAACCCATGTGGATTATATGTTGTTCCCCCGTTTGGCTGCAATGGCCGAAGTCGTGTGGACTCCTAAAGACGGCAGGAACTACGATGAATTCATGACCCGCCTGCCCGGAATCCTGAAACATTATGAAGGCATGCAGATCGTGTATTCGCGGTCGAATCTGAAATAGAAATGTTTCTGACCTGCTGGGTTTTAAAAACCCGGTAGGTCTTAATGTCTGCTTAATAAGACCTGCCGGGTGGGGTGTAAAAAATTTGGGTTTTATCAACAAAGATCATCGTTCCACTTTTTAAACAACTTATTTCTTTTCCCCAAAAGGCTTTCCCCGATATTTTCATTTTTCCACTGTTTAATATCCTCGACCTTTACAATTTCC
>JAVBSH010000262.1:0-3614 GCA_031547085.1 Bacteroidales bacterium
AACTCCATTGCCCTCTATGGAACAGGTGATGATTTGACCAATTTCCTTATCGCTATAATGACAATGAGCAAAAATAGTGTTGCGTGTTTCGGAAAACCGCTGGCCACAAATATTACATTTGAGCATCTGCTTTCTTTCCCCCTCCTTTGAGGTAAGTCCCGGCTTTGACTATATTCCTCTGATCTCGAAGTCCATAATCCTTTCAGTGCTCATTGGGACAAAAATATTCAGCAATACTTAACATAATCTCCATTTTTGACTGCAATGATAACTATTTATATCAATATATAATAGACACTATCTAATGTGGCGGTAGCCGACTTTTTCAATGCGCCCGATATCGAAAATGTCGATGTATCGGGCTACACCGGCCAGCCCGGTGATACCATCAACATCCGCGTGCACGACGATTTTCTGGTCAAATCCGTAACGGTCAACATTACCAACTCCGACGGTTCGCTGGTAGAAGAAGGTAATGCACAACCCGATGCTTCGGGATATGTTTGGACATACACTGCCACTCAAACCAACGAAAGTCTGGATGGCGACAAAATTACAATCTCCGCATCGGACATTCCCAGAAATATGACGCATGAAGAACGGGAATTATAAAGATGTAATCTGAAGTATATAACCATTGTTGATATTATTCCTAAAGAACAATGACAGGTTAAACCAATATCTGTCATTGTTTTGTTTTATTAGCACGCAATTAATTTAAGCAATCCTGTTTAGTTGAGACAAGTACAGGACAAGTACAGCTAAAGTATAGGATAAGTACAGCTAAGAAGCAGGCAAAACAATATTTTATGTGTAGATTTTTTGATATTTTGCTTTACAGCAGCGTCTATATTTGGTTTTATACCGGTTGCATAACTTACTTTTACATACCCCATAGCTACTGCTGATAGACAGAAAGATTGATAAATGATACTGGCTCACGGAAAATTAATTGTAATTTAGCGGGCATGATTGACCTGTTACAGGCCATAATAATAACATTAAAATGCCGCAAAACAATACCCATGCAATAACCGGTGCTTTTGGGTTTTCCGGGAAATATATTACACGGCTGTTGCTCGAAAATGGCGAGCAAGTGATGACGCTCACCAATTCGACACACCGCCATAACGAGTTTGGCAACAGCATTGGTATATCACCTTACTATTTCGACCAGCCCGATAAGTTGGTGGAAGCATTAAAAGGTGTATCGGTACTTTACAATACTTATTGGGTACGGTTCAACCATTCTACCTTCCAACATTCGGAAGCAGTAAAGAATACACTCATCCTCTTCGATGCAGCCCGTAAAGCCGGAGTACAGCGCATAGTACATACCAGTATCACCAACCCCGATGAGAACTCGCCGTTGGAATATTTTGCCGGTAAAGGCGTACTGGAAAAAGCGTTGATGCAGTCGGGTATGGGTTATTCCATCCTGCGGCCGGCAGTGTTGTTTGGTGATGAAGATATCCTTATCAACAATATCGCATGGATGATCCGCAAGTTTCCCGTGTTCGGCACTTTCGGCGACGGGTCGTACAAGCTGCAACCCATTTTTGTGGAAGATTATGCCGCTTTGGCTGTAAAACACGGTGGTGAAACGACAAATGTCATCGTGGATGCTACCGGACCCGAAACATTTACTTACCGTGGGCTTGTGAAAACCATGTCGAAAATTATCCTGGGCAGGGAACGCATGATTTTTCCAATGCCCGACGAATTCGGCTATTGGGTTTCCAAGATCGTGGGCTGGGTAATGAAGGATAACCTGGTGACACGCGAGGAGATTAAAGGGCTAAAAGCCAATACACTCTGCACGGATTCGCCTCCAGCCGGTACCACCAAACTTACCGAATGGGTTACCGTTCATAAAGATACCATTGGTAAAAAGTACGCCAATGAACTGAAACGGCGGTTGGACAGGACGGTAATGTATGGAAAAGAGTGAAGGAGGCCGGGTCGGGGTATAACAGTTATTGAAGAATGAAGCGCTTATGGATTGCTTCGTCCTCGTTCCTCGTCCTCGCAATGACGAAATTGAACGTCATTGCGAGGCGATAGCCGAAGCAATCTCTATAAATTTAAATAGTTTCTAAGTTTATAAAATCATGAGTATCACACGGAGAAATTTCTTGAAATCGTCATCAATGGCGGCTGCTGCAATGGCTATGCCGTCACTGGTGAATACGGTGCAGGCCGGAGTGTCGGCCAACGATAAAATCAATGTAGCGTTGATAGGTTGTAAAAACATGGGGTGGGCCAACCTGATGGATTTTTTGCCTCACAATGAAGTGCAGTGTGTCGCATTGTGCGACATCGATCAAAACATCCTTGATGCAAGGACAAAGGAACTTGCCGGTTCGAAAGGTCTAAAGCCTGCCCAATATGGCGACTACAGGAAAATATTGGATCGTAAGGATGTGGATATTGTCATTATCGGAACTCCCGACCACTGGCATTGTTTACAGATGGTCGATTCGTGCGCCGCAGGCAAAGATGTATATGTCGAAAAACCTGCCAGTAACAGTATTGCCGAATGTGATGCAATGGTGGCCGTGGCAAAAAGATATGACAGGGTTGTACAGGTAGGGCAACAACAGCGAAGTTCAAAACATTGGCAGGAAATGGTTGAATATATCCGTTCCGGGAAGTTGGGAACCATTGGGCATGCACATGTCTGGGCAAATTTCAATTATGCAGCCATGCCGCAACGTATTCCCGATTCGCCGATTCCCGATGGTGTCGATTTTGAAACATGGTTAGGCCCCACTCCTAAGGTGTCATTCAATCCGCAACGGTTTCACGGTTCGTGGCGCATGTTCTGGAACTACGGGGGCGGCTTGTTGACCGATTGGGGCGTCCATCTGCTCGATATGGCGCTTTGGGGGCTGGATATAAAAACAATGCCCAAGAGGATTGTTTCTACCGGTGGAAACTTCTTTTATCCCAATGGAGCCCAGGAAACATACGATTCACAAACGGTATCCTACCTGTTTGACCATGCTGTAATGAGCTGGGAGCACAATGCAGGTACGGAAACAGGGCCTTATAACCGGAATTACGGTGTCCTGTTCCGCGGAACCAACGGAACCCTGGTCGCGAATCGCGATAGTTGGGAAATTTACTCCGAATGGGATGGAAAGGCAAGCGCCCCGAAGCTACCAGAAACTGTTGTAAAAGCAGATTATCAAGATCATAAGGCTCATGTAACCAATTTTCTGGAATGTGTGAAGACCCGCAATAAACAAACGGCTTGTACCATCGAAAATGGGAGTTTATGTGCTAAATATGCGCATCTGGGAAATATATCGGCTCGCCTGGGTGGAGCTTCTTTGTATTACGATAATGACAAGAAACGATTTACAGGCAATTCTGAGGCCGATAAATTTCTCAAACCGAAATACCGGGGCCCATGGAAATTTCCGGAAATAGGTTAATGATACAACTGACCTGCTGGGTCTCGAAGACCCGGCAGGTGGGGTGTAAAAAATTTGATAATATTAATAATAAAACTCGTTCCATATTTGTAACTTTGTATCCATAAATTGTAGATATGGACTCAACCGATTGGAAAGGAAAAGCGATCACCCGTTCCAAGGTGACTAAGCGAC
>JAVBSH010000145.1:0-8585 GCA_031547085.1 Bacteroidales bacterium
CACTCACTCTTTCACGATACGCTGACAAAGCGCGTACACTTTGCAGCAATTCGTAAAACTGCGTCATTTCTTCCATTTCCTGTCTGGCAAGTTTTTGTTGCGAATCGCTCATGCTATCACGCTCACTGAAATGCCTTTCAGTGATTATATCCAGACCTTTTTCAAAGGTATTTAAAAATAATCCGGTATCAATTGAATCAATATACGCTAGGAAATTGAATTCATTACTGTTTGATTTGGCTACTATTTCCATTTTATTTGTATTCTTACACTTGCCTCAAGTTCGTCAAGTGTCAACATGCGTTTAGCCCCCATGACTCACCTCCTTTATGAACGAGTCGTACCATTGCAGGAAACTATAAAAATCTTTTGCAATCAAATAAACGCCGCCGGCAGCTTCAATTTGCCTTTGATATTCTTTTTGCACGTCGGATTGTCTATCATGGCCGATCTTAACTTCAATTTTAACCGACCTTCCGGATATGGTTGCGGAGATATCAGCCGTTCCATTTGTTCCACTGCCTTTAATCCATTGTGCGGAACCAATACGACGGGTTTGTCCTATGCAGTTTGTCACAACCTTGCTGCGGTCGATCACGCGCCCAGAGCTTCCGATTCTCTCTGCCTGCCAGGACGACAGTTTCAAAAAGGTGATGATGCACTTTGTTAATCCGTTCGCGGTTTTGTCGGAAAACTTTGGAGCAAAACGGGCATTCTGGGGAATATTTGGCAACCGCTTGTAGTGCTCAATCATGTAGAGGTCTTTCAGCCTTTTTATACTTGAATTCGTTGCCATAATCAAAAGAGTGAAAGTTGTACAGGTTGATTTTCAACGAGCTTTGGATCCGTAGTCCAAAATCCAACGCCAGGATAACGAGTAATCGGGCAGACACCTTTGCGAACCAGCCATATTGCACCGACCTTGCGCAAATCACGTACATACCAGCATACATTAGCCCTATCAATGCCTACTTTTCTGGCAACCTCCATCATTGTCGATGGTTCGGTAAAAAATGCAAGCTGTGTTTGCTTTAATTGGTCTAAATGCTTACCTTTGTCCTGTTGTTGTTTCAAAGAGTCAAGGGGTGCGCTTTCGGGTGCGCCTTTTTTTGTCTGCATACTACTTCCCTCCCTCCAATATTCGTTTAACATCACTCATCTTATAACGACGTTTGCCGCCAACTTCAATAGGCACTAAATAGCCTTGCTTTTGCCAACGCCAGAGAGTTGTTTTATTCACATCAAGTATTTTTGATACCTGATCAACGCCTGGATACGTTTCTGTATTCGCGTCGGTGATCAATCGCTCCAGTTCTTGTCGTGATTTCTTAACACTATAATCCACCAATTCAATTAGATCGCCCAGTTTTACGGTGATATTTAAGTCTGGGCATTGTCTTGCCAAATCTATAACATTATACATGATAATTACTTATAGGATTTCGCCCGTTTCCGAATAGGTGTCAATCTATTTGAAACGTCCCCGAACATTGACACTTGTTTCGGGTTGTTCTGGCAAGACAAAATTAATGTGGAATCTTGGGGGGGGGCGTGGGTGAGTTTTACCCTTAACTGAAAAAATATATTAGCTGTAAATTTATGTATTTTAACATAATACAATAATTAAACAACAGGTTAGCAGGGGGCATACAGGGGGCAAGGCGATCAATATCGCTTCATCTTAATGCATCGGCTTTCTGTTTCCATCCATATCTATAATCCCTTCCGGTTAGTTTATTTGTTTCAGTATTTATGCTATGTGCAGCATTAGCATACCATTCATTTGGAAAATTAGCCCTTAAAACTGAAATGATATATTTACACTTATTTCCCGCTTTTTTTCTTTTAGCATTATCATAGATGTGTGCAAAGTTGGCTTGGGCTACATCATTTATAAAATCAAGTTCCGAAATGGAACTATCAATAATATTATCATCAATACAAAATCTGTAAACAGCAATGATTTTCGATGTATCAGAAGTATATTGCTTGTGATTGTCGGATTCTGGTTCTGTAGGATTTTGTTTGTTATCGCAGCTTTCGATACTTGATTCTTCTATCCAGTTATAAAAATTGCACAATTCACGTGCATTATCACGTGATATGGTTTTTTGAGAAGCTTCAAGGTGGGCTTTTATTTCCCCTAATATATTTACCTTCATTTGTTCTGACAAGGTCTCATCACTGTCAAATTTATTGCTATTTCTGATCTCTGGGGTGAGTTTATTCATGTATAAGACAAGCCACTCTTTAAGAACTTCAAGATACGGTTTGTCGTAAAAGCCTCCATTGAGTTTGTCATCATTAGGAAGCATAGCCCAATACTTTAAATAGGCCATTTTTGATGATTCATAGTCGCAATTATCAAACTGAAAAACCATATTCATAATTTTCGTTGCTATTGGCCTGATATCCGGGGAATGCCTGTCTGTAGTCGTATATTGCTGGCATAGT
Organism: Bacteroidales bacterium; assembly: GCA_031547085.1. GTDB lineage: Bacteria > Bacteroidota > Bacteroidia > Bacteroidales > UBA4181 > JAIRLS01. The sequence goes on from JAVBSH010000145.1 coordinate 2,455, forward strand.
TTCCCTAATTCCGTATCTTTTTGAACTTCGCGAAAGTCGAACTTATATTTTCCGTAAACACCCGAAAATACAAGAAATGTGTTTTCTCCTTCAAATATTTTGAAGTCAGGGGCTGTAAAACACACTTCATTACTCAGCCCGTACTTTAACAGATCTATTTCCATATTTTTTTCAATTTTTACTTATACATATTCTCCCAAGCCTTTTTCATCATTTCGGCGTGTTCGCTCTGCTTTACTTTGATATACTTCAAAAATGATTTTTCCGTTCGGTGTCCCGAAATTGACATTATCATCAGAGTGGGTAAACCTCGTTTATACATGTTGGTACAGAACGAACGACGTCCTGTATGACTTGAAACATGTTTCCACTTCTCAAATTTTTCGGTTTTCAACTGTCCACCAACAGTTCGCGTCATGGTTTCAACCCCATTTATTCCTGCATGACAGCAAACGTCTTTTATTGCTTCATTAAATTTTTGATTAGCTATCGGTTTTGGCATATTGTTATCGTACTTGTCCAATATTTCCAATACAACAGGGTGTAATGGTATCATCACCTTATCGCTTGTCTTTTGCTGATGGAATGAAATACATCCATCTTTAATATCATTAGTGACAACTTTATGCAAATCTGAATACCGACACCCTGTCCAACATAGCAATAAAAACCAATCCCGAACTCGATCTAGGTGTGGAATGGTCGAAAGGCTTACCTCTTTTATTTGCTGCAACTCCACTTCATTCAAATAAATCGAATCAACATCTTCATTGAAGACATAGAAACTTTTGAATGAAATATTGTCGTTAACTCCTTTCATCACAGCGTCGCCAAGCATCACCTTTAACGCTCTGATGTATTTCCCGACTGAGTTTTGCGTAAATTCTTTACCCTGGAGGTAGGCAACAAAGCCGTCATAAAATTTATGATCAATCTCTGAAAACTCAAAATCCGGTTTTCCTACATATTCCGCATATTCGTGTAAATGTCTTGCGGTTGTTCGATATTGCTTTGTATTGTTTTCGGTCAAAAGCCTGCCGGTCTTTTTGTCTTTTCGCAAAGGCGCTGTCTGCACAAAATGGTCAACACTTTGCAATAATGTCTTAAATTCAGGCTCCGCCAGCTTCGGATCATATTTCTCCGGAAAGTTGAATTTATCAATAATACATTTTAGCCAATCCAAAGGAATATGGCTTTTATCAGCGTTGCGAAATCCTGTTTGAACCGCAGCTGTTAAGCTTGATAATCTCTCGCTACTATCAGTTAGGTGCTTTACAAGTTGTTTTTTTTCATCAGTGGGTATCCGAAAGTTAGGGACAATTATTTCATGCGTCTTATCGTTCCAATGTTCGGCTAGAATGAAAATATTTGTTTTGGCTTGCTGGTCTATTTTACCATGCTTAAACCGTATCCTGATTTCCTTCTGCGGATTCGTATCCGACTTTACGGACAGCGTCAAGTAAATTGTTGCCATACTATATTATCTTAAATGCACAACAAAGATATGACATTATTATAAAAATCCCCACTAAATCCCCACTTATTTTCAACTTAGTGAAATTCGATGCAATTTTTTGCAATAGTTTTTATGCTTCCAATGTGCTTATTTTACTTGCATATTAGGATGTTTTTGGCCATTTTTCTATGATTACAAATAATAGACTAATTGCATTTCGTTAGTACGAGTGGTACCACAAATAAAAAGCCAACAATTTAAAATTAGATTGTTGGCTTTCGAATTTTGGTGATTTATTGAATGCTAGCTCCGCTGCCGACGATACTGATTTTTTCGGTACTAAATTTGATTTTGTTTATGATAATTATTTGGTTGGTTTGATTTTCGGTTCCGATCGACGTTCGGCGTAGCGAAGACGCTACGCCGTGTACCTGATGGAAAGCCGGAGCTTTCCTTTTAGCGCGACGAAGTCTGGAGACTTCGCCGAACTAACATTTACAATTTTATCCGGTACTTTCCGGCAGGAACCTGTACTGTATGGACTCCATCGGCCAGTGAACCTTGTAACTTTTCGCCGCTACCGGGTTTTGTCAATTCGGGTTGCCGGTTCCCGGTTACAGGTATGGTCAGGGTGATGTCGCCGGAAGCTGCCAAGTCTAAGACATCGCCATTACGATTCAAGGATGCCTGCACATCCGCGTTTTTCGATGCAATGCTCCATTTTCCTTTTGCAAGGAACCGGCCATTGCCAAGGAAAAGACCTTCCAGTGTGCCGTTTGCATCGCTTATGACTGCGTATTTACCTTTGAACCACAGGTCGTGGTGCATGATCTCGGGCTCACCCGACGCGCTGTTGAAGATATAATCCTTTCGGGAAGTTGATTGTACCATGATCCCGACAAAATCGCCGGTATTGCCAAAGTAGCTGACCGATTTTACCGATGACTTCTCCACGGAAGTGCAGGGGTGATAGATCGCAACAAACGGACGAGTCCACGCCTCGCCTTTCTGTTTTACGATGAGTGTCGGCAACGGTTTGCCTAACAATTCATCCGGGATGGAGCCCTTGACGAAGGCATTGGACTTGGGCGACATCACATCAAAAATAGTCCTTCCCGGGTAACCTTTCATCCATAAGTTCACCATCAAGTCATCCTGTTGCTTGAGGTCGATACGGAAGCGAGCCGTGAAGTCCTGATCATAACCCACAGCTTTCTTGTTTTCGAAATAATTATAGCCGTTCATATCGCCTGCTTCGGACGAGAGCTCTTTTGTGGGCGAAAGTGATAACTTCTGCCCCGAGCCATTCATCACATCAATCCCTTGCCCGATGCTGTGGTACAGGTATTCGTGCTTGATATCCTTCCCATCGTTGCGTGCCGACCGGAAAATGTCCACCATGTAAGCCGACTTTTCACCGGTGCGGATGATGCTGGTGAGACGATTTTGACGTGCATCGGTTTTCGGCTCGGTATATTCAACATGGGCAAAGTTCACCTTGTCCGCCGGCAGGAGGTTTTCGGCATGCGCCGGGTAACATGAGAGCATTTTGTACGGATAGTTGCTCCGCATCATGCCGTAGTCCGATTTACCGTCGACAATCACCGTGTTGTGCGCCGGAAAACGGGCATAATATTCCTGATTGTCGCGTGTGCCGTAGGTAATGCCGAATGAGCTTTCGGGCGCCAGCATCAGTCCTTTACCATACATTTCGAGCGAGATACCGTTGGCATGGGCATGGTTGCCGTAAGCGCCCGTGAGTGTGAAGGCCATGCCGTTTTGCCTGTCGCGGCCGTTGCGTTGTATCAGCCAACTGACATTGGGCGCGTAGTAGGTGTCTCGGATCAGGTGGTCGTATGTGGTTTCCGCCGGGGTAATGTCCATCAGTTGATCAACATAGAAGAACAGCGGGAACATGTCCTTGTTTTCGTTACGATTGTAAGCACTGTCGGCGATCAACTTAGTGAGTACCTGCGTCAGCTCTTTTTCGTTCTCCGGCTCACCGTATTTGCGGTACAGGGCGATCAGCATCTCGAACGATTGCGGATACAGGGGTACATACCTGGCATCACCGAACGCAGTAACACGGCCATTGGGGAACAGGTATTCCACTGTGGCCGGAACCGCCTTTTTCATCACGGGGAATGTGTCTAACATGTGGTTGTTTTCGGCATTGTCGATCAGGCAAATCACATCGAGCATGTCCTTGCATACGCTCATGGAGTAGGTTGCCGATTCGGGCCACAGGCCTGTTTCGGGATCGAATGTTTCGTCGATCATTTCTTTCAGCGCAAATTGCCGTATGGTGGTGTGGTTGAGGATTTCGTTGAGGTAATATTGCCGTCCACGGCCATCCTTGTAGAAAGAATTGTCTTCGAGGGCAAGTGCTAAATAAGTAACATACCGTGCCTGAAAGATATTCCAGTTGTTGTCAGGCACACCATACATGATTTCCTGTTCGGCAAAGCGTTTGAACACCGAGGCGATCATATCGAAATCAGCGCCGTTACGGTTCAGGTAATTGTATATGAAGTCATAACACACAGCCATGTGGGAAATTACCCCGTCGAGGATTACCTCGAAAGCGGTTAGTCCCATCAGGTGGCTATTACCGTAGTTCTCCAACGCAAAAGGCTCGCGGCGGTAGTGCATCCCTTTCACATACGTGAGGAAAATGTCGGAAGCGAATTTGGCATATTTCTCCTCGCCGGTGTGCCAGTACAGAAAGGCGGCATTGGCAGCCATTGCCATGATACGTTCGTTCATCGGGGCTATCATACGACCGGATTTCGACGGATGTACCCATTCCCACGGGAGACCTTCTTTCTTCATGTTTTGCAGGTACATGCCTTTTTCGTCCATGTAAGGTTGCGTATCTTCGAGTGAAGGCATGGCATAGTCGGTAGCCCAGTCGCGGTTACCGGCAAACTTCACCGTGGGCACCGGCGCCCGTCCCGTCCCGTGCGAGAAAGCATTGCCGTTAACATACACCCGCTCGTAATGCGTGTCCCAGTACATCTGCATACGCGAGATGATCCACTCCGGATCGGTCTGATGCCGGTCCACATACGGATCAACCCCCGATTTGATCTTTTCGTACGATTGCTTCGCCCAATCAACTGTTTGCAACTTGTTGGTAAAAGCATATTTTTGACCATCGGTAATGTATATCCTCGGATGGGACGATTCTCTTTTACAACTGCCCAGTGTCAATGTCAGACACAACAAGAGGAATGTGTTTTTCATGATATTGTTAAATAAACTTACATATTGTTATCCCGTGTGCGAACACGAGTCGAAAATTATATTTTTGTGTGCGAACACGCATTGTAAATTGAAACCTAACGATTCTTTGTTTTTAATCGATATTAAGGATACCCTGCAAACATAAGGGTAGCCCAAGGCATAAATCCGCCACTGATCGTTTCGTTACGGGTTTTGGTGATTGATTTCCAGGTATAAGGCATTTCCATTCCTTTTCTTCCGTGATAATGGCGGTACGCTATTTCGTAAATCGGGAAGAATGTTCTACGGCTGTCAGCCGATATTTCCGTTCCGAAAACCGTCCTGCCGTAAAATGTAACGTACGGAACGTATGGCACATCCTCTCCCGACATATATTTGCAGGTATATTCGTATCCTTTGGCCAATCGGTTGTTATAAGCTCCATACAGGTCGTATCCCTGGTTCCATGCAACTTCGCAGGCATTGGCTAAGTATGAAAGTCCCATTTGCGTATGGTGCTGGTCGCGTCCGCTTTCCTGACATTGTCCCGTTTCGCTGAAATACCAGTTAATCGCTCCATTGGTCTCGCCTTTCAGCAAATGGTTGTAGGCACGGTCGAAAATATCTTGCCGGTCGAGGAAAATGCCGATGCATAACATGGTTTGACCGATGGCCGCATCCCAATTACCGTTATATTTCGGCACAAAGTTTTCGATCACTGGATACCACTTCCCCAGAATCATTTTTTCGAAAGCCTGTTGGTCTTTCTTTTTCCATCCGTTATAGGTGTGTTTGATGATTTCGGCAGCATTCAGGTATTTAACCCCGGCCACCCCAATCTTCAATTGTTTGTTGTGATTGGTTACTGAATCGAGCGTATACGACCATGCATTCAGGAATTCAATTGCTTTCTCCACATATTTCTTGTTACCCGTTGCATACCACTGTAAAGCCATGGTATATGCAATATTCCCGTCATTGTAAAACTCAGTTCCCCCATTATCGGGCAGATTATACGACCCGCACGAAATATGGGAGATCGCCTTCGGTTTGATCGACAGTTGCGCCAAATCGGAATTTTGTAATTGTTGCCATGCCGACTTCCAAGGCTCTTTGCCGGATTGGATTTTAGCTTTGAAAAAATCCAGGTCAGCTTTGGTGTGCAATATGCCGGGATGGACAAACTGGGCGCTGACCGACAGTGTAAAACATACTGTTAAGATGAAACAAATGCCCCTCATTTTTCTTTTAGTGATGGTTAAAAAATAAGTGCGTCAAATAGAATGATGATTCAATAATTCTTTGATAGATTATTATACTTCTCGCGGAGTAAAATTGTGCGTTTAAAAAGTAAAAAAGTAAGCATCTTTGCAGGTGTCAAATCCGCCAATAAGATGCTTACCAAATTGAACCTCCCCGAAGAAGAAATTCGGATGCTAAATTACGAAAG
>JAVBSH010000007.1:0-21407 GCA_031547085.1 Bacteroidales bacterium
CAAGAAGTGGTTATGGTGGAGGATACAACCGTAAACGGGCAGGCGACCATCAAATTGTTGGAAAAATGCTTTGAAACATATACGGATAAACAATCCGTGACCATCTACCTGGACAATGCCACATATCACAAAAGCGCTGAAGTAAAAGAGCTTATTGTCTCACAGGATAAAATAAAACTCTCATTATTACCACCATATTCGCCCAACCTGAACCTGATTGAACGGCTTTGAAAATTTGCCAACGGGAAGGTGATCAATTTGAAGTATTATCCTGGTTTTAATCAGTTCAAAGAACGGATAATGACATTTTATAAAGGTATCGGGCAATATGCCGATGAGTTGAGGGAGCGAATTAATTTTAAATTCCAAACATTCGAGGGAGTGACAACTTAAAATCCGAAAACCACTTTCACTTTAGTATAACTGTTTTCTCAAAACTACCAAAGCCGATAATCATTTCGATACCGGGGTTGCGTCTATCGACGCCGTGGCTGGCTTGTTGCTACCATTTGTCAAAGAGTCGGGTTCAGAGTCATCGGTTGGTTCAGAGTCATCTTCACGACGATTGGCCGGGGTCGACGATTTGCGTTTGAACAAATCCTTCAAGCTATCAAAGTCTTCGCGGAATAGCAGACCGACTCCCTGTGTGTAAAGCGATTGTGACAATTGATAATCGTTTGTCCGGTGAAAAGCCTTGAAGCGCAGTTTGCCACTTTTATTGAACTTATATTCGAACGTAACATCGCCCACAACACTGCCTGAGTTTTCCGCTACTTTCGAACCACCCACATCGTAATCCATGTGCACGCTCCACTTCTCCGTAGCAAAGTCCATCCCAATATTCTGACTGGCCATATCCGTACCCGGATGGTAAGAAAAACCTAAATCATAATCATTACCCGAGAGCATGCGCCCCAATTGGTTCGTAAGGAATTCGGAAGCGGTGGCCAACCCCATCGTTTCGAGCCCTGCACCTGATGAACCTCCCGTTCCGATATTGGGATCGGGATAAAAACTGTTGGCCACCAGTAAAGAAAGGAACTGGCGTGTCATCGACTCTTCGGTACCGGTGGCTGCAGCAAGGAATGAGCGCGTCACCTGGTCGGCATTGGGCATCTGCAATTCGAACCGAACGTTAGGATTGGTTAGTCTGTTACTGATATTCAATACGCATTCCACCGGGATGGAACGTCTCGAATTGCTGTTTTCACTTTCGCCTACCAGGTTCTGGAGCTGAGGCTTGGCCGTATAAATTGCTTTGAGGTTGATCAATGCACTCATAGGATCACCATTCCAGGTGATGATACCGCCTTTTTCAATGGTAAACCTTTTGTTGAAGACATTCTGTAATGTAAAAAGGTAATTTCCTTCATCAACCGTATAGGTACCAAGCATATCGAACTTGTTGTTGGCAATATTGAGCGTTAGGTTACTGCTTCCCCTCGCGGTTATTTCATCCCCGATTTTGGAGTCGAAAATTAACTTAGCTTCGGCATCAGGGGTAATATCCAAATCCATATTGACAATAAACTTCGGTTCCGGCACAGGCTCGTCCGAAGCTGCGGCGATCCGTCTTCGGCGCAGTTCGGACGGGCGTTTCTGAGCCCGGGGAGTATGGTCGACAAAGGTAATAAATGTCGTTTTAGAAATCTCATCGCTTGAGGAAAGCGGGATGTTAAATTGTGTGTTTTTTTCGGTACGCGCTGCTATATCGAGACGTAAATCCCCCGGAGTTCCCAGGACATGGATTTTCCCGGTAGCATATGCTTTCCCGTAAAAAAGGTTGTTATCACGCGCCTGCGTATTCAGCACTTCAAAGTTGGTGGTATTGAACCACAAGTCAAAAGCAATATCCCTGAAGTTGGTGGTGGAAATGAAACCATCGCCTTTACACAAATTGCCGTAACGGTCGTAAAAGTCCATGCCTTTGAATTGTATCTTATTGTCATTCACGATGGTGTTTCCTGAAAAACTATAACGGGTTTTGGTGTAATCGAGCACAAGGGCTGCACGCCGCATTTCGATTTCTCCGTTCAGCAAAGGACGGCTAAGGTTCCCGGTAACTTTTATCCGACTGGATAAGGTACCTTCCAACCCGGTAAATACATTTTCAAGATAGGGCTGCAACACATTTACCGGCACTTTTTCGAGGTGTACATCAAAATTTAATTCATGATTGTCAATATAGTAATTTCCCTTCACCAACAAGGTGCGTAAGTCGTTCAACAACGATTCGGTTTCGATGCGGACACTCCTGTTAAACCTGTTCCACAAAGCCGAAATGTTGGTGCTCCCAAACAACCCGTCATTCAATGCGAAGTCGTCAATATGTAGATCGGATACAAAAACAGGAACATCATACAGGTTCGACAGCGAAGCCGAACCATTGGCAATTCCGCCAAGCATCAGCTTGTCGAACTGCAAAGATGAGTTTAGCACCGACAGGTTCAGATTTTTTACATTTACCAATAATTTATCTTCCTCTCGTTGCGAAACAGTTCCCGAAACCTGGATTTCCTGGTCGTCCCTCAACATCCGCAACTTATCAATCCTGACAGATGTAGAGTCGATTGTTACTCCCTGGTGCGAAAGTTTCCACACATCGCCTGCTGTGATGATTTGGCCGGGCGTCGAGAAGACATGGATCGACGGTATTTTTCGTTTGGGATTTTTCAGGAAAAAGATCTTGGAACTTAAATTCCCACGGTTAAGCACGGTATCCCAGTTGTTCCACCTCACATCCAGTCCTACACTATCGCCCCTTGCACGCGCCAATACGGTCAGGTGTTCAAATGCCATGTTGTCATTCACTCTGAAAGCACGGCTACCTGATTCAACCACAAAAGTCGAATCTTCGATGGCCCCGTTAATATACAGGCCGCGCCATCGTTTACCGTCAAGATTCATGTATGGTACTTCCAACACAAAATTAACATCCTTTTGCGACGGGTTATAAACTCCCTTCAATTTTGTGCTGTTCGATACAAGAAATTCATTTACAAAGAAATTGGTGAGCTTTTCCGTCTCTTTAAACACAGCCTCAAAACGAAAGTTATTGTGCGACAAGCTATCCGGGCTAACCGTAGTTGATACCCACGCAGGAGCATAGTTTTTTACAAGCGAAAGGAACGATTCGGGCAGTTTCAGGAATTGATATTGACCCCAGATTTCGGCGTCGAGAATGTCCGAGCGCAGGATGAACCGGTTGGTGTCACTGATGGCTTTTGTAAAAAGCTCCAGGTTGTTGATCTCCATCTCCCTGTTGTTGCGTCGGATCAATGAATTTTTCAGGTCCAGTTCGCCCTTGAGGTTATCAATATTGGTCCCTGAAAATGCTGCTTTGATGCTGAAAGCCGCAAACGAAGAGGTGTCTTTTTCCACCAGTTTGAGCTTATGCAACCGGGCTCGTTCCACATTCGCCCAGAAATCATATGCGGGGATTGGATTGGTCATATCCACCTTTCCGGAGAAATCCATCTTGAGATTCGGTTCGGCAATACTCAGTTTCCCGTCGTACATACGGTTGTTGATCGTTCCGTTAACGTCGATGTTACGATATTCGTATTCCCACAGTTCAAGACTACCAATCTGTCCCTCAATCGTGGCATGTATGTCCCCTTTCCCGGAGGCCGATCCTTCTACCATGCCTGACATGGTTACTTTTCCGATGGATGGTTGTGTCAACAGCCTGCCTAAGTGGAAATGCTCGGTTTTCAGCCGGCCGTGGAAAGTAAACGAGGTGTCGATATCATTGCTGGCAACGGGTTTGATAGATACGTCGGTGGAAAGGTTTCCCAGATTGGTGGAAAACGTACCATAGGTTACAAAATTGTCAAAAAAGCCGCTAAAGTTGCCCTTGAATCCAAGGGTTGCAATCTGGTGCATAGTCTCCGGGAGATTGACGTGACCGGTACGCGACTTGGCAATCTGCACTTTCTCCATATCGGAAGGGCAAGTAAGTAGCTCGGTAACATCGGCATAGATCAGGGTCGAACGCAACTGGGGCAATCCTTTCAGATCGAAATTACAACGTACGTGGGTCATTTTTCCGAATTTCACAGTTACTTTCTCCCCTTTCATGTTTTCCACAGTTCCGGTAACTTTACCCGATACGGATACAGTGTCCTGATAATTACCAAAATAAGGCACAAAATTGGCCAGATCAAGACACGACACATTCGACGATCGAATGTCCATGCTCATGGTTACCTTGGAAATAAAATCGTCGCCGCCAAAATCCTGGAACGAGTCAAAATGGAAAGAAGCATCTTTTGCTTCCATCCTGGAACCCGATGTGATCGCCTTTACGTTTTTAAACGATAAGTTGCTATGGTTGACCAAAAAATCGGCTGACAGGAAATCCAAACGAAGTCCGCATTTTTCTGTGCAAGCTAATTTCCGGATACGGAAAGCAACCCCGCCAAGATCATCCTCGCCGGGACGGAAATCGGATACGATCAGGTTGAGGTTCGACACATCAATGTCGCTATAATCCATCCCGAAAGGACGGTCAAAGGGTTTCAAAACATTTTTGAAGGAGAAATGACAATCGTTCAGTTCGATGTTTTTGATACCAAAAATCCATGGGGCTTTATTTTGCGTGGTGTCCTCGGATTTCAGTTTATCGACAATAAATTTGATATTGATCACATCAGTTTCCGGTTCGATGGCCAAGCGTATATCGGCATTGTTGAGCACTGCTTTGCGAATCCCGATCTGTCGTGACGAAAGGGCAAAAATGTTCAGGCGCCCGATAATTTCAGGCGCCAATAATATGGTATCTCCATAAAGACCCGTCACACAAAGGTTATTGACTGTAACCTTGTTAAACCATGACACACGGATATTTTCCACCGAGATATGATTGCCCAATTCCTTCGACAACATTTCTGTGACCCGTTGTGCAATCATATTCTGTACTTTCTCGCTGTTGATCACAAAAAACAAAATAGTCGGCACTGAAATGATCACCAGCAGGAAACCCAATAATATTTTCCTTATTTTTTTGATATCCTTATGCTTTTACCAAAAATGAACATGCAAATATCAAACCGTTTTACACGATTTTCGCGATATTTTATATCAATTTCGCAAAGTAACGAAAATAATCAATTGAAAGCGCCGCAAAGCATTATTATTGCACTAAATATACACATTCCGGCCTTCAACGATCAACCACTTAACAATTCCTTAACAATTCGATAACCGAAACATAAATCAAACGAAACATTCACGTAACATGAAGATAATTCCTTTGTCATGAAAAATTCAATCATTCCACGATTCAAAAATTCCATAATAAAATCTATGGAATCAGAAATTTTGGAATTAGAAATTAGAAATATTTATATGATTAAGAAGTTATTTGTATGGGTTGTATTTCTGGGCGCTACGCAATGGGCAATGGCGCAAACGGGGGAAATACGTGGGAAAATTATTGAGAAAGCTACCGGCGAACCGATGGTAGGCGCTAATATTGTCATCGAATCGATCACCATGGGCACTACTGCCGACCTAGATGGAAATTACAGTATGAAAGTGACACCGGGTACATACACGGTGAAAGTATCGTTCGTGTCGTATAACTCTGTGGAAGTTACCGACGTGAAAGTGGAAGCGGGTAAAACGGCGGAGGCCAACATTGCCATGGAAGAAGCCTCAACAGGTATCGAGGAAGTGGTAGTGACCGCCGTGCGCAAGATGAACTCGGAAGTTTCCATGATCAATGCATTGAAAACATCCAACTTAGTGCTGAGCGGCGTTTCGTCGCAACAAATCTCCAAAACGCAGGATCGTGACGCATCAGAGGTCGTCAAGCGGATACCGGGCATTTCTATTATCGACGATAAATTTATTGTGGCACGCGGTCTGTCACAACGTTATAATAACGTATGGATCAACAATAATGCGGTACCCAGTTCTGAAGCTGATTCGCGGGCTTTTTCGTTCGATATGATCCCCAGCGGGCAAATCGAAAATATCATGATCGTAAAATCGCCTGCACCGGAGTTACCGGCTGATTTTACGGGTGGTTTCGTCAAGGTAGCAACCAAGAATATGCCTTCGGAAAATACTTTCCAGATAAGTTATGGGGTGCATTTCAACAGCGAAACTCATTTTCAGGATTTCAAATATGCCAAGGGAAGTGGTAGTGACTTTCTTGGATTTGACAATGGTTACCGCGATATGCGCAGTGTCGTGCCTGCTCAGCGCATGGAGAATGATGCAACCACCAATGCCGACCAGATCACACAAGTCACCCGCGACGGATTTAACAACGATTGGATAGTGCATACCCGCCGGCCGATACCCGACCAACGCTTGTCGATGATGCTCAACCGTTATCACAAAATGGGTTCAGGGCAATTGGGATTGGTGGCTGCGCTCAATTATAGTTACAGCAGCCGCACTTATGCCGATATGCAGAATTCACGATACGGCGTATACAACAGCCGCGATGATCAACCGGAATACCTGTACAAGTATACCGATAATCAATACACAACCACAGCCAAGATAGGCGGGATGTTCAATGTCATCTGGATGCCGAATGACAACCACCGGTTGGAATTCCGCAATATACTGAACCAGTCTGGACGTGACCGTTATACCGAACGCGATGGTTACGAGAACAAAAGCTCGTACTACGGGCAGCAAAAGGACGAATACCTGTACACGAGCCGTACTGCCTATACCGGCCAATTAAGCGGGACACACACGCTCTCGGTTGCCAACAAATTGGATTGGACAGTGGGTTATTCTTATGCTAACAAAAACCAGCCCGATCGGCGAATCATCAATAAGCAGGAGGAGACAAGCAGTGCAAAATACAATGGATTGATGGCCGTTGAGTATAATGGAATTACACGCGACTTTATCCGGCTGGATGAGAATATGTACTCCGCAGGGATCAACTTCAGTCATAATTTCGGGTTCGGCACATTTACACCTGCGCTCAAAGCCGGGGTTTACGCCGAATATCGCGACCGCGCGTACGATACAAGATATTTCCTGTACCGCTACAAATCATCCAATCTGCCCGATGATTTTGAATACTGTGATGTGCCCACACAAATCATGGTGTCTGAAAATTTTGCTGCTGATAAGCTTTATTTATATGACACCAGTGATAAAACCAACAATTATAAAGGTGATGACTTATTGGCCAGCGGATACGTGGGTATCAACATACCGTTGAAAAACCTGAACGTATACGCCGGTGTGCGTTACGAGAACAACAACATGGGGTTAACTAACTATACCACACTTACCACCGATGTTACCGAAACGAAGAAGTATCAACAAACGGACTTTTTCCCTTCGGTGAATGCGACTTACAATCTCAACAAAACGAACCTGGTACGTTTTGCATACGGACAATCTATCAATCGGCAGGAGTTCCGCGAAATATCGCCGTCGAGCTATTATGATTTCGATTTGTTCAGTTTCGTACAAGGCAACCCAGATCTGAAACCGGCATACATACAGAATTTCGACCTCCGTTACGAAATATATCCGTCAAGCGGGGAATTGATTTCTTTGGCGCTTTTCTATAAGAAGTTCACCAACCCGATTGAATGGACGTTTATTGACGCAGGCGGTTCGTACACCTACACATACGAAAACGCCAAATCGGCCCAAAACTATGGGATAGAGCTGGATTTGAAGAAAAACCTGGATTTTATCGGATTGCCAGCCCTTTCGGTTACCATCAATGGTGCTATTATTGACAGTAAAGTGGCCTTCGGCGAAGAAAGCCGGGAACATGACCGGCCTATGCAGGGACAGTCGCCGTACTTGGTCAACGCAGGATTATTTTATCAGAACAACAAGCAGGCGCTCACCGTGGGAATGATGTACAATATCATCGGCAAGCGTATTGTGGGTATCGGTAAGGTAGATACCAGCCAAGGCGGAAGCATCGACAATGACATCCCCGACATGTACGAAATGCCGCGCAATACCATTGACCTGTCCGTAAGCTACAAGTTTGGGAAGCGGTGGGAGATCAATGCAGGCGTGCGCGACATACTGGCACAATCTGTTGTTTTTAAGCAATTTCCACAATTCTATGATGAATCCGGAGTCCTCCAAAAACGTGAACAAACTACCAAGGAATTCAAACCGGGACGGAATTTCTCTGCCAGTCTGAAATTAAATTTATAAAAATCTAAATAAAAATTCAAATCATTTATCATTAATTTATTAAAAATGAAAACATTGAAAAACTTTAGTGTAATGTTGGTTGCTTGTGCAACCATGTTTCTTGCAAGTTGTAAGGACGACAACGATTCGGTAAGCCCCACGGTAGATCAGTCCGCTGTGAGCATACAGGAAGGTACAACGGGAACAGTAGTTGTTTCAGGCGGTGAAGCGCCTTATACAGTTGCCAGCTCGGCAACTGGTGTGGCAACCGCAAATATTAGCGGTAATACAGTCACCATCACAGGTGTTGCGCCCGGCACCGCCACGATAACCATTACCGGCAATGATAATGGCAAGACGAATGTAGCCATCACTGTAACCAAGGATACAAACCCGAACAACGACGGTACGGGTGAAACATTCCTCTTTGGGCCTGATTTCACTCAAATTGGAGATGGAAAGAAAGATTTTTCGATCACCAAATCACATACCCTGAAGAAAGGCGTGTATACACTTGTAGGGTGGATTCTCGTGAAAGAAGGCGCTACCCTGACCATTGAGCCGGGAACCATCATCAAGGGGACCAACAAAAGTTACGATGGTACGGAAGCAGCCAATGGTTCATCGCTTATCATCGAACGTGGTGCAAAAATTATGGCCGAAGGTACCAAGGATGCGCCGATTGTATTCACTTCCGCCAAACCCAAAGGCCAAAGGATGGCTGCCGACTGGGGCGGGGTGATCATCTGCGGGAAAGCTAAAAACAACCAGGGCGAAATGACCGTTGAAGGAGGCGTTAATGCCAAACATGGCGGTAGCGACGATGATGATAATTCGGGTGTGATGAAATATTGCCGTCTGGAATTCGGCGGATATCCGTACTCGACTGATAACGAAATCAACGGGCTTACATTAGGCTCGGTAGGTCGTGGAACAAAACTTGAATACATCCAGGTTTCCTACGCAGGTGACGACTCTTTCGAATGGTTCGGAGGCTCGGTTAATTGTAATCACTTGGTGGCATACCATGGTTGGGACGACGATTTCGATACCGACAACGGCTTTTCCGGAAAAATGCAATTCCTGCTGGGTGTACGCCATCCCCGCATTGCCGACCAATCCAATTCCAATGGCTTCGAGTCGGATAACAATCAAGACGGCACCTTAATCGAACCATACACTTCCTGTGTATTCAGCAATGTAACGTTCATCGGTCCCAGGGGACAAGATGATAATTTCCTGAATGACAAGTCGTACATCACCGGCTTGGGTTTTGGTGAAAACTCAGGTATCCGGACGGGTATCTTCCAGGCTGCCATGCAAATCCGCAGAAGTTCGAAACTGAGCTGTTTCAACTCCGTAGCAACAGGTTACCCTGTAGGTTTGCTTCTCGACAAAGGCAAAGGAAATACCCAGGGATTTGCTACAGACGGATCATTGAAACTGAAAAACATATATTTTGCAGGTATGGGTATACTCGGAGCCGATGATGATTCAAAAACGGATGGTTCCTGGAAGGGTGAGTTTTCGATCAGTTATTTCAATCAAGAAAGTCTTAATAATAAGAATTTCACCGATATATCTGCTTTGATGCTGAAACAACCAAAAAGTATTACATCAAGTGGCGCCATTGCAACTGATGCCAACTGGGGCCCCGTTGCCGGAAGTCCCCTTCTTACCGGAGCTAACTTCGATGATGCAATGTTAAGCAGTGGTTTCGAAAAAGTAACCTATGTAGGCGCTTTTGCTTCGGATACCGACAACTGGATAGAAAGTTGGACGAATTTCGACCCACAGAATACGGATTATTAAGAAATATGGTACGCAGATGACACGGATGTGACGGATTATAGCGGATTTTGATCAGTGAAAAATTCATTTGATCCGCATCATCAGCGTTCTATCAAAAAGTTTGGTGCATTTCCGGAGTTGAAAACACCCGGGAGTATATTGGTAAACCTGTCGTCGTTGGGAAACGGCGGCAGGTTTTTGCATTTTGCCTTACTGACAACATTCGTACAATATTCTTTCAAAAGAACAATATTTAAATACATATTTTAAAAATATAGCTGTTATCTTCTGAACATTATTAATGCAAAGAAGGTAATAGTATTATAAGTTTAATAAAATTTGAAGTTATGCCAATGTAAAATCCAATGTAAAAAATAGCGCAAGATTTACACCTTGCGCTATGTGAGTGTTTTAATCAACAACGACCAATGATTCCCCAATCACAGTGAGGTCGTTATTATGTATCATTAAAAACAATACAAATCTATGAATAATTTTCAAATTCACAACCTTTTAAGGTTGCCAATCGTCCGTATCACAAAATTAGTATGTTTCATCCTGACAATTACCATATTGGAAGTAATTGCATCCACGGATTCGCCAGCCGCAGAATCTCAAATGCGTCCGGTGAATGTTGATGATGATGTATCTTCCCTCGAAGCTCATACCAAGCAAGGTATTGCCATTGCAGGTACGGTAACCGATGAAACCGGGGAAACAATGCCCGGAGTAAATATTTTGGTCAAGGGATCGTTAACGGGAACCATAACAGATATCGACGGGAAATATACTATTACAGTACCGGATGCCAATGCAACGCTCGTATTCTCGTTTATAGGATATGCCCCGCAGGAAGTTATTGTTGGTGAACAACGCACCATCAATATAGCACTTAAAGAGGCGGCCAGACAGCTTGACGAAGTAGTAGTGGTCGGTTATGCAACGGTAAAGAAAGCCAACCTGACCGGAGCCGTAGATCAATTGAAAGGAGATATCCTGGAAAACAGGGCGGTGACAAGCGCTGCACAGGCATTGCAGGGAACCGTTGCCAACCTGAATATCAGTTCGGGAACCGGTGGAGCGCCGGGAGCTACCCAAGCGATCAATATACGTGGTTATACGGGTTTTGGGAAGACAGGCGGGCCATTAATCGTGACCGACGGGGTTCAGGGTGGCAGTCTCCAAGATATTAATCCCGACGATATTGAGAGCATTTCGATATTGAAGGATGCCGCTTCCTCGGCTATTTATGGATCGAGCGCACCCTACGGGGTCATCATCATCACTACAAAGAAAGGCAGGCCGGATGCAGCGCCCAAGATTACATACAGTAATAACTTTGGATTCGCACAACCGATCAATCTTCCCAAAATGGTGAATTCCCTCTATTTTGCCGAGTTGTTCAACGAAGCGTCGGTAAACGCGGGTAGGTCGGCAATATACAGCGATGCGACGATCCAACGGATAAAAGGATACCAGGCGGGAACTTTCAAGGATGAAACCATTGCCAATCCCAATCCGGGCACGGATAGCTGGTATTCGTGGGGATCGGGAAACGCGAACAATGACTGGTTCGATATATATTATAAGAATATTTCGTTTGCACAGCAACATAATGTTGGTGTATCCGGAGGCGCTAAAAATTCAAACTATTATGTAGGGTTGGGGTACAACCAGAAGAATGGAATGTATAATTACGGGGATGATACATTTAAGCGTTTTAACATCAGGACAAACCTGACATCAAATCTTACCGATTGGCTTACCTTTAATGTCAGGGGCGCTTATTCACGCGAACTTACCAATACCCCCAACACATATGCGAGTCGTACCGGGGGGAATTATATGCACCAGATAGCCCGCAAGTGGCCGACCGTTCCTTTGAGGAATCCCGACGGCCATTATTCCGAAACGAGCGATGTGATGCTCCATGAGGAAGGCGGACGCAATAAAACCGAAAAGGATAAAGCTTCGATTACAGGCGAGTTTGTTGTGAAGCCTTTGCCCGGCTGGGATATGACGTTTAATTACACGTTCGACGGTGTGTTTACCGATTACCAGTCGCATCTGGCTACTATTTACCAGACCTTGCCGAGCGGCAATCCTGCGGCCATCTCTGGAACAACACCTAATGGTTTTGCCCGTTCGGATACTAAGGATGAACATCAAATCATCAATGCTTTTACGTCATATGAGCATACTTGGGGCGATCATTATTTCAAAGCTTTGGCCGGATATACCCAGGAGCTGTTCAATTACCAGTATTTTATTGCGAGTAACAATTACCTGTATGCCAACGATATTCCATCATTAGCGCTTACATATGGAACTTCCTCCTCGAATTCCGATGCTGTAAGGCAATTGGCGGTCAGGGGCGGCTTCGGAAGAATTAATTACGGGTACAAGGAAAAGTATTTACTTGAATTCAATGCCCGGTACGACGGTACTTCGAGGTTCCTGAACGATGTGCGTTTCAGGTTCTATCCGGGAGTTTCCGCTGCATGGGTTGCTTCTAAGGAAGGATTTTGGGAACCACTGGATGATGTAGTGGATGTGTTTAAGTTGAGGGCTTCGTACGGATCATTGGGCGACCAAAGTTTCCTGGATGAAGACGCCCCTAACTGGTATCCGTTCTATCCATTCCTGGGAACGGCCAGGCCGACATCGACCAACTGGATATTCAACGGAGGCAGGCAAGGGTTTGTTACTTTTCCCCCGATCATCAACGACGATCTTACATGGATCACGACCACCACTTTGGACTTCGGGTTCGATTTGGAAATGTTGAAGAACCGGTTGGTTGTGGTTTTTGACTGGTATATCCGCAAATCGAACGATTTTGTGGGGCCTTCGGAAGCCTTGCCGGCTGTGCTTGGTGCAATAGCACCGAATGCCAATAATGCTTCGATGGAAACACGGGGTATTGACTTGACCATTACGTGGCGCGACCAGATCGGTGACCTTGGATACAGTGTAAGGGCTGTATTGAGCGATTACCAAGGTAAGGTAACTAAATTTCCCAACCCGACCGGAGCTTTGTCGACATGGCGGGCAGGACAAAAAATGGGTGAAATATGGGGATACGAGACTTACGGGCTTTTCCAGTCGGATAAGGAAGTTACCCAAGCTCCTTCGCAAGCCAAAATTAATGCCAATCCGTGGACTCCCGGCGATGTCCGTTATGTGGACAGGAACGGAAACAATGAGATTGATTATGGGACGAATACGGAATCCGATTCCGGAGACCGCTATATCATCGGGAATAATACGCCACGTTTTGCTTATGGCTTAACGCTTGATGCTAATTATAAGGGATTTGACTTTTCGATCTTTTTCCAAGGAGTGGCTAAACGGAATGTTTGGCTTGGTTCGAACTCCAACTATTTCTGGGGGATCGACGGCAGGGGTGACGAATGGCAGAGTTCGCTGTTTACGGTGCATCAGGACAGATGGACTACGACAGATCCCGGCGGATACTTCCCTAAATATTATATGAATAACCAGATGGGTAAAAATACCCAAGAGCAAACACGTTACCTGCAAAGCGGGGCATATATGCGTATCAAGAATCTCCAGATAGGCTATACGTTGCCGAAGGTATTGGTGGAGAAAATCAAATTCGATAAAGTAAGGGTATTTATCAGTGTTGAAAATCTGGCAACAGCAACGAAACTGATTTCGGTGATGGACCCTGAATTTTCCCTCTCTGATGGCAAATTGTATCCCTTGCAACGTACGTGGTCGGGTGGTATCAACATCACTTTCTAAATGCCTGTCGATTCATAATGATCAATACTCAAAAATAAAAATATGAATATGAAAAAGATAAATATATTATTCACTGCAATCATCCTGTTGGTTTATGCATGTAACGATGATTTTCTTGAACGTACCCCGGGATCAAATATAAGCGATGAAGATTATTGGAAGTCTGTCAACGATTTACAATTGTATTCCAATAATTTTTACAATGTCTTCCTGAATACATATACCGGTTATGGAACCATTGGAATTTATGGTATCGATGGTGATGACGGCACCGATACCCAGATTTCTTCTTCCTATAATACCACCATGAATGGCGAAAGGTTGGTGCCTCAATCGGGTGGCGGCTGGTCTGCCGCAAATTGGGCGTCATTGCGTGATGTCAATTATTTTATGGATAATTATAAAAGGGTAAATGCCTCGTTTGATGATGTCAAGCAATATTTGGGTGAGGCGTTATTTTTCCGCAGTTGGTTTTATTTCGATAAGCTCCGGACATTCGGCGATGTCCCGTTTATAAGTACCACGTTGGAAACCACGTCTGCCGAATTGTACGATGCACGTCTGCCGAGAAACCAGGTAGTCGATTCCGTGATGCGCGACCTGGATCTGGCTGTCGAATATCTTCCTTCTTTTTCGGGTTGGACAGGGCGTATTACCAAAGAAGTAGCCATGTTGATGCAAGCCCGCATAGCCTTGTATGAAGGCACTTGGGAAAAGTATCATGCAGGGACGGATTTTGGAGTAAAAGGTTCCGATGGTAGCAAATATATAGAGAAAGCCGCCGAGGTTTCCCGGAAACTGATAAATGCCAAGACCTGTGATTTGGATAACAAAGGTGTTGCAGATGGTTACAGGGATTTATTCAAAAGGGAAGACCATTCCACCAGCAAAGAAGTTTTGCTTTGGAGGAAATACAGTGTTAATGACGGCATTTACCATGTTTGGGGCAGGTATACCGGAGGTGGCGCGGGTAGAGGTGTTACCAAAGAAATGATCGACTCGTACCTCGACATTAACGGGAAACCGATTGCAGCCAGCACTGTATACGTTGAAGGAGACGAGACATTGGCCGAAATAGCAGCTAACCGCGATCCGCGTTTGGCCCAAACCATCTTCACAAGCGAAAACGATTTGCTTTGGACAAATAATGCCGACGGAAAAGATATTTATTTCAAATATCCGGGCATCAGTGCCGACAATGAGGTTAGATGTGTAACGGGTTATCACTTGTACAAAGGTCATAATCCTGATAATAAGCAATACCAGGCATCGCAATGTATCACGGCGCTGATTTATTTCCGCTATGCAGAAGCATTGCTTATATATGCAGAAGCAAAAGCCGAACTGGGAACCATCACCCAGGAAGATGTGGATATTACCATCAATGAGCTGAGAAAGCGTGTTGGTATGGACAACGGGTTGTTAAATATTGGCGCCATCACCCCTGACCCGGATTGGGAATTTCCGGCATTGAGTCCTATCATCAACGAAGTGCGACGCGAAAGAAAAGTAGAATTGAATTGTGAAGGATTCCGGAAAGACGATATTTTCCGTTGGGCTGCCGCCGATGAATTGGTGGTTGGAAAAAGGCCCAAAGGCGCTAAAAAATCACAATGGGATAATATCCCTGACATTCCGGAATACCAAGATATTAGAAGTGCGTTAAAAAGTTCGAATTATAATACTGATGCCGATGGATATATTGATCCGTTTCAAATCACTATGCCCAATGGCTACGGTTTCAAGGTCGACAGGGATTATTTGTCGCCAATACCGCTTTCCGAAATGGTGATCAATCCGAACTTAAAGCAAAATCCGGGATGGGAATAATTGGTTTCATTGCATAACAATCCCCGGGTATTGAAGACGCCCGGGAATAAGTTAGTAACCTGTCGCCGTTGCGAAACGACGACAGGTTTTTATCTTTATGTGTTAACCTTTACTGGCCGTTATCAGTCGTATTACGCCACTGACTATGTAATACAGCAACGCCAGCACCACAGCCGCAGCCAACGGGTACATATAAAGCAGCACCAACGGTTTGTAGCTTTCTTCCTCGTACACGATAGGTTGCAGCTTGTTCAGTTCGGTGTATACATCCTGCATCTCCTTCTGGCCATCGGCACGGAAATATTTGCCGCCAGTGGTCCCGGCAATTTGTGTCAACAGCTTTTCGTCGATGGCATAGCCTCCACTGGTACTGTTGCCGATGCCAAGCGTATATATTTTGATGCTGTCGCGTTTGGCGGCTTCGGCAGCATCAAGTGGCGAAATGTCCTGTCCGCCGTCTACACCGTCGGTCATTAACAGCATCACACGCTGTTTGATCGTATCCTCTCGGAAAATTTTAATGCCAAACGCGATGGCTTCGCCAATGCTGGTCATCTGCCCGGCCATGCCCACTTCGGTCTGGTCGAGCAACCAAGTGATAGCACCGAGGTCGGTGGTGAGCGGCGCTTGCAAGTATGCGTGTGTAGCAAACATCTCGAGGCCGATCTGGTCGCTTTTACGCTCTTTCACAAAATCTTTCATCAGGTATTTGACAGCCTCCCAGCGGGTCATCTGTTTTCCGTCCACCTGCCAGTCGCGTTGCGCCATACTGAACGAAATGTCGGCTGCAATGAGGAAACTACGCACGGTTTTAGTTTTCTTACCCGGCTGTCCTACCAATTGCGGCGACGAAGCGGCAGCAACTAAACAAATCCAACACAGCATCAGCACAATCCATGAAAGGACGTTCTTGCGTGACACCCATGCGTTGCGCCGCGGATGTTGCCCCGATACACTCACTGCCCGGCGGAAAAACGGTGAAAAAAGCCCCGAACGTCTTTTGTGCAATGCGGGTAACAACCAATATACCAGCAAAGGCAACGGCAACAACAGGAACACCCACTTGTGGGCGATCTCGAAGTGCATGGCGGCGGTGTTGATGATATCAGAGTTCATACTTGTGCGTTTTTATCCAGTGTTTTGTTTTGTCGATGAATGAGTTGGCACGGCTTGCTTCAATTTTATCCGCCGAAGCGTAGAGGGCATCGAGTAACTTTGCATCATCATCGGTGAAAGTCGAATGCCACGTCCGGTTGATATAATCCAGCCATTCCTTCCCGCGCAATGATGATGTTTCGCGACCATAGCGCTGCATAGCAATACGTTTTACAAGCATGTCGGCTGTGTAGACCAGTTGCGCATATTCCATGGCTGCAACCAACCGTTGTTCTTCCTGCTGCAACCAACGCAAAGCTTCACGGCGATAACGGTTTTTACGGTAACGCCGCCATGCGAGGAAAGCACCAGTGAGTATCAGTACCAGCACAATGCCACCCACCACATACCAACCTGGCGCATCGAAACTGAATCGCACCGGCGCCGGTTCTATCAATTGTCCTATGGCAGGAATACTATCATTCATTTTTATTCGTACTACTACATTAACATAATGGTTTGAAGCGGATATTGTTCAATGGAAGCGGAAATTTTCATGATTTGATATTTCATCAAAGGGAAACAAAAACACAATAAATTTTGTGGTTAACATACGGTTTCTGATAATGAAAAAGAGAGTATTGTAAACGGTTTTCGTCTCCTTAGTAAAATATTACAAAATATATTTGGTTAAACGATTAATTATTCTTTTTTTTGCAAAAATAATAGCTGATATTCCAATGTCGTTTAGTTAAGGATATCGCTTTTCATAAGACCTCTCCACAAGAAAGGGGTGACGGTGCTTTGCAAATTTCTTGCGGCATTCAATCCACAAGCTTTGAGTAGTACGGCAGAGGGTTGGGGAGATAGGTCTGACCGAAGTCGCGATAAAGAGAACATTAACTAAACGACATGGGCAGATATTCTGTTATCGATATATGAAAAAGCGAATATCCATAAAGACAATAGCTCAAGAGGTTGGCGTTTCGAACGCAACGGTTTCTTTGGTCTTGAATAACAAAGATAAAGAAGGACGTGTAAGTCGTGAAATGGCTGGAAAAATAAGGAAAGTGGCCAAAGATTTGAATTATGAACCCAATCATTTAGCCCGGGGGCTGCGAATGGGAAAAAGCCAAACAATAGGTTTAATTGTAGCCGATATATCAAACCCGTTTTTTGCAAATCTAGCATTTCATATCCAGGAATATGCCGAAAAATTTGGTTATTCCGTTATCATTACCAATACAAATGAGTCGGATGCCAAATTAGTGAAAATTTTAGATGTATTGATCAGTCATCAGGTTGATGGATTGATTGTTGTGCCCACCGAGCATGGCAAACCAGCCATTGAAGAACTTGTTAAAAAGAACTTTCCGCTGGTGTTGCTTGACCGCTGGTATCCCGAATTGCAGACTTGTTATGTAGTTATCGACAATTATCAGGCATCTAAAAGTGCTGTCCGGTATTTGATCAATAAAAAATGTAAACGAATAGCATTATTTAGTTACACGATTGATTTACCGCACATGCAGGAAAGAAAACGGGGTTATGCCGATACGATGAAGAAAGCGGGACTATTTAATGAGGGGCTGATTAAAGATATTAATTACATAAGTATTGACGCGGACATCAAGACCGAATTGGATGATCTTTTTTTTAATGAAAAGAATGAAAAACCTGATGGTATCTTTTTTGCAACGAACAGCATTGCACTGCATGGTTTGAGATATTTGTTCGAAAGAGGAATAAAAGTATCTAAAGATATTGAGGTGATATGCTTTGATAAAAGCGATGCTTTTGATTTAATGGAATCTCCTGTTCCGTGTGTGCTGCAACCTATTCCCGAAATGGGGAAATTAGCTGTTGATGTATTAATAAATCAAATTGTAAAAGGGGTGATAACTCCCAGTAAAGTAGAGTTATTTGCAAAATTAAGCAGTGATAATCCCGTTAATGCAAGTTAAACGATTAATACAAGCATGAAGTACAAAAAAATGTCATTATACTCCAAAATATTTTCATCAATCATTATATCATCCTTAACGAGGTTAAAGCCTGCCGGTTTTAACAAATTATTGAGTTCCATAAACGTTGATCAAACAGGCAATCATGAGGATAACCGGCAGGTGGTTCTTAAACCGGCGTTCGAGCCTGATTATCATTGGCCGCCGTATTTGACTCCAACGCATCAGCATCTGATGATGCGTCGCAATCTGGGGAAATGGCGCGGCTTCGGAGACATATAATAGGATATTGGATAAGTATGAACAAAAGTTATTTTAATAATGTAATTCAAATATTTTTTATGAAAAATCGCTTAACTATTTCTGTTACAATTCTTTCAATTTTATTATTGGGAGCCTGTTGTAAAAATGACACTCAAACATCAAAAGCACGTGAATTTAACGGCAAATACGAAGGAGAACACCTCACCAGGATTGCCTTTCCGATAGGAGGGCTTGGTACGGGGATGTTCTGCATCGAAGGCAGTGGCGCCATCTCCAACATGTCCGTAAGGCACCGGCCCGATGTGTTCCACGAACCGACCATGTTTGCCGCATTGCATATCAAAGGCGTTGAAAACGGAACCAAAATATTGGAAGGGCCGCTGCCGGACTGGAAAAAATTCGGGATGCCCCATTCTGCATTGGGTGGCGGCGGAACCTGGGGATTGCCGCGTTTTAAGGAAAACACGTTTACTGCACGTTTCCCTTTTGCCGAACTGGAGTTGAAAGACAGCGACATGCCCGTTGAAGTCAAATTAACGGCGTGGAATCCATTTATTCCCACCGATGCCGACAATTCGAGTCTGCCCGTCGGCGGGTTGGAGTATGAGTTCCGCAATACGGGAAACAAGGAAATAGATGCGATCTTTTCCTACAACACCCGGAATTTCATATATGTCCATGGCAAAGGGAATTCGTACATCAGCGCCATGAACAACGGCTTTGTCCTCTGCCAGACAGGAACAGAGACAGAACCTTTCCACCAGGGAAATTTCGCAATTTACACAGACAATCCCGAAACCGTTGTCAACCACTGTTGGTTCAGGGGAGCCTGGTTTGACCCTTTAACCATGTGCTGGAACGAATTGGCCGAAGGTGTGATGAATACTTATCCCGAAAAGGAACCCGGCGCTCCGGGCGCAACCCTGTTCGTTCCCGTCAGGCTGAAGCCCGGCGAATCAAAGACCGTAACGCTTTATATGGCGTGGCATGTGCCTTATTCCCATTTGAGGATCGGTGGAGAACCCAGATCAAATACGGATACTCCCAATCCTCCCGCTTGCGCCGACGGCACCAACTCATGTTACCCGTACGACAACAAAGGCGAAGGCAGCTACCGGCCCTGGTACAGTAGCAAATTCAACAATGTTGGAGAAGTTGCCTCATACTGGATGGATCATTATAAAGACCTGAAAACGAAATCGGAAACTTTTACCGATGCTTTTTATAAGAGTACACTACCCGCTGAAGTTATCGAAGCCGTTGCCGCAAACCTGACCATATTAAAATCCCCCACCGTTTTCCGCCAGTACGACAGGCGGATGTGGAACTGGGAAGGGTGTGGCGACACTTGGGGCTCTTGTCACGGCTCCTGCACTCATGTCTGGAATTACGCACAAGCCGTTCCACATTTATTCCCTTCCATGGAAAGGACATTGCGCGAAACAGAATTTTTCGTAAGCCAAAATACGGAGGGGCACCAGGCATTCCGCAGCAATTTGCCCATACGTCCCGTAATCCATGACTTCCATTCGGCTGCCGACGGACAATTAGGCGGCATTATGAAAGTGTATCGCGAATGGAGAATATCCGGCAACACGGATTGGTTAAAAACCATCTATCCGTATGTGAAATCGAGCATGAACTATTGTATTGGAACATGGGATCCCAGAAAAGTAGGAGCAGTTGAAGAACCTCATCATAATACCTACGACATTGAATTTTGGGGACCGAACGGGATGATCAACAGTTTTTATTCGGGAGCTTTGCAGGCCACGGTCTTGATGGGAAAAGCATTGAACGAAAACGTTTCCGAATATGAAGATCTGCTTGCCAAAAGCAAAGAATACATGGAAAGCAAACTCTATGACGGCGAGTATTTTATCCATGATATTCGCTGGAAAGACTTGAACGCTCCCGACCCGACAAAGGCCCAGACTTTCCATACTCATTATTCCGCCGAAGCGCTTAAATTATTGGAAAAAGAAGGCCCAAAATACCAGTACGGCAAAGGCTGTCTGTCCGATGGTGTACTTGGTTCGTGGATGTCGCTGGTATGCGGAATGCCCGAAGTGATCAATCCGGAAAAGATCACCAGTCACTTGAAATCCGTACACAAATACAACCTGAAAAAGGATTTGCAAAACCATGCCAATCCGCAGCGTCCAACATTTGCTTTGAGTAACGACGGAGGCTTATTATTGTGTAGCTGGCCCAAAGGCGGAAAATTAAGCCTGCCTTTTGTTTACAGCGACGAAGTATGGACAGGTATTGAATACCAGGTGGCATCGCACCTGATGTTCGAAGGCGAAGTGGAAAAGGGTCTGGACATTGTACGTACTTGCCGTGACAGGTATGACGGGCGTGTCCGTAACCCGTTCAACGAATATGAATGCGGAGCCTGGTATGCGCGGGCAATGGCAAGTTACGCCCTGATCGAAGGACTGACTGGTGCGCGTTACGATGCCGTTGATAAAACGCTGTATATCGACTCAAGGGTTGGAAATGACTTTGTTTCATTTCTATCGACCGACACGGGATTTGGAAATGTCG
>JAVBSH010000190.1:0-5504 GCA_031547085.1 Bacteroidales bacterium
GTGTTCTTTACAACCCAATATCCCTCTTCCCCTCTGCCTACTCGTTTTCCACCCTCCTCCATGCGGTGTGTTCTTCTTTGGGGTTGGGGGTTGTTTCCTGGGGGGGGCGGCCCCCCCCCCCAAATTTTCTCCCCACACCCCTTTACTACGCGTGATGCCGTCATGTCGACTAAGCTTACGAGGTACGAGTATGCGCATGGAGACATCTTTAATTTCTTAACTAAACGCCATTGGATATATTTACGATATATGTGAGAGAAGTGATGTATCTATTACAATAAATATTGTATTTATACATAAATGGATGCTACCATATATTTATGTTGAGAAAAAAAAGTAAAATTTGAAAAATATCAATTAACAATTATCAATCGCTATTGTTATTAATTTTGTAGTACTATTAATGCGTAATTCATATCATTATTAGTCAATAGTTCATTGAAATCAAAAAAAAATTACAACCCGGAGGTTACAAATCCGTCATCGGTGTCTTTTATTAGTATAGATGATGGAAAAATATGTAACATATCGTTGTGCGGATTTTGCTTCCGATCAGGCATTTATCGACTGGGTGCGTAATCCAGGCCCAGAGTCTGATGTCTTTTGGACAGCACTTGCAGCATTATACCCTGCATTGAAAGGCGAGATAGATGATGCCAGGCTGATTGTACAATCCATGGAATTCGTGGAGCCGGAACTGACCGCAGGAGAAATATACAAGTTGTGGCAAGGCATCGAGACGGACACCCGGAAGAAAAAAACTCCGGTATTGCGTTATTTGTCGATTTGTGCAGCATGTGCAGCTTCTGTTGCCGTTTTATTTGGCATTTGGCGATGGATGAACAATAGTACAGCATCTGGCGAAATGGACAAGTTGACGGAATTTGCTGCCAAATCAGCGTCGGTTGTTGTTATCGGTAGCGAAGTGCAGGTAACACTAGCCGACCAATCCAACTATGCAGTTGCCACCGACCATGCAGAATTACAATACGATGAAAAGGGACAAATTATTGTCAATGCAAAGGACGTGATCAACCAACAGGTAAAAGACGACAAAACCGTGAAAGATGTAATATTCAACCAGGTAATGGTGCCATGGGGTAAACGTACCACCATTTCGTTTGCCGATGGAACCAAACTATGGCTCAATGCGGGGAGCCGGGCAGTGTACCCTGTTGAATTTGCCGGTAATAAACGCGAAATTTTCATTGAAGGGGAAGCCTATCTGGAGGTTACAAAAGATGAATCCAGACCATTCTTTGTGAAAACAGGTACCATCGAAGTACGGGTACTGGGGACCAGTTTTAATGTAAATGCCTATCCACAGGAAAACAAAACGGAAGTGGCATTGGTAAGCGGTTCCGTGCAAGTAACGGGTAACAATATGCAGACTCTACAATTACAACCTGATTGTGTTGTTGAAATAGATAATGTTACCATGCAACAAGTGGTGAAACTTGTGGATATATACGATTATATCAGTTGGAAAGATGGTTTTTTGCAATTCAACAGCGAAAATTTGGAAGTGGTGTTGCGGTGTCTAGAGCGGCATTACGCTATTCCTATTGTTATCGAAACACCACTTGACAAGTACATTATTTCCGGAAAATTGGATTTGAAAGAAAAACTGGAAGGTCCCCTTAAGATCATCGAAAAGTTAGCGCCAATTCAGTATAAATTTGAAAATAATAAAGTGTTCATCTACAAAAAGTAATTGCCTATGGTAAAAAAGAAAGCCGGATAATACTCCCAATATTATCCGGCAGTAATAAGTCTTAAATCAATTTCTTTAACAACGAAATCAATTTTTTAAATTAAAACTCAAAAACAAAAGTATGAATAATATTCAATATATCAACCCGTATCATGCGGGAATAAAAAAAATATTTCTTGTGTCTAAGATCATCTTTTTTCTGATATTTCTTTCAACAGGGATGCTGATGGCAAGCAGCGTTTACTCGCAGGATGCTAAACTATCCCTTAAAATGGAAAATGTTACCATCCGCCAAGTGTTCAATGAGATCGAGCGGAACAGCGAGTTTATCTTTATATTCCAGGACGATGTTATCGACCGTGATGCAAGGGTAAACGTGGATGTAACTGCTAAATCCATAGATGAGGTATTAAAACAGGTGTTCAAATCGACCGGTAATGAATATGCCGTGGTAGACAGGCAAGTAGTGGTTTGGAAAAATAAGGGAACCAATACTACTGCACCGGCTAAGCAAACGCAAATAATTACAGGTATTGTTACTGATGCCACAGGGGAAGCTATACCGGGGGTGAACGTCATCATTAAAGGTTCTACCAAAGGCGTGGCTACTGATATGACCGGACGTTTCGATATTAGTGTCCCACCCGGCGATGACGTAGTTCTGATATTTTCGTTCATTGGGTACCTTGCCCAGGAAGTGCCGGTGAAAGGTAAAAAGCATATTGAAGTAACCTTACAGGAAGATACCCAGCAGATTGAGGAAGTGGTGGTAGTAGGTTACGGAACGCAAAAAAAAGCATCGGTAGTTGGTTCGGTCCAAAGTATCAGGCCGTCCGATCTTAAAATACCTACATCGCAATTGTCCACGGCTTTCGCAGGCCGTTTGGCCGGTGTAATCGCCGTGCAACGCAGCGGGCAGCCCGGGGCTGATGGCGCTAATTTCTGGATCAGGGGTATCTCCACCCTCACGGATGTTACCTCGCCGTTAATTGTCATCGATGGTGTACAAGTAAGCACCGGCGATTTAAATGCGCTTGATCCGGAAGTGATCGAAAGTTTTTCCATCCTTAAAGATGCAACTGCCACAGCATTGTATGGAACCAGGGGTGCGAACGGAGTAATGATTGTAACCACCAAGTCGGGTGCAAACCTGGCAAAACCGATTATCAATGTGAGGTTCGAAACTTCAGTTACTTCGCCCACACGAACGCCGAAAATTGCAGACGGAGTGACTTACATGAAAATGTACAACGAAGCGGTAACGACTCGTTCTTCAAGCGGCATACCGTATTCTGATACAAAAATTGCAGGAACGGAAGCCGGGCTTGATCCTATTTTATACCCGAATGTGAACTGGTATGACGAATTGTTCAAAAGTTCAGCATGGAACCAGAACCTCAATTTCAATATCAGGGGAGGTGGTGCAAAAATGGATTATTTCCTGAGTGCGTCGGTTAACCACGAAACCGGGATGTTGAAAGACCGGGGTAAGGAATTTTTCACCTACGACAACAATGTCAATATGTGGCGTTATGCTTTCCAGAACAACCTGAACGTGCATGCTACCAAGACCACCCGGGTAGGACTCCGGCTGAATGCTGTAATGAGGACATACCACAGTCCGTCGACTTCCATTGGCGATGTCTTTGGAAATGTGATGAAAAGCAATGCGGTGGATTGCCCGGTATTGTTTCCCGACGATCCGCGCGAAAACGTGTTGGTGGAACGCGACCATGTGGCTTGGGGCGGGATGAGCAGCGCCGGGCTGGGTTCCGAAAATCCTGTCGGAAACATGACCCAGGGTTATGCCGACGATTTTCAAAGTACAGTGATCGCCAACCTGGATCTTGACCAGAAACTGGATTTTGTTACCGAAGGGCTTTCATTTAAGGCTTTGGCATCGTTTAAAAACTATAGCCAATCGAAAGTAACCCGAAGCGGCGGATACAATCGCTATTACATTGATGAATACGGTGTTGATAACCGGGGAATTATGACAGGATATACATTATCTTCCACCAGTTCGCCTTCGGCCATTGTTCTTTCTACAACGGGGGGCAATTCGGGTGACAGGCGGTTATATCTGCAATTCATGTTCGATTATAACCGGACATTTGCCGCCGACCACAATGTGTCAGGTATGGTACTGTATAACCAGGATCAAACCGATCTTAACAATCCGGGGAACCTGATGAATTCATTACCCAAACGGAAGCAGGGACTGGCCGGACGCGCCACTTATTCATACAAATATAAATACCTGGCTGAATTTAATTTCGGATACAATGGCAGTGAAAATTTCGCAGCGGGTAAACGTTACGGTTTTTTCCCGTCGGTGGCTGCAGGTTATGTGATCAGCGAAGAACCTTTCTGGGAACCTTTAAAGAATGTAGTTTCCAACCTGAAGATACGCGGATCGTGGGGGAAAGTAGGTAACGAGGCCGTGCGCAGGGAGAACAAAACTACCGGAGCATGGGAGGATGTACGTTTTGCATACATGTCGAGTATTGTATTGCAAGACAGCGACTTATCATATACTACGGGTGTTGACCAGAATTATACCCGGAATGGACCGACATACGGCCGTTTTGCCAACGAAGCCATTACCTGGGAAGTTGGAGATAAGCTCAATGTGGGTATCGACCTTCAATTGTTCAGTTCCCTTAATTTTGTAATGGATGTTTTCCAGGAAATCCGTGATGGTATATTTATGGCCCGCAGGACAATTCCAAATTTTATGGGAACAGCTGATACCGAAATTTTTGGTAATCTTGGAAAGGTAAAAAATAAAGGGGTGGATATTTCCCTTGATTATGGCAAAAGTTTCACCAAGGATTTCTACCTTTCGGCTAAAGGAACCTTCACTTATGCAAAGAATAAGATTATGGAATATGATGAGCCGGACTTTATCCAATATCCAGGCCGGTCGAGGGTGGGGCATTCCACCAACCAGTCGTTGATTTATATAGCCGAACGTTTGTTTATTGATAAAGAAGAGGTGGACAACAGCCCTGTGCAAAAAATAGGAGGTGAACTGTTGGCCGGCGATATCAAATATAAGGATATGCCTAATATAAATGGTGTTAAGGACGGAAGTATAGATTCAAACGACCAGATATATTCCGGTTACCCTACGGTGCCCCAGATCGTTTATGGACTTGGTTTTTCTGCAAAATACAAGAGTTTCGACGCTTCCATATTTTTTCAGGGCGCTGCGCAAACCACCCTGATGATGTCGGGATTCCATCCGTTTGGTACCAGTACCACGCGCAATGTTTTACAGTTTATTGCCGATGATTATTGGAGTTTGGACAATCAGAACCCTTACGCGGCATATCCCCGTATCAGCAAGGAAGATATTGGCAACAATACGGCTTCTTCCACTTTTTGGCAACGCGATGCATCATTCCTGAAATTGAAAAATGCTGAAATCGGTTATACCTTCAAGTTCTTCCGCGTATATTTGAGTGGCACCAACCTGTTGACTTTCTCGAAGTTTAAATTTTGGGATCCCGAACAGGGAGGCGGTGCAGGGTTCAGTTATCCCACGCAACGCGTGATCAACTTCGGTGTACAGGTTACTTTATAAACACTAAAAATACATCAAAATGAAAAGATTATACATCATATTTGTACTTTTAGCAATCATATCAGCAGGTTGCGATTATCTTGATATTGTTCCGGATGAAAAACCGACCGAAGAGGATGCCTTTAAGGACAAGGCTGCTGCCGAGCGGTATCTTTATTCGTGCTACGGGTATTTGCCTAATCCGCGTGCTGGAGCGAATTC
>JAVBSH010000251.1:0-19442 GCA_031547085.1 Bacteroidales bacterium
CGAAGGTGAATTGTTGAAAGAACCAACTCACAAGTATTTCTTGTTAGTTCGTCAGGAGGGTAATCGGTCGGTAAAAAGACAGATTGAGCACTATAATTTGGATATGATTATCGCGATTGGCTATCGCGTTAAATCACAAGTGGCAACACGATTCAGGCAGTGGGCGACACAGCGGCTGCACGAATATATCCAAAAAGGCTTTACGATGGACGATGAACGTCTCAAAGGAAACGGGAATCGCTATTTTCGTGAGTTACTGCAACGAATCAGGGATATTCGTTCGAGCGAACGTAATTTGTACCAACAAGTAACCGATATTTATGCTACAGCAGTAGATTATGATCCACGAGCCGATATTACCCGCCAGTTTTTTGCTACCGTGCAAAATAAAATGCACTATGCCGCCCATCAGCATACGGCAGCGGAAGTAATCTACCAGAGAGTGGACGCCGATAAGCCAATGGTAGGTATGACCAACTTCAAAGGAGATTACATAACCCGGGATGATGTCAAAATTGCAAAGAACTACCTGTCAGAAAAAGAATTGCAGGTCTTAAATCTATTGGTGTCCCAATATCTTGATTTTGCCGAGTTGCAAGCCATTGAGCAACATTCAATGACCATGCAGCAGTGGATAGAGAAATTGGACAATATACTGTCGGTCGGCAATCGTCCCTTACTGGACAATGCAGGAACCGTTTCGCATAAACAAGCTATTGAAAAGGCAACACGAGAGTTTGAGGAATATCGCCGTAAAGAAATGCTGCAATACGAAAGCGATTTCGATAGAGCAATTAAGGAATTGAAATCTCAGGCAAATGATAATAACAAAACACCGGAATAGATTATGTGTAATTTGAAAAATTATTTTACCTTTGCATCAATCTAATCAGCCTGCTCAAAGCGGAGCAAACCAGAGAAGTTAACTCGTTACTTATCCGTTACCTGTTCTGAATCTATCAAGCCACAAGGCATTGATTCATAGAGGAATAATCCCAAAGCATAGTTTTGTTACCAAATCATTACCCTTTTTCGGATGGTTCTTTTGCGCTTCTTTGCACTGTTTTTCAAGCACTTAAATAACTCTGTTTGAATTAATTTTACATCAATTTTTAAACAGAGTTTTTATGAAAACATCGCAAGAAAATTTGAGGGTGACGTGCTATTTGAAGCGGAATGTTATGGTGCGTGTTACAACCAATTGATTTAAAAGAAAAATTGACAACAGTTCATTTTTCAAAATCGAAAGCAATATACCCTGACCAGCAAAAAAGATTAAAATCAATGGTTGATCAACTCGATGAAGAAGACAACCCGGTTGTGATGATCGTGACATTGAAATAAGTCCGGATACAAAGCGGTATGTATTATGCCCGGTAACCCTATAATTTAACCGTTCCGATTTTGTCCATCAGATCCAGTATCTGTCGCTGCCGTTTGTACATGTATTCTGTTGGCTTCGAAGGATTTCTTTTGCGTGGCGAAGGGAGTATGGTAGCGATCATGGCAGCCTCTTCGCGTGACAACCGCGATGCCGGTTTGTTGTAATATGCCTGGGCAGCTGCTCCGATACCGTAAACGCCATTTCCCATCTCAATCACATTCAGGTAAACTTCCATGATACGCTGTTTGTTCCACAACAATTCTACCCACACAGTAAACCAGACTTCAAGTCCTTTGCGGACATAGCTGCGACCTTCCCACAGGAATACATTCTTACACATCTGCTGGGTAATGGTGCTGGCTCCGCGCAAACGTTTCCCTTTTTTATTCTGCTCGTATGCTTCGCGCATCTCACCAAAGTCGAAACCATGATGATCTACAAATTTGTTATCTTCACTGGTCACTACGGCATCGACCATGCTCTGCGGAATCTTTTCATATGGTACCCACTGCCGTTTTACCCGGGTTTTAACACCGTCCATCGAACGGCTGATCATCAGCGGTGTGATTGGTGGATTGATCAACCGATAAGCAATAACCGTTAGTATGGAAAGTGCTACCAACGAAAGTATGACAATGCCTGTCCATTTCAATATCTTCCGGAAAATAGATTTCTTGCCGGACGATTTTTTAGCCTGCGTTTTCTTGGGTTTAAATGCTGACTTTGATTTAGTTTGCTTTGCCATGATGAAGATTACTCCGATTTTTAACTGCAAAAATATCAATAACAGGAATAATAACCACGAATTTCACAAATTAAACTTGAATCTCGAAATTTCAAACTTTAAACCCGAAACTAATAATCGTACTCTACCTGTGCGATTTTCTTTTTGATCGCTTCCATAGCTTCGTCCTGAAGCACTTTTTTGTACTCTATCGGCATCACTTTCAGGAAATACTTCAGGTACGTTTCCCATTCATCAAGAATGCGGCGTGCCAGCGGACTTTGGGTATAATATGCATGGGCTGAAATAAGACGGTAGAGCTCCTGGCTGTCGGTACGGTCTTCAATCAACGATAGCTCCACCATCTCCATGTTACAGAAATAGTCGAATGTGCCGTCGGGATCGAGCACGTATGCGATACCGCCGCTCATACCTGCCGCAAAGTTCTTGCCGGTGGGGCCGAGTACTACCGTGCGTCCGCCGGTCATGTATTCACAGCAATGGTCGCCGGCGCCTTCCACCACAGCTATGGCGCCACTGTTACGTACACAGAAACGTTCACCCACACGGCCGTTCAGATATACTTCGCCTTTAGTAGCCCCGTACAACAGGGTATTTCCTGCAATGATGTTACGTTCGGGAGCATAAGTGGTACCCTCGGGTGGAACCACTACGATACGGCCACCCGACAGACCTTTGCCAAGGTAATCATTTGCTTCGCCTTCGAGGCGGAAAGCAATACCTGATGCAAGGAAAGCACCGAAGCTCTGCCCGGCTGATCCTTTGAACTCTACTGTAATGGTTCCGTCCGGGAGACCGATATCGCCGAACCGTTTAGCTACTTCACCGGAGAGCATGGCCCCTGTGGCACGGTCAGTATTGGCAATGGGTACACTCATTTCTATGGGCAATGACTTTTCAAGAGCCGGACGTGACTTATGTATCAGTTCATGGTCGAGTACCTCTTCAATCTTATGATCCTGGGGTTTCATATACCGCAAACTGTTGGCCGTTCCTTTCGGAAAATAAAGTAACTTACTAAAATCTAACGTTTGTATTTTCGGATGATTGTCGAACCGGTGTATTTCCAATAGATCAGCGCGTCCCACAATTTCGTCGATGCTTCGGAAACCCATTTCTGCAAGATGTTCGCGGACTTCGCGAGCAAGGAAGGTCATAAAGTTTACCACATATTCGTATTTTCCTTTAAATCGCTGGCGCAAGCGTTCATCCTGCGTGGCAACGCCCACAGGGCAGGTATTCAGGTGGCATTTGCGCATCATCACGCAACCCAGCACAATCAGTGCACTGGTGGCAAAGCCGTATTCTTCCGCGCCAAGCAGGGCGGATGTAATGATGTCCTTACCTGTTTTGAGCTGCCCATCGGTTTGCAGGCGTACCTGGCCACGCAGATTGTTCATTACCAAGGTCTGTTGCGTTTCAGCCAAACCCAATTCACCAGGCATCCCGGCATGACGAATGGAACTTATGGGGCTGGCGCCCGTACCGCCTTCACCGCCGCTGATAACAATCAAATCGGCTTTGGCTTTGGCTACACCTGCTGCAATGGTTCCCACACCACTTTCGGACACCAACTTGACGCTGATACAAGCCTGCGGATTGATATTTTTCAGGTCGAAGATCAGTTGTGCCAGATCTTCGATGGAATAGATGTCGTGATGGGGCGGCGGCGAGATGAGCGTGATTCCCGGCAATGAGTGGCGAGTGGCCGCAATAATCTTATCCACTTTGAAACCTGGTAATTGCCCACCTTCACCCGGTTTTGCCCCTTGCGCGATTTTGATCTGTAATTCGTCGGCATTGACCAAATATTCGGCTGTTACGCCAAATCGTCCCGAAGCAATCTGTTTGATGGCGCTACGTCGGTTGAGGCCGTCCTCACCTACATAGAACCGCTTGGGATCCTCGCCGCCCTCACCGGTATTACTCCGTCCGTGGAGGATATTTAGTGCAATGGCCATCGCTTCGTGCGCTTCCTTGCTGATGGAGCCGTACGACATGGCGCCCGTAACGAATCTCCGCGTGATGGCTTCCACTGGTTCTACTTCGGAAATATCAATGGGGTTGTGTTTGAAATCGAGGAAATCACGCAGGAACACAGGATTTTGCTTCCTGTCGACAATCGAGGTGTATTCCTTGAATTTATCGTAATCGCCTAACCGGGTAGCTATTTGCAGTTTCGAGATTGTTTCGGGGTTCCAGGCATGGTATTCGCCATCACGACGGTAGGAGAGAAACCCCACCACCGACCCCTCCCCATAAGGGAGGGGAGTCGTGCTCATCACCGGATGTACAGGACTTGCACTGCCGGTGAGTAGCACCGTCCCCCTCTCTTTGGGAGAGGGGGGTAGGGGGGTGAGGCTTTCAATATCAATGCCGCCGATACGCGACACCATACCACGGAAATAACGATCGAGCAGTTTCTGGCTGAGCCCAACTGCTTCGAATATCTGCGAACCGCGATAACTGCGCAGAGTCGATATACCCATTTTCGACAATACCTTGAGCATCCCTTTGTTGACCGCCTTGATATAATTTTTTTCTG
Source organism: Bacteroidales bacterium (assembly GCA_031547085.1). Taxonomy (GTDB): domain Bacteria; phylum Bacteroidota; class Bacteroidia; order Bacteroidales; family UBA4181; genus JAIRLS01. Next base: position 4,675 of record JAVBSH010000251.1, read on the forward strand.
CCGTAGCATAATCCAACTGTATCTCATGCCTTTTCACCAGATCATCCAATACGGCAAAAGCCATGTAAGGATTAACGCCGCTGGCTCCAAATCCGAACAGTAATGCGAAATGCATCACTTCGCGCGGCTCGGCGCTTTCCACAATGATGGCCGTCTGCATGCGTTTGCGTTTGTCGATCAAGTGGTGGTGCACCGCCGATAACGCCAGCAGCGACGGAATAGCCGCCTGCGAAGCATTCACACCACGGTCGCTTAGTATGATGTAATTATAGCCATCCTCTACTGCTTTTTCGGCATCATGACACAACCTGGTCAACGCCTGCTTCATACTTTCAGCTTGCCCGGTAACATCAAAGAGTGTAGGTAATGTGAGTGTCCGGAAACCTTTATATCCTAAATGCCGGAGAATATCCAAATCATGATTGTTGATCACCGGACTGGTGAGTTTTACCATTTTGCACAGGTCAGGTGAAGGTTCCAACCGATTGGTTTCCTGGCAACCAATGTACAGCGACAGCGACATTACCAATTCTTCGCGGATGGGGTCGATGGGCGGGTTAGTGACTTGCGCAAATAATTGCCTAAAATAATTAAACAGGAGTTGCGGCTTGTCGCTGAGTACGGCCAACGGGGTATCGTTGCCCATGGAGCCGACCGGTTCCTTACCTTCACTTCCCATCGGGATGATGATGCGTTCGATATCTTCCAGTGTGTAGCCAAATTCTCTCATCAATTCGGGAAACTGCTCCACGGTTTGCTTTACGGTTCGTCCTGATGATATATCCGATAATACGATACGGTTTTTCGATAACCATTCGCGGTACGGATAGGCAGAAGCTAATGATTCTTTCAATTCTGTATCGGAATACACTTTCCCTTCGTATGTATCCACCATTAGCATTTTGCCTGGTTGTAGCCGCCCGCGTTCCATGATCTCTGATGCATCGAAAGGCAGTACACCAGCTTCGGAAGCCACTACCATCATATTGCCGTTGGTAATCAAGTAACGTGCGGGACGCAAACCGTTGCGGTCGAGCATACCTCCGGCATAACGACCGTCAGTGAAAAGAAGCGTGGCAGGCCCGTCCCACGGTTCCATCAAGATGCTGTGGTATTCGTAAAATGCTTTCAGGTTGTCGGAAATAGGGTTTTTGGCATTCCAACTTTCCGGAACGAGCATGGCTAGAGCATGTGGCAGGCTCATACCTGACATTACGAAGAATTCGAGCACATTGTCCAGCGAAGCACTGTCGCTCATGCCCGCCTGCACGATGGGGAAAATATCATCCGTCTTGCCCAGCGCATTGGCTTGCAAGATGCTTTCGCGAGCCTCCATCCAGTAACGGTTGCCGCGAATAGTATTGATTTCGCCGTTGTGCCCCAGTAGACGGAACGGTTGCGCCAAATCCCACGACGGGAAAGTGTTGGTGCTGAACCGCGAATGTACCAATGCCAACCCACTGGTAAAATACGGGTTGGTAAGGTCAGGAAAATAATGGCGTAACTGCGTGGAAGTTAGCATACCTTTGTATACAAGCCGTTGTGTAGACAAACTAGCAATATAGAAACTCCGTTTGTGTGCCAGCGTAGACTTGAGTATTTTCTTTTCTATTTTGCGGCGGGCGATATAAAGTTTGCGTTCCAATTCGGCGGCTGAACTGTCGCCATTGGTAACGAATATTTGCTTGATCACAGGTTCATTGGCGCGGGACATTTCGCCCAATATGTCGCTGTTGACCGACACATCGCGTACGGCCAACAGATGGAGACTCTCGCCTTTGAAGGTATCGCGTATCACAGCAAGGCATTGTTCTGCCTGTTCCTTTTCCTGTGGTAGAAATACCAGGCCCGTGCCGTATTTCCCCTTCTCGGGAACGGGAATGCCTTGCAACAGGATGAATTCGTGCGGTATCTGGATTGTGATGCCTGCTCCGTCGCCTGTTTTGTTGTCCGCATTTTCGGCGCCACGGTGCAACATATTTTCCAGTATCTGTAATCCCTTCTCCACAATGTCATGTGACTTGTCGCCGATGATGTTCACCAGCAAGCCGACACCACAGGCATCGTGTTCGAAATCGGGATGATAAAGCGTATGGTTTGTGAGGGGATGAGTGACAGATTTCATCGTATTTTATTGATTATGTTTCTATTTTCATTAAAACGGTACAAAAATACGACGATTTGATATTAAAAATCAAAATATTATTTCATTTTATCATAAATAATGACAATTTAATTTCAAAATAAAACAAATAATATATTTTAACAGATAAATTGTAATAAAAAGATGTCAAATGTGTGTTGTTTTATTATAATTTGTAAGGTCCTATTCTGTGTATGTTAGTATATTCGTGGTAAGTCACTGTTTAAAAGGCGCTAAGAAAGCATAATATAATTTTTGTATTCAAAAAAGCGATGACCCACTATGTCCTCAACAAATTGTATATATTTATCTTTTTTCTTTTGCCATACAGCCTTGGTCGGATCATATACAAATTTCCACTCTTGATTCTCAACTTTAGGTAACATCACACTTGGGTGTTGTCCCTCAAATAATTCCAAACGGTCAACTCGCTGTAATAAATCGGTATCGTCAACCTGAACCACTTTTCCGCCATTATAATATGAATTGAATTCTTCTATTTTTTGTTTCATATAATGTGGAGGACGTACTGCATTGTAATGATAAACAGGAGCGTCTATTTTAATAACTTTAAGTTTTTCTCCTTTTTCTATTCCTGATTCGTATGATTCTTTGCTCTTGTATATCCGGAACCCTTGTGAATCATGATAAGAACGAATGCATTTATTATTACGAAAAGCCCTGATTTCATATCGATGCATACGCCGCGAGGTACGAATATAGTTGTAACCACCCCAAAAATGGAAAAATGGGAATAAAAATCCATCAACCCGTTCATCATCCTGGTATTTTTGAATGCTATCCGTTATTTTGGATAAGTCCCGTTCATGTATTACTTCATCCGCCTGGATGTGGAACGCCCAGTCGCCGGATATATGGTCCAAAGCTATGTTCGATTGCTGTGCAAATATCTTACCGTCTCTTCTCGAAGACATATCCCACACGGTGTCAATAATTTTTATTTTAGGAGAATGGAGCGCTTCAATAGCTTCACGGGTACCGTCGGTCGAATCGCCAACAGCAATTACAAATTCATCGCAAATAGGTAAAATTGACTGGATGGATTCCAAAAAAGGGACATAATAGTTAAATCCATTACGGACATAAGAAAAACCGGATATTGTCATTATCATTCTGTTGAAAGGACAAAGATATAACTTAATTCTTATTATCTTAAAACGCCTCCGTAATTCTGAAATAAATCCCCCAGTCATCTTTACCCAAAGCGCCGTCGATACCGGCATTGATATGGTATTTGGGTATTACCATAAACCGTATGCCGGCACCACCTCCGGGGAGTAAATGACTGGTGGGGTTAGTGGTCATGGCGACTCCCACAAAACCTACTGCCCCCCAACGTTTGTAGAAATTCCAGCGGAGTTCGGTTTGCAATGCATATACTTGATCGCCACGAAATTCACCTTTGGTATATCCTCTGATATCCTTGTTGCCTACATAGTTTTGGGCTACAAATGGTACGGTTCCCAGCGAAAGATTACTGGCAAACCGCGAGGCCAATACTTTATTGTGATCCAAGCGGGTATAGTTATTAACTTCAAAATGCACTTTATTAAAAGCCGAATCGTTGCTCAACCAAGTGGGAAAGATATTGTAACGCAATGCGCCTTTCCAACCAGCCGAAGGAGTATAGGTATTATCCCGCGAATCGTACATGGCTGTTGCGGCCAACGAGTTCAGCCATTCGGTTTGCGTGATGGTCGTTCCGGCATCTACTTCGAGATGCGAATGAAACATTTGCCCGCCAATACCAAGGTAAAGTTTATCATAAACCCGTACCATCGGCGAAAGGAAAAGATATTCGCCATGATTATTATATGGTATCTCAACTTGTCCTTCACCATCTATATCCTGATAAGTCTGGAAATTCGAATTCATATACCCCGTGCCGGCCACCAACCGGAAACGGTCGCCTGCAAAATATAACTGCGCCATGGCATTCACATACCAATTGCCTTCAGTGGTATACTGTCCCGAGACATTTACACTCGACAATTTCGTGTCGGGATTGCCGCCAATCTTAAAAAAACTCATGGTGATGAGCCCAAACCCTGCCCCTTTCGAACGATCGTATGAAAAAGTAGGCAAGGCTGTGAAGTCAACTTTTTTAGAATGATGGGCAGTGTCCCCGGCAAATGTTTTTCCCCAAGACAAGACGATCAACAGGATGATACAACTTATATATTTCATTTGGTTATGTTTATCAAACAAAACAAGTAACCGTGTATCAAAGTTCATCAACCTCGCCATCATTATCCTATAGCAGCTAATAAAAATTATCGCTAATTTTGCGTTTTCTGTAACAGATTCTTCATCGAAAAATGAGACAATTTTTCCCTGTATCAGTCATTACTGTTATTTGCTGGCTGGCAATCAATACTTCTGCTGCCCAAGCGCAAACCATTAAAGGACGGATTACCGATACCAACGGTCGCCCGGTCGGTGATGCATCGTTGTTTGTCAAAGAATTGAAATTCGGGACAACGGCCAACGAAGATGGGTATTACGAATTGAAAGCCGCAATGGGTACATACACCTGCATTTTTCAATGTTTGGGATATGAAACAGAAACTATTGCTATTACCGTCGATCGTGATGTGGTTGCATACAACATCACCCTGCGCGAAAAAGCTTACGAAATAAAGGAAGTGATCATCACCGACAAAAAGGAAGATCCGGCTTACGGAATCATGCGCCGGGCTATTGCGATGGCACCATATTATATGAACCAGGTATCGGAATTCAAGGCGGATGTGTACCTGAAAGGTTCGTTGCAAATTATTAAGATTTCGAAGTTAGTAAAACGCCTGGCCAAAGAAGAACTGAAAGACTATAAGGAAGGCAACACTTATGTGGAAGAATCGTTCAATGAAATAGAATTCACGGCACCGAATAAATACAAACAAAAAGTGCTGAAAAAAACCGGTAGTATGCCCAACAGCGAAGGCGGAAGCGCTATGGAGCTGATCACCTCCAGCGTTTATGATCCCCAGGCGCTCTTGCCTATCATATCGCCATTGTCGTCGAGTGCCTTTGCCCACTACCGTTTCCGTTATGAAGGATTTATAGAGGAAGACAACCGGGTGATCAACAAGATAAAAATCACACCGATCCATAAAAGCAAGCAGTTGTTGTCGGGTTATATCTATATTGCCGAGAACTACTGGAATGTGCACAGCGCCGATGTATCGAGCGAATTTGTGATGGGAATCAATTTCAGGATGCAGATCAACTTTGGCGAAGTGAATGAAAATGTCTGGTTGCCGGTCAGCCACCGTTTCGATTTCAACGGGTCGGTGCTGGGTAACAAAGGGGCTTTCCAATATGTATCGTCAGTAAAATACAAACATATTGCCGAAAACACGTCCATACGTAAACCCGACGCCTTGGTGCTGGCCGAGCAGCAACGCAAAGCCATGCAGGAATATCAGGCGCCACCGCTTGCCCTTACCGAAAAGGCTACGCCAAAGAGCAAGACAAGTGAAAAAATAGAGAAAATGTTGGAAAAGGAAGATATGTCCAACCGTGAGGCATACAAACTGGCACGACTAATGCAGAAAGAGGCCGATGTGGAAAAGAAGGAAACCAAATCGCTGAACCTCAGCGAGACGCTTTATGAAGACTACAAGATAACAGTGGATAGTTCCGCCAACAAACGCGATACGGCTTTCTGGGGAGAAATGCGCCCGGTGCCGCTGAATCCCGAAGAGTTGAAAAGTTACCAGGAAAAAGAAGCCAAGTTGGCGAACAGACCACTGCAAGCGCCCAAGGATACAACCAAACGCAAAGCCAAACCTCAAAGCCCGTTCATCAAAAAAACCAGGAAAGTTTTGTGGGGAACGGATATTAAACTTGGCAAATCGGGCGGAACCATCGAATACCGTGGCTTCAAATTTTCAAAACTCGTATTCAATACAGTCGATGGATTTTACGTCGGTCAGAAATTGACGTATTACAAGGATTTCACCAAAAATAGGCGTGAAAACAGGCTGTCGGTTACACCACAAGCCGTTTGGGCCATTAACCGCAAAACGGTGATGTGGAATGTGGCTACATCATTGACATACGCCCCGCTGCGACGAGCCAATGCCGTGTTTGCATTTGGACAAAACTCGATTGATTTCAGCACTCCACAAGGCATTTTTCCTTTCGAAAATACCGTTTCATCCCTGCTGTTCAGGCGTAACTACCTGAAACTATACGATCAGACTATTGTAACAGCCAGCAATACCATTGACATAGCCAATGGCCTGCAATTGTATGCCAACGTCCGGTATTCCAAACGTACCATGCTGGATAACAGCAGCGACTTTTCGTTCTTCTACCGCGACTCGCGCGAATATTCGCCTAACATCCCGGTAAACGCCGAACTAAGCACTCCTCCGGTCGATCATACCAGTGCCTCATTCCAACTGAATATCAATTATACGCCTCGTTTCTATTACCGTATCGACCGTAGCAACCGCAAACGGATGGTCAAATCCGATTTTCCCACTTTCTTTGTCGGTTGGCAGAAGGGTGTAAAAGATTTGTTCGGAAGTGACAGCAACTTCGATCAATTGACCGGCGGTATCCGCCAAGGCATCGAAACCGGAATGATGCAACATCTCAGATATATGGTCCGGGGCGGTATGTTTGTTAACCGGAAAAGCGTATTTTTTCCTGATTACAGACATTTCGCCACGGTTGAGATACCTGTCACCATAGGGCCTATCAGCAACAGTCAATCTTTCAATTTACTGGAATATTATCGTTACAGCACATCCGACAAATTCGCCGAAGCGCATGTATATTTCTCCACGCCTTTCCTCGCGTTGAAATACCTGCCGTTCTTCAACGACCGACTGTGGCAGGAAGGGCTTCAACTCAATTACCTGTATACACCCGAATTAAAAAACTATGCCGAATTAGGCTACACCATCGGTTTGATCTGGGAGGCAGGTATTTTTGTCGGGTTCGAAAATTTCAAATACCGCAGTGTCGGTGTAAAATTGTCACTGCCGGTGGGATTGTTCATTAACTGAGCCGACAAGTTTGATCATATTAGCCCAAATCCAACAGAAATTATGTTGTTGTCTCTTTATAAGTTTATAATGCAAATATCTATTACAAAATTCTTTATACGATTTGTGGCCTGAAGATTTTTTTAATAAACAAAGTGTATGGTTTTCTCAAATTTAAATTGGGTAGATTCATATTTTAATTTAATATCATATTCTCCCATTTCATTTGGTAAAGGAATATTAATCTGCATTTCGGTACCTAAAAGAAATTCCGGTTGCTGATTAAAATTCAAAAGATTCTCCTTTTTCCATATATTCCAAAAGGATTCTTCAGAATTATTAAAATTTGCATAAAATGGTTTTTTTGCAGAAATATAATAAATTGTACATAAGTCATTTAGTAACGCCTCCGCCTTGTAATTTATATTGTATTCTTTTTCACAATTGATATTAAGTTGAAAGCATGTGTCTGCAATAACACTTCCTTGCATGCCACAACTTATACATCTCTTTTGGGGAAAATCCCTATACACAGCACACAGATTTTCATATTCTCTACTTCCTGAAATATATTCAGATCCAGTTAATTTTAAATAAATTCTTATTGAATCTGAAATAACACATTTGACATCATAGTTATTAGGCTTAGTGTATGTGTGAATATACGGAACCTCTATATCTGTTACTGGTTCATCAATCACTTGACTGCATGAAACGCATATTAAAAAAATAATAGATGATATAATTAATCTAAATATTTGTTGTTTGTTCTCCATATAATCCATTATTTTTCGTATTTCAAATTATATCCAGTATTAAAATTACGTTTATTCAGTTAATCAGAACATTGGATAAATTCCATTAATGTATTTAAGACTATAAACATAATTATAATCTTCATCTGTTGCAGCCTTGGCCAAGGTCTGCATCGGGGGTAAAGTTCGGAGTGGAAGATTTGCATTAAACACACCGATAACAAACCAACCATCCTGACTTCCGCCCCATCCCCAGTTTATATGGTACATTGGAACCGGTAACCAAGCTGGCTGACCCACCAAAGCTGAAATATCCGCTCCATATGAAGCTACACCATCTACAATCCAAGCATGCCCTTTCTTAAAGGTGTTATATTTGAATGGCCAAAAACCGGCCTCTTCTTCGTGTGAGAATCCCACCATAATTACAGGTCTATGATGCTGTGCAATATCAGCACTGACAACGTTCGGACCATGTACGTTATCGTAAGCAGCCCACGCATGTTCTTGAGGATTATTACAATAAAAATGATTTCCATGGAGAGCGGTTACAATATTGTCCAGAGATGTTGAACTTCCGTTGGCACAACCAAAAGTAGTAGCCATTTGTCCAGTCAAATCATAAATAAATTTAGCTACATCGGTTCTGCCAGCCTCAGTTAAAGGAAAAATCATATCATCCCATCGTAAAGGATAATAAGTATACTCCCACCCATTTGGCCCCAAGGTAAATCCTGTTATCAAAGAATGTGGACGACGATAGTGTGCCAATATTTGGCCAGTTGCAATAGCTACACAACCGGCAGGTGATCTTCCTTGATAAGCTGCCGGTAGATCATTGCAGGTATGCGGAATATCAGCATTCCACGGCCAAGTTTGATTCCAATTAGTTTGAATAAGCGGGCCTATAGCACTATATGTTATATCCGATTTTATTTCATTAGTTTTAAATGTTGCCCCCTTTTCCAATTTAATTTTTGCTATCTGATATATTGAATCCATTCTCATTTTTTCAGACTCAATATAATAAGGAATCATGGATAAAACAAGTGCCATTCCTGGATTATCTATGGTATCTTTAATATTTCCATTATTGGATATACCAAGTATAGGTGTAACTCTTTTATCCGCTGATACAATGGCAAATCCTTGATCATTATCAAAATTTGCAACATAAACTATTGTGTCTGTTTGATAGTCCATAGATGATTTAATCATCTGTGAATTATTCCTCCCTACTATTATTTCAGAAATTGTAGGTGTCACATAAGATTTAGTTAAACCTGAAAATTGTTTCTGAAAAGCAGTAAGAGCAATATCGGATATTTCATCTACATTTCTTTTACCTGTTTGTAAACTGATCCATTCCTCCATTGTGAGAGGTTCAACATGTTCAATTGTATTTTTTTCTTTTTGACAACTAAAAATTAAAATTGAAATAATGTTTAAGATAAAAAACTTTTTCATATGTTCAAAGTATTGATTAATGTCACAATTGTATATCTAAATTCTTAATTTAAAGTTTAGTAGTATACTACAATATTTATGCCAAACTATATCTAAAGCAAAAAACAATACCATATAATTGAAAAACATACAAATACGGCAATAAATATGGATTCTACACAGATAATTGCGTTTTTTTATTGAATTTTGATATATTTTTAATTTTATTCGAAAGAAATATTTTAATTTGTGAATTATTGATAATAATCATAAAAACGAACAGCAGATACCAATAGTTGTTAATTTAGTTGTGGTGATGGCCAGACGCAAGATATCATCGAACGAATTGCCGGAATGTATAAGAATTATTTCGGTAAACATGTCGATGATAAAAAACGATTATCATTACACAATCATTATATCATTATAATGCAGATAATGGATTCAATTTGTTATACGTATCATCAAATTATTATTACAATAATTGCATCCATGTTTTTTCAATTTAACAAAACACCAAGAATGGTGCAGTAATCAGCAAAAATATGCAAGTATGTATTTAAATAATTGTAAACAAATAAAATAAGTCGCATGCGAAGATGTACATATTACAAATCAATAGGTTCTATTCGACAGTCACACAGACAATTTATTGATAGAAATAGCATTTGTGCCGGGGAAAAACGTTTATTTAATTACGTTTATTAAATATATAAAATATTGAATCAAATTAATTCACAAGTAGTAGCTAAAGTAAATGTCATATTGAAAATAGAAAATTAAAAATAGTTAATCAAATAAAAATCAGAATATCATGAAAAGTTTTCTTAAAATGTTGCTGGCATCCATCTTAGGTGTCTTTATAGCCATGTTCCTGGTATGGATCATTTCCATGGGAATGCTGGTCGGTATGCTGTCGAGCCTGGGTGGTTCGAAACCTGTTTATACATTGAATGACCATACAGTGCTTCAACTCGATTTGAACGGAAGTATCGAGGACCGTGAACCGGCAGATTATATGTCGGGACTATTCAGCAGCTCTGAAAAATCGTCAGGATTGGATGATATCCTGAAAGCCATCAAAGCCGCCAAAGAAAATGATAAAGTCCTTGGAATTTATCTCAAAAACGGTGGTTTGTCGGCCGGTACCGCCACCCTGGAACCTATCCGCGAGGCCTTAGTCGATTTTAAGGAAAGTGGCAAATTCGTGGTAGCTTATGGCGATTATTACCGCCAGGGTGCTTATTACCTGTCGTCGGTAGCCGACAAGATCATCATGAACCCGCAAGGGATGTTCATGTTCCATGGCATGGCTGCCAATATGCAGTTCAACAAAGGATTATACGATAAATTAGGCATCAAGTACCAGGTATTCAAGGTCGGTACGTTCAAATCGGCAGTGGAACCATATATTGATACCAAGATGAGCGACGCCAACCGCGAACAGGTGACCTCGTATATGGGCAGTATATGGTCGCACCTGTTGGCGGGTATTTCAGAAAGCCGTGGTATCACAATTGACAATCTAAACCGCTATGCCGACGAGTATATGGATTACTCGGCGCCCGAAAAGTCAGTGGAATATGGCTTGGTAGATACCCTGATGTATGCGCCCGATGTGAAGGAATATATCAAGAAACTGGTTGGTGTGGACAGTGTTGGTGGCGTGAAATATGCTTCGATATCCAACATCAACTCCATCCCAAACAAAAAGGTGAAAACAACAAAAGATAAAATTGCCGTGTTGTATGCTGAAGGTATGATCCTTCCGGGCGAATATAAGGGTTTTTCCCCATTTCTGGGAAACCTGATCACAGATGAAGAATATGTAAAAGAACTTGGAAAACTGAAAGATAATAAAGATGTGAAAGCTGTGGTTTTCCGCGTTAACTCACCCGGTGGAAGTGCTTATGCTTCGGAACAGATATGGCGTGCTGTGACCGAGCTGAAAAAGGTAAAACCGGTGATTGTATCGATGGGCGATGTCGCCGCATCGGGCGGTTACTATATCTCGTGTGCAGCCGACCAGATTGTGGCCGAACCAACTACCATTACCGGTTCCATTGGCGTTTACGGACTGATCCCGGAAGGTGAGGAAATGCACAAAAAGATAGGATTGACATTTGACGGAGTAAAGACCAACAAGCATTCGGATATGAACGCCTCGTCAAGTATTCCTTTTCTGGGCGCTGCCGTGAAGCCATACAATGATGAAGAACGCCAGGTGATGCAGGCATTTGTAAACCGCACCTACGATGTGTTCCTTACCCGCTGCGCCGCTGGCCGTTCGAAAACCAAGGAAGCAATCGACGCCATAGGACAAGGACGTGTATGGACCGGTAGCCAGGCCATGCAGAACGGACTGGTCGATAAATTAGGCAATCTGAACGATGCCGTCAAAATTGCCGCCGAACGTGCACAAGTAACCGATTATGATGTAGCTTCGTATCCCAAAAAGAAAGATCCGCTCACCCAGTTGATGGAAGAACTGATGGGTGGTGGCGTCAAGGCAAGCCTGGTAAGGTCGTTCTTAGGTGATGATGTCTATAAGCAATATCTGCTGACCAACGGAAAAACATCACCTGTGGATTTTGTACAGGCATTGATGATCCCGGAAGTGGAATAACATTCTATCTTAAACCTCGGAGGTTCTTAAAACCTTCGAGGTTTTTTCTCATCTCATTAACAACATCAAATGTGAAATCGCACATACTATTTATTTGCATTGCTATTATTACATTTCCACTGATGGTTACAGGACAAACTGTTACCCTCACAGGTAGAATTACCGGGACAGATAATGACCCTATCACAGGCGTGAACATTTATACCAGAAAACCTTTGCAGGGAACAACTACTAATGCTGATGGCGTATTCAACTTTACATTCCGCAAGCAAAACAATTTGTATGTTTATTTTTCGGCTATCGGCTATCAAACGGATAGCATCAAGTTAATCACACAAACGAATAATCTTCACGTACAATTACAGCCCGATACCTATCCATTGAGCGAAGTTGTAATTATGCCCGACAGTGCCTTGCTGGCTCTGCTGCGAAAATCGTATTCGCGTATATCCAAAAATTATCCGGTAACCCCAATCCGTTATGATGGATTCTACCGTGAAACGGCCAAAGGGAGAGCATGCGAATATCTTTACTTTTCTGAGGCCATGTTGGATGTGTTTAAAAACAGCTATAGTCGACCACGTGACCCTGGACAAGTAGAAATTGTAAAGTCGCGTCGGATTATACTTCCGGGCAAAGACTCAATATTTAGCAATCTGTACTTTTATGGCGGGGCTTTCTGCTCGATTGATGGAGATTTTGTGTTGAAACGGGCTGATTTTATCAATCCTTCAAAATTTAAAAACTACAAATACACCCTGGCGGGTATCAATAAATATGATGGTAGGGATGTATATGTGATTGAAATTGTACCGCAACAAAAAGACACTACTTCGTTTACCGCCCGTCTATTTATAGATAGCGAAAGCTTGGCATATATCAAACTCGAAAGAACATGGAACCGCATTTCCCAAGCCAATCCACGCATCGAACGCAGAAACGCTTACAGCGAAGTCAGCTACATCTTTTATCAGAACCGATGGTATTTAAAATATTTTAGGGGTAGACAAATCGTACAAAATTCCCATACAAAGAAGCAATTTGATTTAATTAACGAATTTGTTACAACCCAAATCCATACCGATTCTGTGAAATCCATACCGTATAATAAGAGACTCTCATACGGCGATCCTTTCCTGTTGAAAACTACCGACTACAATCCCGATTTTTGGGATGGCTATACTATTTTGGAACAAGATAAAGCATTGAGTTCCGATGTGAACATGTTGATAACCGCTTTATCAAAAAAATCAAAACAACCACAACCATCCAATAAATGGATTGATTTTATCCTCAGATTTTATTGGGGTATAGGCATCACCTACCAACCGATTTCAAGCATTGACGGGAATTATCGTTTTAATTACACTCCCGCCGGGCATACCCAAAATCTAACATTAGAGCAAAACAATGAAAAACAAAATGCATATCTTGGATTAAATATTACGTTGGGTATTCATCTCACAAAAAACTGGAATCTTTTTTGGTATAACAACAGCAACAACAAAAACGTACGTTTTTCTGACAATCAGATCGGTGTAGAATATCGCTTTAATATAAAATCCAAAGGATACCCATTATTTATCGGGAACAGCCTTACCTATGGTTGGAATCATCATCACGTAGCATTAGGAACTCTGAAACATTCGTTAAGTTCCTTCAAAGCCAATGGTAAAACCTTTGATGTAGATGAGCTGGACGTAAGCGCCGGGATCAAGCAAACTTCATTATGCCCCGGAATGTCGCTTTTCAAAAGTATTAACAACTCATGGGGAATAGAATTATCGGTCAAATATCATTTTCAAGTATCACAACGCTATGTAGCTACAATAAAAGAGAAAGAAGGATCTTTCCTTTCTCGCAAAACAGCAACCCTTCCCGGTGATGTTATACAGGTAGTATCCAGTAGTGGCGAAAATGTAGATAAGTATATTACCGTCGCCCCGTTTCAAGTTGGGTTAATATTGAAATTCAGGTAATCATTCCTTTGATAACCATTTCAATATATCCTTTTGCATGCGTTTGACACGGCAATAAATACAGAACATTTTTTTCTCCCAAGTATTTATTTTGACATAAGCGATTTTGTAATTGACATAAACGATTTTATAAATGACAGAACCAATTTTATAAATGGCATAAACGATTTTGTAAATGGCGGAACCAATTTTATAAATGGCGGAACCAATTTTATAAATGACGGAACCAATTATATAAATGGCGGAACTAATTTTATAACTGACGGAAGCGATTATATAAACAAACGGAGTGATTATATAAATAGACGGAGCAATAATATAAATGAACGGAACGATTATATAAATGACAGAATCGAATATATAAATTAACGGATTGATAATGAAGTATAATGGCAGGCTGAGCCTGTCGGGATATACAGGACGAGATACAACCTTGACCTAACGTAAATGCCTTGTCTTCAAGTTTGATGCTATCTATGTCATTGCGAGCGATAGCGAAGCAATCTGTTTGTATAACAGCAGATTGCTTCGTCGTTCCTCCTCGCAATGACGGTCATTTTTTACATTCATTTGTTCATGAAATTCTCAAAAAAATCTTTCCTGTAAAATTCTCCAACGGAAATTTCATACGATTTGATAAACACATCGTTATTGTCAAATGAATCGATTTGCTCCTTGTTTACGATGTACGAACGGTTAATCCGCAGAAAAACAGACTGCGGCAGCATGTCATGTATTCCTTTCAGGGTCATGTGGGTGATGATCCGTTGGTTTTCCAGTTGAATGACAACATAGTCT
>JAVBSH010000189.1:0-17704 GCA_031547085.1 Bacteroidales bacterium
TTATAGCACAATTCCAGTTTGCCTCTTATGGCTTTACTCAATGCGGAAAGGCTGACCGGGAGACTGAATTTGTCTTTCAATTCCTGCAATGTGATGTCAGGTTCTTCACCAATAGCGACACATACCTGTTCAAGTTGTTCGGACGACAAGGCCGGTTTCCGGCCACTGGGATTTGGACGGGGAGAGTAGCTTCCGGTGGCACGGTAAAGTGCCCACAGTTTGGTGATAGTACTTGTATGGACGGATTTGTCGGACGATATCTTGGCTTGCGTGTCGCCTTTTAATTTAGCGGCTATGATGCGCTTGCGAAGATCAAGGGATAAAGGGGCGGGCATAAGCTGAGGGGTTACGGGATTAGCTGCGCAAAGATAGTATATAATTTATTCAATTGCTATAACATAAATATAAACCTCCGGTAATGATCAAGTAACTTTTGTTCAATACGTTTGTCATCGAAGATTTGAAAGTATTAGGTTAATTCTTTTTTTGAGATGCTATTTTTCTATTTTTTCTTTCTTATTCTTTTTTATGCCGAAAAAAGAACCAAAAACGGCTCGACGATTTTAACGCGCTCCGCCTGTCGGCTTCGCTTGAACGGAAAATCGTCAATAAGGTGCCAAAGGCAATTGTTTGACGGGCAAAGCCATGAAATGCATTTTATCTGCAAGTCAGAATTAGCGCGGGCGTTAGCCCGTTTGTCAAGCGAAGCTTTCCTTATTGACGCTAAGCTGTCTGAGCGTAGCCGATAGGCGGAGCGAGTTTTTAGCGTCAAGCCTTTTTTGGTACTTTTTGGGGCGCCAAAAAGTACAGAAGAAAGAGCCCTTGGAAAACAGCACCCATTTTGAATAGCACCTCAAAAAAAGAATTAACCAAAAAATATAAGATTATTCGAATTATAATTAAAAACACTATCACACAAGAAAGATCAGAAGTTTCCGGGTGATAGTGTTTTAAAAAATTAACCGTATTTAGGGAACAGGAGGTGTCAACGGATCGGAGGTTTCTCCAACAGTTGAATAGAAATCAATTTCTCCGAGGCACATGATGCTTGTGCCTGAAGGATCGTCCAGTCCCTTAAGCCTAATGTAACGGGCCGTTACGGGAGAGACAATGTATTCGCGCGGATTCCGATTCGTTTCCGTAGGATCGTAGAGATAAGCATATTCTCCTAGACTCGACCATGTTACATTATCGACACTTACTTCCCATTCAATCCGGCTTGGCATCCGGCGATCGGGTTTCCCGTCATAGAACGACGGCCATATCGTCAATCTCGAAACAGAAACTTCGGCGCCCATGTCGATTGTGATAAAATGCGGATAACCAGTGTTGTGGCTGTGCCAGCGACTTTTTTCATAATTACCGTCATAAGCTCCTGATTCATGGCAGGATGTAGACGGCCAAGTGCTTGATTTATCAATTACATTACCAATCGATTTATCCAGCAACAAATAAGCATTCGTAATGCTCTTGTAGGGAGTAGCTATCATCAATTCTACTTTAGGATCGGGTTGGTAAACCGTATTGTATTTGAATGCCGTCCCTGCTTCGTGATCATTGATTTCAGTACTCTTTTCACCTGCAGGAACCTGGAGCGTCTTTTCGGTGTTATCCGTAGCCATATAAATGATTTCATTATATAATGCCCCTTTTGAAGCATCCGCATCATCCCACTTTATTATCAGGCTATTAATACCCTTTGTTTGATAACCGGATATGGAGCGATTATGAAATCCACTCAAATATTTGTCTCCGATGGATCGTCCGATTACTTCTACGGGAATAGAAACATTTCCGTTTTTATCGAAAGTTTTTATAAAAAACGAATAAATACCTTCTTTCACATCTATACTTACCGATACGGTATCAGTTCCTGCAGCAATATCAACCATCATCGAATCGCTGTAGTTATTCCACCATATACCCGCTTTTGTTACAGTAGCGGTTGTATTCGGCCAGCTGATGTATACTTTCCCTATTCCGGGTTTTACCATTACTTTTTCTACCTTGGCGGGATAAACAGTTCCTCCAGTTGAGACGTATTGCCTGTACATTTCATCCTGATCTTTACATCCGAAAGAGATCAACATCAGGATAAGCAATATAAAAATATGTTCTCTATTTTTAATTCCGTAAATCATCATTCTTTATTTTTATTTATTATATTGTCCGAAAAGTCTCATTTCCGAGATCGTAATATTTGCCGGATCGCCAATGCCATACCCTCTCCAGTTACCAAGGAAACGGAAACGAATAAACTTTGTAGGCAAATAGGGATTCGGAATATTGTCTTTCACCTCAAAAAAGAACGGTTCACCATCGAATACCGCAAAATCCTTATCAGCCTGAGTCGGCACCGAATTTCCGGAGGGTATCTGGGATTCGAAATCACCCAGTAATACCCAGTCATCCCCAAACACGTCATCTCCCGGACGATCAAGATTCGATCCGTAAATCTGGAAGAATTTCGGTGCACCGGCTCCAAAACTACTGTCATTGAGCCTCCAATGATGCAGGACGATACGGCTTAGACTAACTTCTACGCCCAGTTTAACCGTCAATGTGAACGGGAGAAATTCGGTTGCGCGGTTTACATGATAAGTGCCTCCCCAACTGGCTGCAAGATCATTGTCCCACATGTTCTGTGGGCGATAGTTATTACTCGACATTTCAGAATACATAAAATAATCCGACGGCAGCGCTTGATACCATTCCCATGTGGTATTGCTTATTGCTTCTTCAAACATAGGCGTTATCGCACTAAACCATGCCGTATCCGACCGGTTACCATACCTGTCCTGCAGGTATATGGCAAAATTCATTTCTTTGGAATTCAAACCGAGATATGTAAATTTTGAACTCGGGCTATTCGACACATACGAGCGTAACTGCATATACATTCCGTTTTGGGCTGTATCGGCCAACAGTACCGCTTTCAATTCGCTTTTATGTTCATTTTTGTATTCTCCTCTGACGCCCCCGAATGAAGCCATAAGATGAATGGTAGGAAAAGCATCTACAACAGGAGGCGTTTCGGGAGATACGGAAATTTCAATCCCCTCCGATTCTTTTTCGTTTTTTCCTACACAATAAAGTTTTGCGGTATAGTTGCCGGCGGCACCGAATCCTTCCAATGCCAACGTATCCAAATACAGAGAGGCTATTGATTCGCGTATCACACCGGGGGCTGATTCATAAACCGCTTTCACATAAAGCAAGTTATCATCATCCGGTTTTTTGTAGCGGATGACAGATTTGCCCGGGAAATTTTTTACCAAAACTGAACCTGGGTCAATCGCCAAGGGGGCCGGAGCGTCCGGGTCGTAATACTTCATTTGTTCTTCTTCCTTGCAGCCACCCATGTATATCACAAACATCAGTAACAGGCTGCCCACGTATTTAATCATATGTTTCATATTTTATTAAATTATCAGTTAAAAAAATCATTTGTCAATTCCAGCCTAAATTTTGCACAAGTTTCAGATTCCTTATCAATTCGGCATCGGGAATGGGCGAAAAATAGTCTTTCAATCCGAATGTTTGTTCGGATATAGTGTAGGGCTTGTAATAATATGCCGGTTCACGTTGCGTCATATCCCATCCTAATACGGGTGCGTTCAGGATTTCGGGCGCCGTTTTCCACCGGCGCAAATCCCAATAGCGTTGTCCCTCGAAAGCAAGTTCGATGGTACGTTCCTGCCGGATAATTTCCCGCAGCCCGTTTTGTGATCGAAATTTATCAGGAGTTTTCGAATGGGTTGTCCATGATTCCGAAACGGATTTTAATCCTGCGCGTGCGCGAATGATATCCAAGTAATTCATGGCTTTCCCGCGAGCTTCGGGTGTGTTATTAGCTTCATTCACCGCTTCGGCGTAATACAACATTAATTCGGGTAAGCGCATCAACGGCCAGATATAATTTTCTATAGATGCCTGTTGCTCAGCCCTTCCCTGTGTTTTATAATGGATGTACTTTTTGGGTAGATAACCGGTAATAGGACCTGCAGTGCCATTGATACTAAACGGATCTTGTACCGACTGAGGCTCAAAACGCCTTGTTTGATAATATAAGAGGTTAGCGGGATTGGAGTCATCCTCAAATCCCCATCCGTAAAAAACAGCTCTGTCGAAAACCAACCACGCATAAAAACGGGGTTCACGGTCAAAATTCAAGCGCACTGTTGTTTCCCCTTCCCTGATATACAAATTTTCTGATGACTGGGCGATACGTAAATTGTAACGTGTGTCGTAATTCCAGTCCCTGTCTTCCGTAATAGGCACTCCGTTTCCTGAATAAAACTGCTCTACGATGCTCAGAGGCACACCGAACACAGCGTAATTTTGCACCCATACGTATGTTCCGATACTTTTCGCCGATCTGTATTGTAGATCACTCACCCAAGCATTTGTGTATGCCCATATCACTTCACTGCTCCATCGTTCGCAAAAAGCCTGTCTTAATGTCATCTGTTGCATGATGGTAGGTGTCAGGTCATAATTCGTATGTCCGGGATATTCATACAGTTTCATTCCCCGTGTGTTGATGCAAAAATCCAGGGCGGCTTCGCAAGCCTCTTCAGCTTTACTCCATTTGGCCAATTCCTGATCTTGATTCTGCGGGAAAAGTTGAAGTCCGTCTTTATTTTTAAGCGGGGCTTGTTCCTCGTTGCAGTTAAAAAGCGGGCTGGCGGCAGTAACTAAAACCTGTGCCTTCATGGATAAAGCTATAGCCTTGTCGATGCGCCCGTAATCATCCGTAGTGGCAGCATTTGGCATTAAATAAGGAATAGCTTCATCCAACAGTTGCACCATATAATCGAATGCAACGTCTACCGATTCCCGAGGCACCTGCACATCTTCTACGCTGGTTGAAATCGGAAGATTTTCGCGTATTACAGGAATAGGCCCGTACATGCGTAAGAGGTAAAAATGAAACCAGGCCTTTAAAACCTTCGTTTCGGCTATCCATAACTCCCTTTCCCAGTCGGGAAGATATGGGACTTCATATTCCTGTAATCCGGCAATTAAGGTATTGCAATTATTGATGCCTGCAAAAAAATGATGCCACCTGTTATACAAATTAACAAACGGGGACTGTAATCCGTCGGCGATCTTAATACCATCCGTATTGACCACCTGATATTGGGGTTCCCTGAAAGTCCACAACTCGCCGCATCCGGTAACTTCAAGCCCTTGCAACGGGTCCACCCGCTGTAAAAATGAATAACATGAATATAAATACCTTAAAGTCGTTTCGCGTGAGGTAAACACATTTTCGAGTTTACCTGTCCCATCGGGCACCACGTCGAGGAAATCGGAACAACCGGCGTTTAACAGGCATATCAATGCAAAAGTGCTGATAACTTTAATAAACGATTTACTTTGATACATGGTTATTTATTTAAAATTTTCAATTAATAGTAATATTTACGCCCATGTTAAATACGCGTTGGATTGGGTAACCAAGCCCGTTGCCACTCATTTCCACGTCCCAGAGCTTAAATTTACTCCAAAGCAACAGGTTTGTTCCGCTAACATACACTCTCAGGTTATCAATACGGAGTTTATTCTTCCACTTACCCGGAATCGTATAGCCTATTTCGGCTTGTTTCAGCCTCAGGAAAGAGCCGTCGCGCATAAACCATGTATTGTTTACCCCTGTATTATTGTCATTTCTTGTGATACTTAACCGGGGCCAAACGGCATAAACGTCACGTTTTTCCTCGCTCCAATGGCTATCGGCATAGGCTTGCAATAACTGTGTTTCGCCTAAAAAAGTGCCATTATGAGGCGAAGATATATTAGATGAAACGAAAGGAGAAGTATAAGCCGCATCAATCCAGAATGACTCATTGGCCAACCCTTGGAAAAACATGGAAACATCCAATCCTTTATACCCCAACGAAAAGCCGAATCCGTAAATAATCTCGGGTACGGTCGGTAATCCTATCGGTACGGCATCGGCATCGGTAATCCGTCCGTCCTTGTTTACATCGGCATATTTTATGTCTCCGCCGCCGTAAACAGAAGTGCTTATTTCCTGAACGGGGGAATTGGCAGCTTCGGCATCGTCAATAAACAAGCGTTCGGCTATATAGCCCCATTTCTGCTCGATGGGTTTGCCTGATCGGCGGCGCCACTCTTCGCTGTAATACGGTTCGTCATAGATATCGTATTTCCCGATAGCATAGGTAAAGTTGGCACGGGCAGACGTCCAGAAATCTTTTGACCAGTTTTTCTGATATTCCAAACTGAGATCAGTGCCATAACCCGAAGCCTTTCCGACATTAGCTCTTGATACATAACTCAATCCCATTGTATTAGGGATATAACTACGGCTCATCAGGATATTAGTCCGTTTTTCCCGGAAGTATTCAGCGACCACCGTGAGATTATTCCATAAACCAATTTCCAATGCATAGTTTTGTTTGTAGGATATTTCCCAACCGATATCAGGATTGGCGTCACGTGTTAATGTAATGCCACTTTTTGTATTATCCCGGTCTTTTCCGAAAGTAAAGCCTTTGGAAGCGTCGGTCATGTTCATCTCCGATAAATAATAGAAACGGTCTGCCGCATCTCCTATCTGGTCGTTCCCGACCAATCCGTATGAATAACGTAGTTTCAACACATTTACCTTGTCTTTCAGATTTTCCCAGAACGGCTCATTCGCAATGTTCCAGGCGGCTCCTGCCGAAGGAAAGAAACCCCAACGGTGTGAACTGTGAAAACGCTCGGACCCATTGTATCCAAAATTGAATTCCAGAAAGTAGCGATTGCTGTATGCATAAGTGAAACGTCCCGAAAGGCCCAAGTTACGAAAAGGTAAGGACTTTTGTAAAGAACCGGCGGGTGCATTCAATTCACTACGCGCGATACCGACCAGCAGGCCGCTTATGCCGTGGTTGCCAAATTCCCTGTTGTAATTAGCCATTACTTCCGCATAAAAAGTAGAATTCGTTTCCCTGTTGTCTTCACTGTAATCGAGCCAGTCGGTTCCTGATGTCGGATTTGTATTTGTAAGCCCATATTTACCTGTATGATAATCATAACTTGTTATTTCGAACCAGAAAGGCTTATAAAACCGATCTGTTGCAAATTGTGAAAGCCTCGAAAGATTCACCATTCCTCTGGCAGATAGCCCCTCGGTAATAAAATCAAGTTTTTGATTTAATTCAATCTGAGCCAGTAATTGCGATCTGTTTTTTTCCTTATATCCCCGTACGGATTCGGCATATGGATTATATAACTTACTTTCTTTGTTACCGAACATGATATATCCTATATTCTTTGTTTCTTCGGTTTTAGGATAATATGCGGGAAATTCCACCGGATTGGATTTGATGATATTGTTGAACATTTCCCCGCCACCGGGAAGCGGGCCGCTGTAATCATCAAAAGATCCGCTGAGCCTTACGGTCATATTGGTGGTTTTGGTCAGCCTCAATTCGATATTTGAGCGCAAACTATAGGAATTATTATTGATGTTATTATTGAAATTCTGGCTTTTATCGACTTTCATAATACCATTATCGTGATTAAATGAGCCGGACACATAATATTTTGCGACGGCGCCACCACCGCTGATACTCAAATTCGCACGCTGACTGGTGGCATTGTCACGTATCAACATGTCCATCCAGTCATTGGCGGGATAACGTAAAGGGTCGCGCCCTAATATCGTATTGTCGATTTTTTCTTGTGAATAAATTTCCGATCCCATCGAATTTCGTGTCAATACGGCTTCGTTAGCCAGCTTCATCCATGTAACCGGGTCGGCAATTTCCACTTTCCGGGTAGGGGAAGAAAATGAGTTTTCAAGGCGTAATGATATTTTCACCGGACCTTCCTGCCCTTGTTTCGTTGTTACATGTATCACTCCATTCGCTCCGCGTGCCCCGTATATGGCCGTAGCGGTAGCATCCTTCATCACTGAAAAACTTTCAATATCATCCGGCTGCAACCTGGCAAGATCCGTTTTCGTTAATTCAATATTGTCAATTAAAATCAAGGGGTCTCGCCGGCCACCGAAAGTAGTGATTCCCCGCACAAAAAAGTCTGCGTCATCGGCTCCCGGTTCTCCACTGCGTTGATAAGCGATAATACCTGACATATTTCCGGCTAAGGCAGTGGTCAGATTGCTGGATGGTACTTTTAGTTCGGCAGGATTGACGGTACTGATGGAACCGATCACACTTTCTTTTTTCTGTTTCCCGAAAGCCACAATGGTGACTTCGCCGATTTCGGCCGTGACCTCCTGCAATGCCACAGCTATAACCTTACGGTTTCCCACAACTACTTCCTGCATCTGGTAGCCGATGAAACGAAACTGCAGGACTGATGTATCGCTCGGTACGATGACTGTATATTCACCGTTAACATCGGTAATGGTACCCTGTATGGTTCCCTTGATGATCACGTTTACACCGGGCATCAACGCTCCATAGCTATCGGAAACAGTACCGGTAATTTTAATGCCCTGCTGTTGTTCTTCAGATACCCGAAATTCACTTTTCTTTGTAATAATGATATGATTTCCATGTATGACAAAGTCAAGGTTCTGTTTTTCCAACACCTGAGACAGGACAGATTTGACCGTTTTGTTGGTCACATTTAATGTAACAGATTGTTCCAAATCGATATCGTTAACATCGAACCAGAATGAGTAGGTTGTCTGCGCTTTGATGGCAGACAAAACATCATTGACCGGTTTGTTATGCAAATGAATGGAAACTTTAGCATCCTGGGAATAGATGGATGCCGATACCGACCATAGGCCGATACAAAGTAACACTAAAGTTATTTTCATAACTATCAATACCTTTTTAATTCTTTTTTTGCAGTTATATGGATATAACTGTTCCTGATCCTGGATTTTTATATACATTTGTTCCGGATTTAAAGTTTTACAATTTTCTAATTTTAAATTCGTTCTTTTCTGAGTCGGGGGATGTGGCTGCATCTTCCGATTCTTTTTTATCTTGTGTATTTTTTCTTTACTTCATGTGCATCATTGTTTATGGTGTTAATGGATATTTGATTATTTGAACGCTACATTATTTTCTCAAAATCAATATATATCAATTATATTTCCATTGATCCGGTAGCGGAATTTTCCATTGACCGACATCACGGCAAAAATTTGTTCAATGGTCTCGTTATTGGTAAAATCGCCTGCAAAACGCCTCTCTTTGATCTGATGGTTTGAAATGTTCACTTTTACATTGTAGTTACGTTCGAGTTGGCGGATGATTTGATTGAATGTTTCACCATAAAATGTGAGTTTGTTATCCATCCACGCAAGGAAACCATCTGCGTTGTCGGCTGAAACGATGGTTTTACCCGTAATTGTATTGTAACATGCCACATTACCCGGCGTCAAATTCACAGCTTCACTTTTTTTCGCAGTCATTTCCACTGCCCCTTGTTGCAAAGCTACCGTCACTTCATCGTTGTCCTCGTATGCGTTGACATTAAAGCGTGTTCCCAGTACTTTAATTTTTAAACTCCCAACCTCGACAATGAAGGGTGAATATTCATTTTTAGTTACCTCAAAGTACGCTTCGCCCGACAATGACAATGTGCGGTTGGTATGTCCGAAACCCGAATCATACCGGATGTTCGATCCTGCATTCAGCCATATTGTTGTTCCGTCCTGCAATTTGACTTGCGTTTTTGAGCCATTAGGGACTGATATTTCCGAAACCTGCAAAGGCTTTGTGTGTTCGTCAGGTATGGTTGTAAAATAGAGATAGGTAAAATAACCCAGCACGGCTAATGGAAGCAATACCGCTGCATATGTTGCAATCTGCCGGAATATCCGGTTCCGGCGAATCGGTATTTGTTTGGCCATACCTGTTTCAGCATTTATCCGTTCCTTGAAAAAACGGTATGCTCTCTGTTCGTCGAATGTTTCATTATGGTTGGAAAGCGTCAAGACGTCCCATGTTTTTTGCAGTTCGGCAAACAGTTGTTCGTTTTCCGTTGAAGCCTTCCGCCATTCGGTCAGTTGCAGACGGGCTTCATCTGAAATCGTCCCTGTGAGATAGTCGATCACCAGGTTGAATAAATATTCTTTATCTTGATGTTGTATATTCATTTTTTATGCTGAGTTATTATAATGACAGATGAAAATGTTTTCCGGGTAAACCGGAAAGTGTTTTTTTTGATAAAATCTAATGATACCCACGGAGAATTGAGAATTGAGAATTGAGAATGAAGAATCAATGTCGTTTAGTTAAGTGTTCGACTGAGGCTCTGCCTCAGCCGCATCTATTTCGACAGGCTGAGCCTGTCTGGATAATACGAACGAGGTAGAACCTCGTCCGAACAACTCCAATTCCTTAACTAAACGACATTGAATGAAGAATTATAAGTACATGTTGGTAATTATATAGATATTTTTTGTTTTGATGTATCATATTGACTTAATACACCTTAATCCACCTGACCGGATGGGTACTAATTCTTAATTCTTAATTCTTAATTCTTAATTCTTAATTCTTAATTCTTAATTCTTAATTCTTAATTCTTAATTCTTAATTCTTATAGCCATTCCATCATGAAAACAATGAGCGCCATCAAATAATCTTTTAAATCAGCCCGTAATCTTGTAAGGGCCGATTTAATATGGTACTTGACTACATCTACAGACACGCCTGTTTCGCGTGCTATCTCTTCATATTTCATGTTATTGAAGCGGCTGAGGCAGAATATCCGGCGGGTTTGTTCCGGCAATAGTTCGATACAACTGTTTATTTTGATGTCCAATTCTTTTTCAATCAGTTGCGTCAACGGATTATCTGCATTATTTTCATGGTTGCTTTGTTTCATTTCTATGCTTTCCCCTACCCGTTGCCGTAATGCATATTGTCGTTCTGTATGGCCCAGATAGTTTAGACAACGGTTACGAACAGATTTTAACAAGTAACTACGGAGTGATGAGTTGATTTCCAGCGATGAGCGGTTTTGCCAAATGGCAAAAATGATATCGCTGACAATCATTTCAGCCACTACTGCATCTTTCACATATTCGCAGGCAACAATACAAAGGATCTTGTAATCATGCTGATACAAATATTTGTAAGCTTCCTCATGACCGTTTTTCAAACCATCAACAATTTCCTTTTCAGTATTCATGGTACCATTGTCCAACAAGAATTTGCAAATGTAAATGTTTTATCAGGATGATTTTCTGTTTTCTACATTTTTTCGAACAATGGGGCTATTGCAATAAAAACATTTTTTGATTCATAAGCTTTGAATTAGTATAAATAAAACAAAAATAACACTTTATAGATAATGATAAAATAACATTCTCATCTTTTCCAAACAGGATTACCTTCGGTGAGCTAAAGGTAATCCTGTCAAATGAGTAAATTATTTGTCTTCATTCCTTACAGAAATTCCATCCTAAAAAAATGTCTATTAAGCCTAAAATCTTAATTAGAACTTATACTTCACGCCGCCAAGTTTTGTACATGTTGGGACGAGGTTGTACCTCGTCCTTCATATCCCGGCAGGCTGAGCCTGCCATCATAAAGCCGACCGAGGTACAACCTCGGCCGAACGTCGCATTGCACAAAATTCGACAGAGGAAAGTATAATAGCCCTGCCATTTGGGGAGGCCTAGGTGGGGCTTTTATATATTATACGGAAACCTTTGTGCCCTTGACAACATGGCATTCGCTTCGTCATCGTTTTTGAAACGTTCGCGGATCGGATCCCAATATAGTTTGCGGGGCAACTTCATGGCAATGTGCTGGAGCAAACATGCGGAACACGAACGATGAGCTATTTCGGCATTGGTAATTGGTTGTTTGCGCGATCGTATAGCTTCCAGCCAGTTGAGATGTTGGTCGGCACTTACTGCAAGTTGTATATCGTTCGGGCCGGGCTTCCATGCCAGTATCTTGGGATCGCTGGCTTGTAACGCTTTTGACGAACCAGCCGTCTTCGGGTCGTTGGCTGAAGCAGTATAATTGCCCCGGCTCACGAAAATCCAGCCATCGGTACCAGTGAACAGCACTCCGTTGGGTTTTTCTTTGCTATCTTCCATGCCGTATACACGTACGCCATTGGCATATAGCATCTCCGACTGGAACTTACCATGTACGTTCCACAAGCCGGAACCGGGAGCCGGAAACTCGGCCTTGGCCGATATTTCAATAGGGCCGCTGTATTCAGTATCCATTCCCCAATGAGCAATGTCGAAATGGTGAGCGCCCCAACCGGTAATCATCCCGGCGCCAAACTGTTCACAACGCAACCATCCGGGACGGCCATAATTGTTTTGTGGATGCACCCTGTCCAAAGTATAATATGCCCACGGCGTTTGCCCGAGCCATGCATCATAATTCAGGTTTTCTGGTACGGGCATTTCATCGGTCTTTCCGCCGGCCGGATCGCCCGGAAGGCGTACCTCAATGGTCTTCAATTGGCCAATGCGACCGTTACGCACCAACTCACAAGCGATGCGGAACTGCGACATCGACCGTTGCTGACTTCCTATCTGGAAAATCCGGCCGGTACTATTTACCGCATTGCTCATCGAACGTCCCTCCGAAATGGTGAGTGAAGTGGGTTTCTGCAGGTATACGTCCTTGCCTGCATACACAGCGTCGATCGCCAGTTTAGCATGCTGATGGTCGGGCGTACTGATCAGCACTGCATCAATGTCCTTATTTTCCAGTAATTCCAAATAATTACTGTAAGTACGTACATCGTTGTAAGGTTTTCCCAATTTTTTGGTATAAGCGTCACTGACGTATTTTTTGGCATCATCGAGTCGCTTGGAATCAAGGTCGCATACGGCAATGATACGGGCATCATCGGCCTTCATAACCCCCGGCATATCGTGGTCGCGCGAAATACGGCCACAACCAATGGCACCGATGTTAATACGGTTGCTGGGTGCACTGGCTCCAAATACGGACGAAGGAACAATGGTAGGAACAACAAAAGCCCCGGCAGCGCCAACGGCTGTAGTTTTCAGAAAACTCCTGCGTGATACGTTATGTCTATTTTTCATGGTGAATATTAATTGATTTTGGTTTGTTTAATGCAATCGTTTACGCAAAAAAGAAAAATAAAGCAATGATAAAAAAATTACTCTTTATTTCTTCCTTTTACCTTTTTCATTATTATTTGGGGTGGATAAGCAAAATCCTGCCAATATTGTTCGGCTTTTTCGCTGGTCATATCGCCCTGATAAATTACAACCCGATATTTTAACCTGTAGTTATTACCTGGTAACAGATTCCAGTCCTTGTTCTTGGTAGGTGCAAAGTTGAAGAAATAGTCGCCACGACCGCCGTTGGCATTCTCGTCCCATATACGGATCGGTTCTGGGAAATTGTAATTAGTCGGGTATCCCAGAAAAAGCAACCCGCAATGATCTTCCTTTGTTTTTCCAGTAACAAAAGCCCAACGGGCCAGAGAGCCATCGGCATCCCTACGGGTTTTACCTTCAGATGTAAGCATTGTGCAATTGTCGCGCACCCACTGTTCGGTGGCGCGGAATCCGAATCCTGCATAACGGTATTCCTGAAGGGTGATAGGACTCGACGCTGCACAATTAAGCACAGAAGTGAAATCCCAGACAAACGCTCCATCATGTCCGGTATTCCATACCCGGATGTCACATTCTTCGCGCATGGCGTTCTTTTCTTTTTCCGTATCGGGAAACACGATATGGTGCTGGATAATTTTTGCTTCAGCGAACACATCGCCATTCACTACCGACGAAAAGTTTTCGAAACGGACAGTACCCAGTTTCCGGTTCAGGTTCCAGAAGTCAATTTCTTCACCTTCGAATCTGACTTTTGTCCATGGATTCCAGATACCATAATGATGGTAATGATCCTTAGGCTGAGTGTTAGTAAGTACCATTCCGGCAGGCGACCACACCGGGTGGATATAACCGCTGCGCCTAAATACTGTATCCACTCCCGGAGGCGGATAGGATGTCGCATGATTGTATTGCAAGACATGCCGGTCGCCTTTGAAAAAAACCAGCGAACCGCCCATGTCCACGGTAGTCATCAGGGGCGATGTTTCTTTCGATTGCGATTTGCTTAAAAGGAATGTTCGTTTCTTACCAGCTTTGGTTTCGCCTGCGAGTACCCACCATAACCGGTCGCCATATGGAGTGTGTTCCAACTGACATTGAATGTCTTTTTTCCCTTCTTTGGTATCCTCTTCCAAGATCAAAGCCGACGTATATCCTGATTGTAATTCGGTAATATCTACAAATACAGGTGTATTAAAACGATTGGTCTTTCCGGCTTCGACAGTGATTTTGGCTATTGGTTGGGCATTACCACCAATGCCGGCCAAAAGGGCAAATAAATAGAGAACAAATGTTTTTTTCATTGATCTTTATATTTTGAAAACAAAAACACATTTTCAACCTTTGTTGAATTGTCTAATAAGAATAAACTATTCTGTCCGAAAACTCATGAATGCCTCATAAAAGGCATCGATATTTTCTATTGGTGTATGCGGTGGAATATCACAACCGGAAGACAATACAAAGTTACGATATTTGGCGGTTCGTTGCAACAAATCCAGAGTCACTTTTTTTACTTGTCCGGGCGTGGACATTTTAAATAATCCCACGGGATCGAGGTTACCCATCACCAATGCATTTGCAGGGCATGTGTCCAATGCCAGTGTCATATCCATTGCATTACCAAAATGATATGCCCAAGCACCGGTTTGCAACATGGCATCGGTACATTGCCCAGTGTTACCACAATTGTGCAACACCACCATGAATTGATCATCCTGGACAGCTTCTACCATCTGTTTTACGTAAACGGAAGAAAATCCAAGGCAATCTTCATTGGATAACAAGCCTGCAGCCGGTTCGGCCACAAGTACACCGTTCACTCCTGTCGCTTTCAATGCCTTTGTGTAATCGATGAGAAATTGTGTGCATTTTTGCAGCAAGAGGTGAATCGTATCCGGTTCGGTATATATGG
Source organism: Bacteroidales bacterium (assembly GCA_031547085.1). Classification (GTDB taxonomy): domain Bacteria; phylum Bacteroidota; class Bacteroidia; order Bacteroidales; family UBA4181; genus JAIRLS01. Next base: position 14,985 of record JAVBSH010000189.1, read on the forward strand.
CAATCATGATCTCGGTCATGTCAAACAAACGTCCGGCCAATGAATACGGACCAATGCATCCCGAAAGAACAGGTTTGCCGGCGATACTCCCAGCCGCACTACGGTTGGCATGGAGGTACTGTGGTATACGGCCGGTCGATAGGGTTGGAACAGCCAGTTGTTGTACCTCCTCCATGTTGTTGACCAATCGTTTACTTACTGTCGGCACTTCATCTTTTGAAAAATTGATGGCACAACCGAATGCCTCGGCCTCTACCGTCAAATCCATGATTACCGTCGAGGCGGCCGAAGGATAACGGTCATTTAATGCTTTGATGGCTTCGAAATGTACCTGGCCATCCGTCACGGCATCTTCTACTGTTTTACCGGTCATTTCTATCCCCGGATGTGTCATTATTGGAATAGCGATGCGCTGGGGATTTTCGATGATACCCGCTATCCATTGCTTCATTTTCATTGTTCATTGATATTTTTGTTCAACCATTCTACCATTCCCTGTGGATCTTTACTGTAATTATCGGCTCCGATCCGGGCTGCAAAATCACTGTTCAGAGGAGCGCCACCAACCGTAATCCTGGCTTGGGGATGTTTTACACGCAGCGATTTGATGATAGCCTCCATGTTGGACATTGTAGTAGTCAATAACGCCGACATGCCGACAATAGCCTCCGAATGACGGTCGAGCGCTGCAATAAACTGTTCGGCTTTTACATCCACGCCCAAATCAACGACCTCCCAACCAGCACCTTCCGCTATCATACAGCATAGATTCTTACCGATGTCATGCAAATCACCCATCACCGTTCCCATGATTAAAACGCCTTTGCGTTTCACTTCGCCCGATGCGAAATATGGCTTGAGATGCTGTAATGAAGCCGACATTGCTTTAGCTGACATCAACATCTGCGGAACGAATATTTTGTTCTCGGAGTATTTCTGACCGACACGGTTCATGGCTGGAATCAATGCTCCATTAAGAATATCCGAAGGTGGTACTCCTTCATCAAGAGCTCGTTTGGTTAATTCGTCCGTGCCTTCCTGTCCTTTCATCTGGGGGTGGATAAGGCGTTTGGAGATTTACTTTTCCATTTTCTACGCATAGAGAAATTTGATCAACTATTTCGTTCATTTTCAATTATTAGATGATTACTTTGAATTTTGAATCATATTTTTCAAAAGCGAATGATCAGCTACTGTTTACTTTATACTCATTATAAGTCATTTAAGACAATAACATAAAAATGACACCATCATGCATTGAGAAATACAAAAACAAACAGGAACGGAAATTTTAATTGCAAAATAAAGCAATACTAACGTTTACATCAAGTACATTTTTCACAAAAAACAATATTATATTTGCAATACATTAACAAACATATTATATGAAGAAGTCGCCTATAAAAATGATGCACGAACAACTCGACATGAGCACAAGCTCACCAATTAAAGTTAAATGGTGTGACTATGATCATTTTACATATCCATGGCATTTCCACAGTGAGTATGAAATTGTATATATTATTAAAAGTACAGGCACTCGCTTTGCAGGAAATAATATCGAAACATACAATGAGGAGGATTTGACCCTATTAGGCAGTTTTCTCCCGCACATGTACAGGAGTGATGAAATATACTACGAAGGAAATCCTGCATTGAGGGTACATGCTATTGTTATTCAATTCTCAAAAGATTTCTTCAGCCATGCTTTTCAGTATTATCCCGAATTTCATAAAATCAAGTTATTCCTGGAAAAGTCGGCATCAGGGGTATGGTTTAATAAAACAGAAGGTATCAATCGTAATATCCGGAAAAATATTGTCCGGCTCCTCAAAATCAAAGGGCTGGATCGTTTACTGGAGTGTATCAAATTATTATCACTCATGAGTAAATCGTCCGATATAAGGTTTTTGGACGACAGCGGATCCCTGGAACAAATCCACGATAACCGTATTACAAAAGTATTGACATATATCAATAAATCCGGATATCAATCCATCCAGTTGAAGGATATTGCAGGCTACTCTGGTATGAATCCTGCGGCATTTTGCCGGTATTTCAGGGAAAAAACAGGAAAGACACTCATCAGGCATGTGAATGAATTACGTATACAGCATGCATGCAGGCTGCTTCTGGAAGGAAAATATACAATTTCGCAAATCTGTTATGAGTGTGGCTTTAATAATGTGTCCAATTTTAACCGGCAATTCAGAAAAATCTGCAAATACACTCCTACCGAATATTTAAACGAATACGGACGAAAGGTTTAGCCATGATCATAATGAATATTTCACCATATAACAATGGTTCGTTAAAAAATGCAATAAGTTATTAACAATCAATAAAATAAGTTGATAAAAATTTGTATAAAATCTTGACAATCATTATCTTAGATGATTTTTACCACAAAGTCCTCAAGATATGATCGCCAAGGTTAAAAATAATTTTATGTCATTGATATACAATACATTATCGAGTGAAGCGTTTTCAAAAATGAGCAAGCCACGCAAACAGTTTATAGCCCATACCCTTTGGTTGTTTGCCAGCATCAAAGGTAGGATTAATTTCCTACAACTGGGACGCTTCAGCAAATTCTGCGAACAATATTTCAGGATAGGCTTCCAGAAAAAGTTTGATTTTCTGGCTTTTAATACTGCCCTGTTGAAAGAACACCTTTCTCTGGTTCTGGCTATAGCCATGGATCCAAGTCATATCAGCAA
>JAVBSH010000127.1:0-7600 GCA_031547085.1 Bacteroidales bacterium
GAACGCAACGGGAATTCAATATTAAGATGGTGGCAGTTGAAGAACCGATAGGTATTGAGCCTGCAAAATCCGTCAAATTGACCATCAAGCAGAGCGAAAGAGCAGTCGCTGACAATCGTTTTGCATTTAAAATGTTCAGGGAGGTTTCGAAAGCGGAAGGCGACAACACATTCTTTTCGCCCTTTAGCCTCAATATGGCCCTGGGAATGCTCTATAACGGCGCTTCGGGCAACACGCGCACTGAAATGGCCAGTGTACTCGACCTCGCTGATTTTTCCGAATCCGAAATCAATAAGTATTATCAGGAAGTGTCGCAGGCGTTGCTCACCATTGATCCGATGACGAAAATCAGTATCGCCAATTCCATCTGGTACCGCAATACGCTTCCGGTGAAAAACGCTTTTATCGAAACCAACAAAAAATATTTTGACACGGAGGTACAGGCGCTCGACTTCAACAGCCCCAATGCCGCCAACACGATCAATAGCTGGTGTGCCGAAAAAACAAGGAACAGGATCACTCATATTGTCGGCAATCCGATACCCGGCGACATGATGATGTGCCTGGTAAACGCGCTCTATTTCAAAAGCAAATGGCAGAATGAGAAAAGGTTCGATAAGGAGAAAACAAAATTGGATGATTTTACCAAAGCCAACCGTCAAAAGAAAAAGGTGAACATGATGGAGCAGACCACATACTTGCCTTATTTTGCCGACCAACACTTGCAATGCGTTGAATTGCCATACGGGAATCAGGCATTCAGCATGATAGCCATTCTTCCGGATGAGAAAACGAATATCAACCGATTAATTGAATATCTGCCTGATGCTAACTGGCAAGATATAGTGAATAGTATGCAGCAACAAAGGGTGTGGTTGAAACTACCGCGGTTCAAAATGGAATGCGACTTTTCGCTCAATCAACCGGTAAAAAAGCTGGGAATGAAGCATATTTTTAATGGTGGTTTTGCGAATATTTCGGATGAACCCTTGATGGTATCCGAAATAATACAAAAAACGTTTGTGGAAGTAAATGAGGAAGGCACTGAAGCAGCTGCTGTCACGGCGGCAATGATTGTGGGTTTTGGGAAGGCAAGAAAGATAATTCCACCTGAACCGGTACGTTTTTTTGCCGACCGTCCGTTTCTGTTCCTGATCAGGGAAAAAAGTACTGGAGTGATACTGTTTGTCGGGCGAGTAGACGAGCCTGGTGAATAGTTTTTATACTTCATGCTGGCCAGTTTTGGGCTAAAGCCCTTGATCTGCATCCTTCATCAAAAAAATGAAAAAAGCAGGTGTATTTTGCTGAAACTATTGTTCCTCTTTGTTATATTTGCATGTTGCAGGTTCATCAAGGGTATGCATGCACTGCCGGGTACTATAGTGTATCAAGCTTGAGGGGTTGACCAGGTTTGTAGCTATTTCTGCAAACAAGACTCGAGGGGTGATTCGTACTTTCAGACGTTTCTTCAAATGAGATCCGGGGGTTGGTTCTTACTTTCAGCTGTTTCTGCAAACGAGATCCGGGGGTGATGCTTACTTGCAGACGCTTCTGCAAACGCAAACCGGGGGGTGATTCTTGTTTTCGGAAGCTTCTGCAGGCAAACACCCCCCTCCGGTATAGATTACACTTTCTGCTGAAAGGCGACCCCTACCCTGCCGGCAGAAAACTTTATAATAAAAACAACCAACATCATACTTTTTATATTGATACACATAGTTTCAAATCTAAAAAAATTAACATTATGTCAAAATTAAAACTTGTAAGATATAAATTAGGAGGTCTCTGGAATAGCGAATACCCTTTGGTGATGAAACGTCTGATTGCCATTGTGGCTAAGTTCAACCCCGAGGCGCTCCGGTTGCAGCGTTCATACAAAGCGCTGGATGCTTTTTCGCCGCAGTTGAATAAAATAGAGAAGCAGGAATTGGCTAATGCCGACAGCGCACGCCTGAGCGAGTTAGACCAGCGGCGTGATACGTTGTTCAGCGTGATCCTGAATGTGGCCATGCATTTCAAGCGGACACCTATTGAGCGTGTCGGTAAGGCGGCACAGTCGGTACTCAGCTTGCTGAAACTGCATGGACATGACATCCCGGCGGCCAACTATACTGCCGAGACCAAGCGCCTGTATGATATGTGCGCTGGTTTCCGCCGACAACCCGAAGCAATGGAAGCCCTTACATCCCTGTCGCTATTGCTGCTCTTCGAAGAGATGGAAACGGCCAATGCTGGTTTCGATGCCTTGTTCATGAACAGGCATGAAAACCAGGCCGGAGTCGAACATGTGGATGTCCGCGCCATACGTTTGGAATGCGATAAGGCCGTAAACTCATTATGGAGCGCCATCGAGTTTTGTATGGAGGAATATGGCGAAAGTGAATATGTTGATCTTGTAAATGCCATTAACAAGTTCAATGCGTATTACAAGCAGCAACTCGCTGCACGGGCTACACGCCGCAAGGCTAAAAAGAACATGGCCGACGAAAAACCTATTGAACCGCCCATTGAATAAATGAATAGTATGATGTTGGTTAAATAATATGACAAGACTGCCGGATATGTTTCAAAAAGATATAAAAAAAATGCTGGAAATATTGAATCAGGGTGGCGTTATCCTTTACCCGACTGATACGGTTTGGGGTATTGGTTGCGACGCTACTAATCATAACGCCGTAGAACGTATTTATGCTATTAAACGGCGCAACGAAGCACGCAGCATGTTAACATTGGTAGATAGTCCTGCTATGCTTGCCGCTTACGTGGCCGAAGTCCCGGATATTGCCTTGCAATTAAATGCCGAAGCTGCAAAGCCATTGAGCATTATTTATCCGCAAGCCCTTGGCCTGGCGGATAATCTTATTGCCGACGATGGTTCCATCGGCATCCGTATGGTAAAGGATGAATTTTGCCTGCAATTGATCCGGGCATTCGGTAAACCGGTTGTTTCCACATCGGCCAACATTAGCGGGGAAAAAACACCCGGCATTTTCGATGAAATATCCGGAGAGATCAAGACAGCAGTTGATTATGTTGTCCGTTGGCGACAGGACGACCGGCAACCGGCGACTGCATCATCGATCATCAAGTTGAACCGGGATGGAACATATACCGTATTGAGATAGAGCTACATTACTTGTTTACTAAGTACTCTTGAGTATATAATCGACGTTGTGATATTGTATTTATGATTGATTTTCTACGCTTTGCGCCAACCGAGCTTGCGAGTTCAACGCAGTTAATTATCAATTATCAATTGTCAATTACTAAGTACACCGGTATTTCGTGAACTCCAATATTTTCGATGACCAAAACCAATTTACTTTCATAAGTTCCCGGCGCTAACGACAGCCCAACATTCTGCACCGTAAATTTCAGTGTCACAACATTATTATTAAAACCACCTTTCAAATATTTGAATGTAAGCCATTTTGGGAACATTCCAATAGAATAGGTATTGTTTCCGGCATCCGGAACGGAATGGTTGTACTCTATATATCCGCTCGAAGGAGTAATGTACAGAGCTGTATCGGAGCGCTTGGTTGGTTGTTGTTCGATGGCGTCGAGATAGTCGTCGCTGCAACCCGCCAAAAGCCCGATGATGAAGCACAAGCAGGATATCCTGATGATTTCCACGTTCATAACATTATTTAAGCACTTACTGATCATAATTCAATATCATTTACTCAAGTTGGTACGGAAACCTGCTGGATCTCTAAGACCCGGTAGGTTTTATCAAGCAGCCATCAAGACCTACCGGGTCTTGGAGACCCAGCAGGTCAGTAACGTTGAATTCTCAATTCTCCATTTTCAATTCTCAATTATTTAAGATAAACCCTGATTCCGATAGAAAAATCTAAACGGGAAACATTTTTCCGGTCATCACCAGTCAGATCGATTGTCGATTTGACGCGGCCATTGCTCACCGACAGGTGGTTGAACCGGGCCAGAAAACAACCCGTTCCGATAGCCACCGAAACCATCGGGATAGGAAAGTATTCGAGGCTGATGTCCCAACTGCCGCCAAAAGTATTTCCCGTAGCCAGCGTGTTTGTCTGGTAATAATAATTACTAAAATCGGTTTCCGACTCATTGCGGTAACGGGCGTATCCTAATGCAACACTTGAGTTGAGCCATAAGGCTTTTGCTTTTACAAACTGTTGCCGGATGAAAAAAGAGGCGCCGATAAAATGGACATATTCCCGGTTGACAATTTCGGTGTGAATTATATTCAGCCCATCGGCCATTTCGAACCGTATGGATTGCTCGACACTACTCGTCATCAGTGAATACCGGAGCCCAATACCCCAGATATTGGCAAAAATACGGTGTACATCGGCTGAAAAATTATAACCCCGGCGGAATTGCTTGTAAAAATCGTCCACATCATCGGCATTAGCACCTTCATCGATCAGCTTTTGCTGATTGGTACTGGTGTTTGCCCACTGGTAGCTGATACCATTTTGTAGTCCAAACCGCCATTGTTGCGGCAGTTGCAAAGGAACACGCGTGTTCTGTATTGAGTCGTCCTGTGCCACACAAATCATATTCAAACACAAAACAACCTGTAACCCAACAAACAATAATAACCGATACCCCATATGATAGACCGGAAACAAATGCGTTTCAAAATAAATTATGTTTCAATACAACAACAGATGGTAAAAAAAGTTAACGATCATTTTTCTATTGGTATTTTGCATATATTTGTTGCCTGTATATACAAGTGAACTTAAATCTCTATTATTCATTATCAAAACATTTTTAATCACATGAATTCGCATACCTTTATCGCCTTTGATCTTGGAGCAACCAGCGGGCGTGCCATTGCCGGGACTTTGGCCGACGGGAAAATCACAATGGAAGAAATTTCGCGTTTCAACAATGGTATCATAGCCGTTGGCGAACATTTCCACTGGAATATTTTGGGAATTTACAACATTCTTAAAAACAGTTTGAAAACATGTGCACAGGAAGGAAAATACAAGCCCGAATCCATTGGTATCGATACCTGGGGCGTCGATTTTGGTTTGCTGGCTAAAGACGGTTCGCTACTTGGCGAGCCTTATGCTTACCGCGATCCGCACACCAATGGTATGATGGATGAATATTTCAAACTGGTGCCACGCGAAAAAGTGTATGACCTCACAGGCATACAGTTCATGCAATTCAATAGCTTGTTCCAACTGTTCACCATGAAACGTAACGGATCGTCGTTGCTTGAAGCAGCCCAAGATCTGTTGTTCTTGCCCGACTTGTTGAATTATTTATTCACTGGCGTGAAAAAGGCAGAATTTACGATCGCTTCTACATCGCAAATGCTGAATCCCAAAACCATGACTTGGGCAAAAGAGCTTTTCGATGCTTTTGGCGCCCCTATCTCCTTGATGCACGACATTGTGTTGCCGGGTACTGTGGTAGGGCCATTGACCGATGCTATTGCCAAGGAAACCGGCATTGGCAAGATACCAGTGATTGCTGTAGGAGCACATGATACCGCTTCGGCCATCGCTGCCGTACCTGCCGAAGGCGAAAATTGGGCATATCTCAGTTCGGGTACGTGGTCGCTGATGGGTATTGAAACCCGTAAGCCATTGATCGACAAGGAAACCGAAGCAATGAATTTCACCAATGAAGGTGGGGTAGAAGGTACTTTCCGTTTCCTGAAAAATATCACAGGCATGTGGCTGTTGGAACAATGCCGTAAGGAATGGGAACAGGAAAACTATTCGTACGAAAAGTTAGTGGATATGGCCAAAGCCGAAAAACCGTTCCTTTGTTTTGTCGATCCCGATGCACCCGATTTTATGAACCCGGAAAACATGGTGGAAGCTATCCGCAATTATTGTAGCCGGACAGGACAAAAAACACCCGGAACTACCGGACAGGTCGTTCGTTGCATTTTTGAGAGCCTTGCCCTGAAATACAGGCACACCATAGAATTACTTAAACGGGTATCGCCCCACCCCATTGAAAAGCTGCATGTGATTGGCGGCGGTTCGAAAAACGCTTATTTGTGCCAGTTCACAGCCAATGCTATTGGTATGCCGGTAATAGCAGGCCCCGCCGAAGGAACAGCTATGGGTAACCTATTGGTACAGGCAATGGCTTGCGGATACCTCAACTCGCTTGCCGATGTTCGCAGAGTAGTACGTAATTCTGTGGAAACGGAAACTTATATGCCACAGGATACAGGCGAATGGGACAAAGCATACGGGCAATTCCGTAACATCTTGTAATGATTTACTTCACACGGACAAATTTTACCTTACGGTGAGATCATTTGTGTGAGGTTACGAATGTTGGGACGTTATAAACGTTGGGACGAGGTTGTACCTCGTCCCTCATTATCCTAACAGGCTGAGTCTGTTAGGATATGTCAATACTTATTCGTTAGGGTCGTCTATCCGTCCGACAAACAGTATCACTCCGGTGCTTTTTTCCCTGATCAGGAGCAGAAACGGGCGATCGGCAAAAAAACGTACCGGTTCAGTTGCTTTTCTGGCTACCCCGGTACCTGTAACCATCATTATTGCCGTGGCTGCCGCTGCTTCGGTACCTTCTTCATTTACTTCCACAAACGTTTTTTGTATTATTTCGGATACCGCCAAAGGTTCATTTGAAATATTCGCAAAACCACCGTTAAATATCTGTTTCATTCCCAGTTTCTTTACCGGTTGATTGAGTGGCAGGTTGCATTCCATTTTGAACCGCGGTAGTTTCAACCATACCCTCTGTTGCCGCATACCGTTCACTATATCTTGCCAATTAGCATCAGGCAAATACTCAATTAACCCGTCGATATTCGTTTTCCCGGACGGGAGAATGGCTATCATGCTGAATGCCTGATTCCCGTATGGCAATTCAACGCATTGCAAGTGTTGGTCGGCAAAATACGGCAGGGAAGTAGTCTGTTCCATCATGTTCACCTTTTTCTTTTGACGGTTGGCTTTGGTAAAATCATCCAACTTTGTTTTCTCCTTATCGAACCTTTTCTCCATCTGCCATTTGCTTTTGAAATAGAGCGCGTTTACCAGGCACATCATCATGTCGCCGGGTATCGGATTGCCAACAATATGAGTGATCCTGTTCCTTGTTTTTTCGGCACACCAGTTATTGATCATGTTGGCGGCATTGGGACTGTTGAAGTCGAGCGCCTGCACTTCCGCGTCAAAATATTTTTTGCTGGTTTCGATAAAAGTGTTTTTCACCGGAAGCGTATTGCGGTACCAGATGGAATTGGCGATACTGATTTCCGTCATCGGATCAATGGTGAGCAACGCCTGCGACACTTCCTGATAGTATTCATTGATGTCAGCTTCTGAAAAATCAACGATGCCGAGTACCTTGGCCATTTTGGTGCGTGTGTTGCCCGAAGCACCGTTATAGAGCATTCCCAGGGCCATATTGAGGCTAAATGGCGAAAAGAATGTGTTGTCGCCTTCCGCTTTCGAAACTCCCCTGAACATTTTAAATGCAAAACGATTGTCAGCGACTGCTCTTTCGCTCTGCTTGATGGTCAATTTGACGGATTTTGCAGGCTCAATACCTATCGGTTCTTCAACTGCCACCATCTTAATATTGAATTCCCGTTGCGTTC
>JAVBSH010000026.1:0-25936 GCA_031547085.1 Bacteroidales bacterium
GGAATTTAAAGCCACTGGCTCAACCTTGGTGGAAGTATTCAATGCTTCAGGGCAATTGTTATCCAAGACCATAGAGAGCGATGATCCTATCCGTTTGGCCGCTCCGGATGTTCAAGGTTCTTATTACATCCGCCTCACCAACAACAAACAAACACAAACCTATAAGTTGGTGGTAGAGTGATGGGATGGTAAAAATAATGAACCCCCGTTTGCCGGTTCCGGCAAACGGGGGTTTTCTTATCCAATATTGTTAAAACCGGACTACTTCAATTTATCCTTCACTTCCTGACCCTGGTCGTCGAGGATGATGGTTTTTTCCTTTTTGTCTGCTTTGGAGACAAGTGTCACCTTTGTCAATTTCTTGCTTTTATTGTATGCAAGCGACTTAACGGTATTGGTTGCTTCGTTGGTTTTGATGGCAGCCTGCACTTTTGCGTTCAGGTTTTCGATTTTCACCTCTTCATACCCGTCTTGTTGCTGTGTGGCTACGGCTACTACATCGTTTTTGACTACTTCCATTGAACTCTTCGCTTCTGCGTAAACGAACATTCCAAATAACATGGATGCTGCTAAAACTACTACTTTCATGTGTTTAATTGTCTACACAACGCACTGTACAAGACCTTTATTCATCGTACAACAAATACGGCCGGCGTTGTTCCTTGAATTTTTCCACGTCGCCTTTCCACGCTGCTTTGATTTCGGCGACTGATCTTCCTTCGTTGATCATTTTCCGGACATAATCCACACCGATCAGCTTCTCGAAGAATGATGTAAAGAATTTATCACCCATTTTCAGGTTGTTGTATCCGTTAATGATGTATGACAGGTCGAGACCGTTCTCCCGGATTTTCTTGTCGGGAATGTCTCGAAGGTCGACGCCGTAACATAACTTGTCGAGTAATGGCGGGTTCTTAGCACCGGGTACGCTCCGTGGAGTGAAGCTGAATGTACAACCTTTCATTGCCGGGTGTCCATATACCTGGAACGGAAAGTCGGTGCCGCGTCCCAGGCTCATCACCGTTCCTTCAAAAAGGCAGGTGGATGGATACAGGTAGATCGACTTCATGTTGGGTAGGTTGGGCGATGGGGCAATAGGCAGCCGATACATCGTTTGATGGGTGTAGTTAAGGCATTTGACAACTGCAAGATCACAAACACGACCTTCGGGAAGCCACCGTTCACCATTGATCATACATGCAAGTTCACCGAGCGTCATGCCGTGTACTACAGGGATTGGCAACCAGCCTACGCCCGATTTGTGTTTCATGTCCAGTATGGGGCCGTCTACATAATGTCCGTTCGGGTTGGGCCTATCCAGCAAAATCAGTTTCTTGCCGTGTTCGGCGCAAACGTCCATCAGGCGGAACATGGTGATATAGTAGGTGTAGAACCGCAGTCCCACATCCTGGATGTCGATCATCATGATGTCAAACAGCTTCATGCTTTCGGCGCTTGGCTTCCTGTCTTTACCATCGTATAGCGACAGGATCGGTACGCCTGTCTTTTCGTCGATGGAATTGGATACGTGTTCGCCGGCGTCGGCCGTTCCGCGGAACCCATGTTCAGGCGAAAAGATCGCTACGAGATTGATCCCGTCCCGTTTTAGCATATCTACCAGATGTTCGTTGCCCACCATTCCGGTATTGTTCGACATCACAGCGATCCGCTTGTTTTTCAGCAGAGGGTAATAATCGCCGGTACATTCGGCGCCCATTTTTACAACGGGCTGTGGCGTTTGTGCACATCCAACAACCGCGATCAACAATAAAACGGCGATGGTATATATTTTTTTTGCCTTCCGGCAGATGCTTGTTTTCATGATGATTGTATTTTTTAGTACTATCGAGCAAATAATGTGAATCAAGGGTTGAAAAATATTCTAATATTTTGGGCTAAAGCCCTTGCATATTTGTCTATTTGTAATCCGTTGGCTTTAGCCAACGGCAATGATTTGAAATAGAAAATGAAAGAATACCCCATCAGTTATCAATTTTCAATCACTGACCATTACCTTCAATCCTTGCGGCACAATCTTTACTTTCAGTTTTTTACCCATGGTGTAGGGCTCACCGTCTAAATGGACATCGCCTTCGCGTTTGCGCTTGATGACAACTTCACGGCCTTTGAGCATCTGATAATAACGGCTTTTGTGTATGGTCTTGTGAAGAAGCCGGTAGGCAAGGTGCATGGCAAAAAACTTAGGAAACGGACGCAGGATGCATACATCCAGTTCGCCATCGGTGACATCGGCATAAGGCGAGATGTAGCCATTGTTGCCATATTGTGCAGAATTGGCAATGGTGACCATCATTGCGCGGGTTTTTATTTTCAACCCGTCAACTTTTAACTTGTATTTTCTGGAGCGGTATGAAAGAAACTCTTTGGTAATGATCGACACATAAGTTGTAAAGCCACGCTTGCCGCTTTGTGCAAACCTATTGCTGATATGCGCATCGAATCCGGCTCCGAATGTGCAGAAAAAAGGTTTTTCGTTGGCCAGGCCGTAATCAATACTGATCACTTTGGCTTTATTGATCAGTTTCAACGCCTCTGTCAGGTTAAGCGGTATATGCAAGTGTCGTGCAAGTCCGTTTCCTGATCCACATGGAACGATTCCCATTGCTGCAGGGCCGTCGCGCAGCGCCTTGGCCACTTCATTCACCGTTCCGTCGCCGCCCACAGCTACTATGTACGGCACGCCTTCTTTCATTTCCCGCCGAGCCAGTTCAGAGGCATGCCCGGGACTTTCCGTGATGAAAATGCGGATATCAAAACACGTTCCATCAACGATCCGTTGGATGGTATCCGGCCATGAGTCTTTTTTTCGTGTACCGGATATCGGATTGATGATAAAACTGATTCGTTCTTTTGTTGCCTGTTCCAAAATTGTTCAATAAAAAATGCTGAACCCGGACAGCTTGCAGCATATTCAGGGATTCAGCATGATGATATTACTTTGATGCAAATCAACAGATCACCCGCCTGTTGCGCTGAAACCGCCCATCTTGGACTTTCGCGGATTGACGCACATCACAGGTATGTTGGCGCTGTTGGTGATGATGTCTTCTTCTGAGGTGCCCAACACGAAATCGGCAAAAGAAATGCCCTTGGTGGTGGTGATCAGGATCAGGTCGGCATCTATTTCTTCGGCATACTGCAAAGATTCTTTTGCAAACGAATCATCGCCTTTGGCCATCGTTATTTCATACTTGACATTTTTCGAACGCAGGAACTTTTCAGTGAAAACCACATTGGTCCTTACACCTTGTTCGATCTTCCGGTCTTTCGATGTTTCAGACCTGAATATATACACCTTAGAGTTGAACAGTTTGGCGATATAATACGCCCAGCCTATCTTTTCGCGGTTCTCCCTTTTAAAATCGACCGGGAATGCGATCCTGTCAACGGAATCTTTTCTCGGATGCTCCTGTACGACAATAATAGGCACTTTCGATGTTACAATCACTTTCAAAGCCCAGCTGCCGGTGAGTTTTTGCATTCCCCTGATACCGTGCGTTCCCATAACGACCAATCCAGCGTCCAGCTCAGTAACCGTCTCACCGATGGTACTGAAGATAGATCCCTCGCGGACAATCCCTGTTACATTGATTCCGAAATCCCTGGCTGCCTTGTCGGCTTCAAGTTCTATCTTAGCCGTAGCCTCCGGAATATCTGCTGCTTTTTTTACGATATGCACCAATATCATCCTCGTGTTGGTGAGCTTGGCAAACTTCACTGCCGATTCAATTGCATACTGCGCCACGACAGTAAAATCTGTCGGAATTAAGATAGGTTTGGATTGGTTTTCCATTGAAATTGCGTTTTACATTAGCATTGAAACAATAAAAACAATATCTTTGAGCGATTTTTAACGTTTATGAATTATCAGATTTTTTACAAAAGTAAGACTTTTTTTCTTTATCTATACTTTATCTGTAATATTCTTTCGACAGAAGCTCATGCTTTTGGAAATACAGAAAAAAGAACTGATTCCACAACAGTTGTGTTGAATACACCGTGTTCGTTATGGATCGCTTTTCCGTCATCGAACGGAACAACATATCATACGACAAACGAGGGTATTTTGTTTCTTTTTGAACAAAAAAAATATCTTGACAAAGGTATAAAATACTCTTTTAAAATAGAAACGTCTGAACTTATCGGCAGACAAGATGTTGGTGATAAAAGCCTTAACTGGTCGGACTGGTCGGATCAAAATCCTAAAAAATATTTTCTCCCGGAAGGGAATTATACCATATCCGTCAAAATAAGATCGGACAGCATCCCCGAACACCTTGCAGGTAGTTTTCCGGTGTCTATTGCCGGCATATCGAAAAGCGACACGCACTGGTGGTTGCCATTAGTGGCGTTGGTAGCTGTTATTGCCGCATTTGCGGGTTATTTCTGCGGGAGAAGAATGAAGAAAAAGGTGCCTGTATCACCCGTAGTAACAGAAATTCCACACTTGTATGAAGTGCCGGCACCCATTATCCCGAACGGACCGAACGAATACAATGATTTAGTGGAAAAAGGGAAGCCTTTTTTTCAAAAATTCAATATGGTAACCGTTTTGTTTGCCGATATCGAAGGTTTCTCAGAAATTACCGACAGCATGTCTCCCGAAGTGCTTCTGGACGAACTGAATAGCTTCTTTTTCTACTTCGATACGATTGTCGGCCGTTATAATATTGAGAAAATTAAAACAATGGGCGATGCCTACATGTGTGCTGGTGGATTTCCACAAAAGAACCACACTAATCCGGTGGAAGTTGTCCTTGTTGCATTGGAAGTACAAAATCACCTCGACAGGCTACGCAGGCAGAATCCGAATGTATGGTCGATCAGGATCGGTATTCACACAGGACAGGTGATTGCGGGAATGCTTGGACACAAGAAGTTGTCATTCGACATTTGGGGACATACGGTAAATGTGGCTTCCCGCTTGGAGTCTTCGTGCAAGTCCGGAAAAATCAATATTTCGGAGACGACCTATGAATTGGTGAAGGATTTTTTTGTTTGCGAATATCAGGGAAAATTGCAAGGCAATGATGACGCGTCCTATTATGTGAATGGTATCAGACCGGAGTTTCTCGAAAAAAACGAAGATGGGTATCCGGTTCCTGCCCACGATTTCTTTGTGCGGATACAGATGTTGCGACTCAACGATCTTGAAGAATACATAGAAGGGATGATGGCGAACGCCACGCCCGACCTGTTTTTTCATAACTATAAACACACCCAGGATGTATATGAACAGGTGGAGTTGCTCGGCTATTCGGAAAATGTCACCATGGAAAATATGTTGTTGCTGAAAACAGCTGCGTTACTTCATGATGTCGGTTATGTCGCTTCCTACAACGATGCGCAGGCTATGAGTGAAAAGATAACACGTGAGACGCTGCCGTTGTTCCAATACGACCCGCAACAGGTCGACATGGTGTGTCGCCTGATGAAAGCATCGCATTACGAGTCGAAGCCAAGCGGAATCATGGAGCAGATTATGCACGACGCTAACCTGATGTATTACGGACGTGCCGATTTTATTACGCGCATGATGAACCTTTTCCGCGAACAACAGGAACACCAGGTGCCTGTGCTCAAGACCGAATGGTTGCATCACCAGATCAAACGGTTGTCCAATCACCGTTTTTATACACGTGCTGCCGAAAAGTTTATCCTGGTGCCGGCCAATCAACAAATAGCTAATGCAGAAGGGCTGCTGGAAAACCAGACAGAACCCAGGTTATAGTGGTATAATTTATCTTCCTTCTAAAGCTTCAAAGTCCGGATATTTTCCTTCCAGTTGCCGGGATGTTGCCATTTCTTCCGGAATCCTTGTAATGCTTGTAGTTCGTTCTTGTCATAGAATCTGAAAAGATACAAAAGACCGGGGTAACTAACCAGTAACAATGTTTTGATGGACAGACGCCAACCAAGGTGCCAATCGCGGATCAGGTATGCTGCGACACAGAACAGTGCTCCCAGCCCGATGGACAGGAAAATCTTCCGGAATTCGTAGGATATGGGGTAGTAACGTTGGCCATAGCGGAGCATCACACCAAAATAGATCATCTGGGCAAGCAAGGTAGCCATGCCTGCCCCGACGGCGCCCCAAAAAGGAATCAATAACAAGTTCAAGCCCAAATTCAATAATGATACAATGACCACGATGGATGCCATGACACCCGTGCGTTTGACAATCTGAAAACTATAGGACGCCTGGTCTTTCATCATGCCAAAGACAATGCTAAAGACAATGAAAGGGATAACGGAGAAGGCTCCCCAGTAATCGGGTTCCTGGGCTGTAAAGACTTTAACAACTTCTTGTCCGAAAAGTGAAATGCCAATAGCGCAAAACACCAGTCCAAAAGTGTAATAGGTCATCATCTTGGCATAAAATTGTTTGGCATTGGGTTTATCTACCATTTGGAACATCACCGGTGTCAGGGCCAGGTTGACAGGTTGGACAATCAACGTTTTCAATGAGTTTGCCAGTTTGAAACCCAGCGAATATACCCCTACGCTCACCACTCCAGTTATGAAATTAAGACTCAGGCGGTCAGCTACATTCAACAGTACACCAAATGACGATGACAGGATTAAAGGGAAACTGTAATGGAACATTTTACCCAGGATCATTCTTTCGAATTTCACCTTGACGTTCTTAATGATAAAAGGGATAAAAAGAGCCAGATATACCACTCCTCCGATGATCTGCGCTTCATAAATGCCTTCCAGCTTACGGTCGAGAACCACGATAAACAGGATGGTAAGCACCATGACAAGACACAGCCGTATGATGATATTACGGGTATATTGCAGGGGCTTTGATTGTACCCGGCATAAAGTGGCCGGCATGGTTCCGATCAATTCCAGGCCGGCAGCACCAACCATCAAATTGACCAGGCGTCCATATTCGGCGGAACCAAATAGTAAACCGGAGATCTGGCCGGCAAACGGACGACAACAAATGTTGAGGAGCAGGGCGATGAAAAAAATGACCGACAAAAGCGTGAAGAATGTGGACTGTTGACGTCCCTGCAAGTCCTTGTCAGAATACCACCTGAGAAAAGCCACGTAAAGATTTAACCCCGCCAGTGTAATGATCACTTGGAAAGTTGCCTCCAATGTGCCCAGTACACCATATTCTGCTGTGGATAGTTTATCCAGATAGAAGGGCAACAGTATAAAACCGACAATTTTCCCCGAAATATTCCCGAGAGCGTAGATGGCCGAATCTTTGGCTAATGTTTTAAGATGACTGAACATTGTCGTGTTACCACAATCTTTGTTTATGAATTCTCGGTCAAATTTTCCCGGATATACTGGTGATAATGATCTCCGGGTTTTAAATTCAACCATTCGATCCTGTTTTCCTGCAGATCATGGTATGTGAGTTTTTCTATTTTGTTAACATTCAGTCGTTTCCCATGTTTCACCCTGATCTGTCCCACCCCACTGTCGCAGTTATATACCATGATCTCGAGATCGTCCATGCGGGAACGGAGGTCGACAATTGCTTTCCATACATCGCCATTCCATACACCGCTCCATCCGTTACTTGCTCTCTTTGCAGCGTCATCCGATGATATCCCCCGCGTAGTGGCAGCCTCCTCAACCGGATTGCAATCGTGAAGCAGGATCACACCGCCGGGATTAAGGTGCCGGAGACTGTTTTCAACATCTTTCACCACTTGTTCGTACAGGTGGAGTCCATCAATAAATACAACATCAAAACCGCCAATCTTTTCGAGATAATCTTGTTGGGTGTTGAAAAAATCGTCGCTTGTTTGCTCAAAATATTTAATATTAAAACAATACGGAAAGTTTTTTAGCCTGATTTTAAACCGATTCATTTTACCGATAAGGAATTGCGGATCAACCGCAATTTTCCGGAATGCGTTTATTCTGACAAAACAATAACCGCGTTGCACACCTATTTCCAGGTAATTGACTTTTTTTTGTTTATTGAAGGCATCGATGAAAGCCTGGATGATATGGTATCGCTTGATTTGCATTTATTTGAATATGTTTAATACTGTATTTCTGTATATATATCTGTATGGTGCCCACTGGTATGTATCCCAATTACAGGTATGCCACAGCCACACGAAGCAACCATTGTATTTCTGGGTTTGATGCAACAGTTGTAATGTTTCTTTTTCCATTCTTTCCGGGGATAGTTTGCTGAATGTCTGCTCCATCACAATCAACGGGTATTCGCGTAAACGTAGTGCCTGCCGTGTAAGGAAATTGAACAGGGGATAGTCATGGCATGTGCCTGCCCTGAACCCATTGACATCATGGTAACCCAGGCTCGAATCATATTGCAAGCCCGTATCTTCCCACATCTGCCAGGTCTGCGGTATACTAATCCGCAAGTAATGGTGACGTCCTCCTGTGATACGGCTGTTTACAATGGCATCCAACCGGGCTTTCTCTTTGGCAAGTTGTTGCGGGTTTTCAAAACTGTTCAGGCTCGGATGGATGCCTATGATATGTCCACGGCTTTGTATCTTGGATACTGCATTGCCTACGGTCTTGTCGCCTATATCGTACCGTGCATCGTATTCGCCTTTGTGCGATGGGATAAAATAAAATTCGGCGCGGGTCTCGATTTGTTCTGCCATATCCATGAATTCATCAAATGTGTCATAGGGATCATTCTTCCCGCAAACCTTACTTCCGATGAACGTTTGTGCAGTATAACACGATTTCCGGAAAGTCTGGTCCACAATCAGTTCGGCGGCTGTTTGCCTGATTCCCGATAACAGGGTTGGAAAACGTTTGATACGATCCACATCGTGGGTAAGTTTGACTGTAAACCGGTGTTTGTTGCTTTTGCAGGTATATCCTAGATGCCCCATCATTCGGCGCAGCATTTCCACATATTCGTCCACTACCGGCCGGTGCAAGAAATGGTTGCGATATGCAAGACTGTTGTGGGCACAAAACCTGCCAAGTCGGTCTTTCGTCTCGATAATATATTCTTCCCATCGTGTAAGCATGAAAAATACGGAGGCCACAATGTCTATACCACAGATAATCTCATTTTCGGATATCTGAAATTCGTCATTCCCATAAACAACAGGAATATCGCTTTCGGGTATAAACGGATTCCGGGTAAATTGTACGGTTTCGGGTACAGTTTCTCCCCGGAGATAGGAGAGCGGTTGCGGGTGATGCGAGAAGAAATGGTCGCGGATCACAATACGTTTCCCGGCAAATCCTATCACGTAATCATTCGTTGATAGATCTGTTCTTATCGAATAATCGATGTCCATCATTTCATGAAAGATGAAATCGAGCGCATACATGCGTTCTTCGGTATTCGTGCCGGGTACTGTAATGTCAATCGCGTATAGCATTCCAAATATCTTTCAATCCTTTTAAAACAATAAACCGCTTAGATTTTCTCCTGAAAACCTGGAAGTATGGTTTTTGAACAGTGCCGAATTTCCGGAAAGAATTTTCAACACCTTCCATCATGCTGCCTTCGAAATCAAAAATTTTTACTTTGTCCGAAAGTTCTTGTATCATTTTATAGACAAGCAGCGTCGAAGCTCCACTATCCCGGTAATCGGGATCGATGGTCGAGATCAGATCGTAAGCGCTTGTCTTATCCCATACTACCAAATGGGCTGCATGCAAACGGCCCTGTTGGTCGCATCCATGAATCACACGTCCGCAGTCTTCGCGGTAAACAGCCTCGTACAGATCGCGGAACAGCTCGTATGAGTAGGATATTTTTTTGCCTTGTTTTTGTAAAGTCATGCGGTGATTTTCGTAAAAGTCACTACAAGGCAGGTCAAAACCAACTTCAATGAATTCCTGCGCCTTTTTGATATTTTTCTTTTTCGACCGATCGAAATTCCGGTATACTTCCTCTACATTTGAAATATCCTCAATGATGTAAGTATAATTGGTCGTTTGCGAGAATCCTTGCCAATAAAAGGGCAACCAATTGGTGTAACGGTAATCGAAGTTTACACAAAAAAAATCATAGCACGGCAAACGGGTAATGATCTCAGTCATGATCTCTTTCTCATACGATAGCCGGGCCATCGTTGTCTGATGCTCCGGATATCTGATATAAATTCCCATTTTTTGTGTAAATCGTGGCATCAGAATGTACTGCATACCCTTTTCGTTCCATGTATAGTAGGGGAAAGAAGCCACGATTTTGTCGTCGCGCTTCACCAACACAACATCCCATTCCTGCTTGCCACATACCACATCAAGCCACCAGGGCATCGAGAAAACAGGCATATCCGGCACCGACTCACAAAAAAATCGGTATTCATCCTTCACGTTCATGGTTGTTTAATTTGCTATATACATCATTCATCCGTTTGAATGTCATTACAGTATACCCCAAGCATATAACCCTGGTCAATTGCCCTATAACCTCACCATTCGACTTTTTAACTGCCTGGTTGGCCGGACGATTGGTGGTCTCAGTATCCAGGTATATATCATTCACCACCCGGTAAAGACAGATATACATGTGGGCCAACATCGTCTGGTATATTTTTCTTCCCCGAAAATTGTCCATCACGCGACAAAAATGGACACAAGCGGCATTGCTGGGCAAAGGGAAAAAACCACGTATCTTTTTTGATGTGTCTCGATTGTTCAGAATAGCCCATGCATAAGCAACAAGTTGTCCATCGATATAACCGTACAGACCCTTGTGGTCCTGTTCGACGAAAGCACAAAATTTAGGTGCAAGATTGGGGTAATATTCCTGTATGTCGCGACAGTTTTCCGGTGTAATGGCTTTGGTATAAAGATTCGGATTCGGGAAAGATAACGGCTGCGATTTGTCGACCTGGTAATAATAATGGCGCCGGATGTCAATTATCTTTTTCAAAAATGGGCTCAACTTGCTTTTTAGCCTATATATACAAATTTTTATATACAACTTCCAATAATACAAACTGCGATAATGAACAAAGACAGCCAACGATGACGCTTTACTCCGTTGTTGCAACCCGAAGTCCGACAGATCACGTTTTTTTAGTACCGGGACGCCCCTGTAGAAACTGTTGCTGATGTTCTCCTCGTGGTAAATTTGCATCCAAAGTATCGGATCGGTGACAAAACAAACCTCATCCGACGGATGTTTCAGTTCCCTGGAAAGGTAGAATTTCAGCGGAGGCCAGGCGCAGTGGTTCAGCAAATGGAAAATGCCTTTTAATTCCTGTTTTTGCCTGTTTTCCACCAGGCTGATAAAAGGCGAATTGGGATAATAATAGTGTGAAAGCTTTCCCAAATGGATGTTGTATACATAGCCTGAAACTAAGGATACCATGTATTCATCAACAGGTTGAATCTTTTTTTGTATCGTTTCGATTGCTTGCCGGTGCATGCAGTCGTCGTTGTCAAACCGTGACGAGACGATCCATTCAACTTCCTGGCGGCACATACTGCGCATATCGTTTTTGTAACGATCAATAAAATCGGGAAACCCGTCTGCAAAAACATAGTGAATGTGCGGATAGTCATCTAGGACAGGGAGTTGTTCCCGTATATCATCCGGGGTACCGATATCCAAATATATCAACCATACAAAATTCCGAGTGCTCTGGTTGGTTATGGAAGAAAAACAATAAGTATTGAAAATACCGATTCGTTTCTTCGTCCAGGCAAGCCATCGTTCATCATCATAAATGGCTTTAGGATAATTTTTCAGGTTGAAAGGCGTGATGATAAAATGTTGAAACTCCATTTCAAAACGGATTTGAGCTATCGATACAACTTATCCAACTCTTTCCCCGCCGTTTCCAGGTTGTATTTCTCAATGACGGCTTTTTTACCATTCAATCCCATTTTCCGGCACATTTCCGGATCATGGTACATCTTCAAAACGGTGTTTGTAAGATCGTTGACATCTGTATCCTTGAATATGGATCCACAATGGGTTTCATCTACCAACATCTGGTGAGGTTTACTGTTACTCAGCAGTACCGGTCGTTCAAACAACATGTACTGGAATACTTTGTTGGCAATACCCGAATCGTGTTGCGGGCTATTGATAAACGGTGCCAGGCATATATCACTTGCCATGATATATGAAGGCAATTCCTTTACATCTTTCCACGGGTGATAAATGATATGCTCTTTTATTGACGGATCATTAAGATATTGGTTGAAAAGCGGCTGGTCAGCCTTATCCACCGGTCCCATGAGCATCAGCCTGATTTCCGGGATATTTGGAATGAGTTGTTTCAAGGCTTCGAAACAACTCACCATTCCGCGACGAATACCAATTACTCCGAAATAAAATAATACAAACCCGGTTTTGTGTTCTGAAATTGACCGGTCTACAGGAAGGGACAGAAACCAATCCACATCGGGCACATTGGGATAAATAGCGAATTTTTTCGTTACAAGGTTAGGGTATTCATTGCAAAGCGTTTGCCTGAAAGCCTCGCTCAATACTACAATGTTGTCAGCGTATGAAAGGTAGCGATGTTCTTTCTTTTTCCATCTGCCGGGTCTGACAAGTATTTTCCATGGGAAGGTGTTGGCCCAGGTGTACCCTTTCACGGCAGCAGGATAGTTTTCATGAAGGTCAAGTGTGATGGGTAGGCGCAACTGGAGGTTTGTCAGGAACACCGGCTTGGCCATGTATAAATCGTGGGCGTGCAAGGTTTCTATCTTGTAATTAATGATAAAGCGCTTTATTTCCACTGCCCAAATCCAATTATATAGCGGAAATGTATTGACAATCCCGAAGAGCCTGTTTTTGCGTCCGCGGCTCATATCAAACCGCACAATGTTCACACCTTCCACTGTTTCAAGATGCGGGCGATTGTCAAAATTGATACACAACACATATATCTCATGGCCGTGTTGTGCCAGGTACCGGGCTTCATTGGGAACACGAGCATCCACCAGGTACTCGTTGTCTAAAATCATTCCTATACGCATCGTTTTGGGATTGGTCACGCAAAGGTAATTAATTATCCCACAATGAACACAAAAGAGTACAAGTGTATTTGTGCTCTTTCTCCTTTGCGGAATGAATCATATTTTCTAAATCCCTAGAGCAACTTCCCATCATATTTATCATTCACTACTATTTTACCAGTCATCCACCAGGATTTATGCTTTCTTAAAAGCATCCAAGCTCCACATTATTGAGTATTGGATGAAGCGGGTGGTTCAGTCTCATTTTCGGACGCTTCCTCCTCGTTTTGTTCTTTTTCAGCGCCTTTCAAATCCTTTTCTTTTACAGGTTTGATTTTTGGCGGTTTAGGTAATGAGTTTTTTCTTAGCTTTTTATCCTTTGGGCGTTCCTTAATGTCTTTGCTGTGTTTCCAGTGTCCCCTTTTAAATTTGAGGCCGTCACGGTACAAATCAGGCTCATAATACTCATATTCACCCACTAAATATGGCATTAAAGGCGACAGATGGTCAAATTCAATCCTGCGCCGCAGGCAATTATATTCAAGATACATATATTGATGTGCCGCAAACTCGAATATAACACGATGTTTCGTCCATCCGTTCAGTTCAATGATCGGTGCACCAAATTGAGGTTCCCCGTTTTCGTTGAAAGACAATATTTCAATGATCTTCTTTTTGGTGCTTAGATTATTCATATCTGTGCCCAAAAGTGTATAATATTTTTTTCCGTCTTTTCCTTTTCTTTTCGGGATAATCTTGTAGTACAAACACCCGATCCACTGGTCAATGCCGAGTGTCTGCTGGTCGGGCCGTGCAATCGAATCCCGGATTTCCGTCAGGTGAATCACTTTGTTAGGTTCTCCTTTTTTGCCGGGAATCACGATGATTGCAAAATGATGATGTGTTCCATCCCTGTTCGACTGGTTCCAGTTGAATATACGGAATTTTTTATGCGGCGCATCAACCCGGCCGATCGCCTTTAACGAATCAAACTTATGCTTAAACGCCGAAGGGAGTACAAGCGCTTGCGCCAATATTTCTTCTATTTGTTTGTGTTTCCTGTAAGCAAGACTATCGTCTTTAGTTTCCCGTATTTCGCCAAACAATTGGAGGATAGAAGATTCTATCGGCCAAAAGTCAACCGTTTGTTTTTTTTTCTTTCCTGATACTTCAAATGTCTGGAAAAACAATCCGGCAACAATGAAAATAAATACAATATTTTTTTTCATTTCAATTTGCCTGGTACCGAATCGAATATGTCAAATATTTGGTGTATGATACAATTAACGTATGATCACATTTAAATCTTTCAACAGCCTATCTTTATAGGATTTTCCGATCGGAATGCTGTTTTTGGCCTTGTCGCTGGTTTTTATCTGGATTGAGTTATCTTCAATACTATGAATGCTGCTGGTATTCACGATGAAAGAACGGTGGACGCGCACGAACTGTTTCGGGGGAAGTTTTTCTTCGATGGCACGCATCGTGAAATGAATCATGTATTTTTCATCAAAGGTGTTGATGATCACATAGTTTTCCATGGCTTCTACCCAAAGGATGTCGGCATACTTTAACTTCACCAGCGATGAATTATGCTTGATGAATATTTCGTCTCCTTTTGAATGTAACCTGCTTTTTTCCTGACGTTCAAGCGCTTTGTTGACAGCCTTGCAAAAACGGCTGTATGCAAATGGTTTCAATAAATAGTCGGTAACATCATATTCAAAAGCATCTATGGCATACTTGTCTTTTGATGAAATGATAATGATTTGGGGCAAGGTGCTTAACGCATTCAAAAAGTCGATGCCGCTCATTTCAGGCATTTCAATATCAAGGAATATCAATTCGATATTCTCGTTCGAATTCAACACATTGATAGCCTCGACAGCACTGGAAAGCGAGTATAATAACGTCAATGATTCTGTTTTCTTTACAAAATCCTCCGTTATCTTTCTCACAAAACTATCATCATCTATGATAATGCAATTCATTAATACAATGCTTTTAAAAAGTTGTGGACAAATTTAGTTATTATTTTTATATATCAACCGTTTGATCGTATTATTTTTTATTTTTCCTTTACAAACCGATCAAGCAACATCCGGGAATTTTTCACCGAACACTTTAACCATTCCGCACGCATTTTTTCTTTTTCATTATCAGATAATTGCCATTTAATATCGCTTTTTTTTAGCTTTTGCACTAATTGGAACAATACAATACCGGCAGCCACAGAAATGTTTAAACTTTGGGTAAACCCACACATAGGTATGATGATATGCTCGTCGGCTTCACGCAGGATTTGCTTCGATACGCCCTGATGTTCGTTGCCGAAAACGACCACACATTTGCCCTTGTTTAAGTCGAAATCGGGCAGTGCTACACTTTCGTCCTGTAACGAAGTGGCTACTACACGATAACCTTCGGCTTTCAATTTCCTGATGGCATCAGCAGAATTGTTGGCCGAACAATTATGTTTGTGTATGCTCAGCCATTTATCCGATCCCTTCACCACCATTGGATTGATGTTGTATGGATTGTAATTTTCGATGATATGGACATCCTGTATCCCGAGGCACTCGCAGGTGCGCAAGACAGCGCTTGCATTTTGCGATTGGTAAATATCCTCCAGTGCAACAGCGATGTAACGTGTTCGTTGCGAAAGTATTTCTTCTATCCTGTTATTTCTCCTTTCGGTAACAAAATCGGACAAAAAAGAAACAATCGAACTGTTGTCAATCATCAAATACGTTTATATTTTAGTCGTACAATACAAATCATGATCGTTACGAGGTGGCTGTACACGAAAAAAAAGGGAGCACCTGCTCCCTTTAAGATATTGCTTACTAACCTTATTGTACTTTTCCTTTCAATTCGGCACCAGGAGAAAATTTAACCACTTTTTTAGCGGCAATTTTGATTTCCTTACCGGTTTGAGGATTACGGCCGGTTCTGGCGCTTCTTTTCACTACGGAAAAAGAACCAAATCCAACTAAGGCCACTCTGTCGCCTTTCTTCAAAGCGCCACTGGTTACTTTCATAAAAGCATCCAATGCTTTTTTTGAATCAGCTTTAGTAAGCTTTGCTTCGCTTGCAATTGCATCGATTAATTCGGCTTTGTTCATGATAAATTAAAAAATTAGGGTTAGAAAAAATAAAATGATTTAGATTAAAAAATTTACCAAAAATAGCGTATTTCAAATAGTATCACAAATTTTACAAAGAAAATATGCAAAAAAGAATGTTTTTTTATTAAGTACGACTTTATGACATAAAAAACATTTACTATCGAAATAAAAATATGAAACAAAAATTTAATATAAGGCGGAAACCACCGTCTTTACATAGAAACATTAACTTATACGACAATATAAACGTAAAGTTACATTTTTTGTTTGATTTTTTTCAAAAAGTTTTTTTGATATATGTTTCGAATACCCAGCTTTATCGATATCTGATGTGTTTTTTGTTGAATGTTTAATGAACAATGCGCAGTGATCTTTATTGGTTAATTTTCTGTTAATGAGCTATTTGTTTATTTTTAGTGTAGCATTAGATAGATTTGAAGCCGAAAAAACATTTAGTTTCTTTTTCCAGCCAATACACAAGGGATTTTGAATATTTTTTTGAAACCATCCCGGTGGTACACTTCAAAATATACAATATATACTCCTGTCAAAGCCTTCCGCCCACTGTCATCCGATCCGTCCCAGGTAATGGAACCGTTCGTTGCCAGTATCTGCCGGTGGACAAGTTGCCTGATTTTCCGTCCGGCGGAGTCGAAGATGATCACCTCGGCTGTCAACGAAGGAATATCGAAGGCATAGCTAATGTCCAGCACATCTTCAACTCCATCGTTGTCGGGCGAAAAGACACCGGAACCCACGCTAACCTCCACCTGTGCCGATCCCGGTTCCAAGTACTGCGAATTTCGTTTACCCGGCGTTCCAAAACCGGCTGTCTGCGCTGCTGTGTGCCAGTTTCCGGGATCGAGGCTGTTGCGGTCGGGATGCAATCGTTCCAGCGATACGCCGGTGCTGATTTTCAGAAAATCGACATGTTGTTTACTGTTGTAGTGAACTTCGTCGATGACACGAAGGCTATTGCTGAGCAAGACAATGCGACCCGACTCTTTTGTCAATGAAGGCATACCCGGCATTTGCAGGAATGCGGCACTGTTGGTTGCCCCAAACTGCTGTATGATGGCATCCGTGTCACGCGAAACAACGAGGTATTGTCCCGGCAACAGGAGAAACGGCTCATCGGTGAATGCCACAGGTGTTGATAGTTTTCCGTTTGCATCACGGAGCGAAAGTTGCAGGTCGCTTACCCGTATTGCCTTGTCCGACCGGTTATACAATTCAATAAATGGATAACCGCTGGCTACCGGTTGGAAAAGGATTTCGTTGATAACCACATCCAGGCTGTCCACATCCTGTGGCAGTGCAAAACGAAAAGGTGTCGTAACCGCTTCATAACCGGCGCAATCGTGTATCTGTCCGCTAACCGACAGGTCATACCATTGCCCTTCCTGCAACGGCGATTGTAATATCAACTGTAATTGGTTGAAATGTTTTCCCGTAAGTGAGAGACCGCGGACAGGTATTGCCGGACTTAACACGATCTGGTTGGTCGCCGGTAAAGTCATACCGAGCGGTTTGGATAGATATAATATAATGGTATAACTGTCCGGCACAGCAATTCTCCATATTTCCGGTGTTTCACGATCCGGATTGGCGGCAAAGACAGAATTTTGTATACCGGGAGTACCGCCATTTTTCCCTGTGGAAGCTTTCCAGTTCGACATCCGGCTGCATGTTTGTGCAGGATCAATCTGTTCCAGCGACCATCCTCCTCCTGTCTTGAACGAATCTCCATACCAGTCGGTAGTGAAATCAACCCACGAAATGACGGTCTCTTCCTTATCGGCGAGCGACAAATACTGACCGGAGTTAGCAATGGCCGTTTGGGAACCAAGCACGGGAAGTGTCGCTCCATAACCCGCCATGTCGGCCACAGCCGCCGGATGCACGAGCAGCAAATAACCACCGGCAGGAAACAGGCAGGCGGGAAGCGTCTTGGTCGTATTGCCGTATGTGAACGTCCATCCTTCCAGCTCGATGTTCTTCCCGGAGCGATTGTACAATTCTATATATTCATGCTCGGGAAGGCGGACTGACGGCGAAGGATTGGCCATGATTTCATTGATGACAATATCGTGCGGTTCCGCACGGCAGGGAATAGAAATGTTCAGTGTCGTATCGTGCATCACATTGCCGTTTGCGTCCGTAATGCCTTTAATCGCCAGCTTGTGGCGGACTCCACAGGCAAATCCGTCTTCAAATTGTAAAACGAGTGTACCCGGCTCGTTGTGAATTACATTTGCAGGGAAAATCGAGCCATTGATGTTGAAATAGTTGTTGTAAGGCGGCACCACGGGAACAACAGGCTCAGAAAACCGGATGCTGATTTGTTTCGTTTCTGCAGTGCACAAGGTAACAACCGGTGGGTCGATGTCGGTGTAAGGCTGTCCGTCAACCCGGAAATCACCAAAATAGAAACCCGCGGTGCGTGTAGCCGTATAAGTGCATACAACACCGAAATAATCCGAGGTCTTGATCTGGTTGTCCCTTGCTCCGCCCTCGAGTGTAAAATTCCTGCCGCCTGTGTGATCGGCTTTGAGTGTCCAATAGCCTTGTGCGTCACGCATTACCAACACCCTCACATGGTTTGTCGCTTTATCGAGCGTTTTTGCCCTGCCCGTAATCAACTTTTCGGTCACATTGCCATTCTGCCGGAACAGGCAAATGTCGTCGTCGGCCGAGCCTAACCTCAGAAAATAACCGTTGAGTGCGGAAGATGTCAAAACGGATTGATCGGCAACGAGATAAACTTTTGCATAATTGGATGCCGAGGGGTTGAAGTTCATCCTGAACACAAACTCCCACGATGCGTCGGCTACAATATCGGAAACTGTAGACAGGTATGATGTCCCTGCCGCAGGAGCATTGAGCCGCAACCAACCGTTTTCGACGATAAAATGCCCGGTATTACCATGCCATGCCGGGTTATCCTCAAAATCACCGTCGGAGAAATCATCCTGCCATTGGGCCTGAATGAGGCTATGGCAAAAGCAAAATATCAATATGTTAACCAGTTTTTTCATCAGTAGGATTGAATAATTGTCAATTATCAATTAACAGTTGCTTAACTGTTATGGTTTTACGGATACATTTGCGACATTGTCATTTGATTTGATGTTTTGTTGTGTCAGGGCTTGTCCGTTTATTTTTACATTCTGGAACAAAACACCATCTACTTTATGATCTTTGTCCGCCCCGACAAGTTCGATATTTAACGGCGTGCCATGCGCGTCGATATCTTTGAAAACAATGTCCCGGATATTCCCACGTTCTTTGTCCTTTGACCAAACGGCATCTCCGATCCAAAGTGAGATCAACCGTTGCGATTCTTCAATACGGATATTCTCAAACCGCACATTACTAATAGTCGCAGCGTCGCTGTGGAAAACCCTGAGCGACCATTCCCGTCCTTGCTCATGGATTACATCGCAATTGCGGAATACCACATCATCCACATCGTTGGTTAGCTCGGCGCCAATACTTAAGGCGTGGGCTAATTGGTTCCACAGTACACAACCCTGGACAACAATATGCCTGGCTTCGCCCCTTTTACCGGGAGTTTTGATCACAACCAAATCATCCAGTGTCCGTATAAAACAATCATTGACCGCAACATTGCTGCTACTGCAAATATCGATTCCATCGGAATTGGCACGATATCCGAGAATCTTGATGTTGTCGATCCGGACATTTTGCGAGTTCCAGACAGGTATCGTCCATGTGCTTGGGTCGCGAAAGATAATGTCTTCAAGCAATATGTCGGTTCCCCGCACGACAAGTAAGTTACGGGCATGTGTTGTACATGAGCCGGCGTCGAGTATTCCCCGGCCGCGAACCTTTATGTTGTTGCCTTTAAGTACAATGGTCGGACTGTAAGTCTTCAACCCACTGTAGCTGCTGATACCGAATTTCTCATCGGCGCCAATCATAGCTTTAACTATAGCCCCGCCGGCAATATAAATTGTTTTATTGTCGCCCACTTCCATGTGCGTGATTTCATGGATTCCGGGACCGAAATATATTACATCGGGATCGTTCTTGTCCGGCACATCCGTTTCAAACGGGTTGGCAAAAAGATGAAGCGACCGTATCCATTCGCCATTAATATCAATGGTCAGTTTTTGAGGCTTGTTCAAGACAAATGTGAGAGTCTTGCCTTTAATGGTTGGAACGATGTTGGCCGAAGATGGCAGTATCTTGGCGGAGTTAATGGTGGAAGGGATAGTAACCGTAACAGTTACTTTACCATTTATATCGAAGTAAGCAAAGGCCGCCGTATCGAAATAATCGGCAGAATTGGCATGGTCGTCCATCGCTTTCCACCGGCGTTCTTTATCGGCCGGAGCAATTTTTGCCTTGTATACGGGGACTTGTTTCCTTTCAACAGCTACGATGTACTCCTGACTCAATTCTTCTCCCTTGGGTGCAGGGTAAATCGTTACCAACTTGTTTTTGTCGTTCGATAAACAAGATGAACTGATTACCATCATTATCAATATAATTAATACATTTCTCATAACTGCCTGTTTTTACGTGTTGTGTATCACTTTAATTTAGCGATCACCACCACCGGGTTATCATTTTCTTTTATTCTACTCAAAAGCTCTTTGAGCTGCTGATGTGCGGCCTTGTCTTGGATATTTTTCTGATTGAAATAATCATCAGTGAGCATTTCCTTCATGTCTTCGGCGTATAAAAATGAAACCATTTCCTGTTTCCGGTTGATGTGTTTCGGCCAGAAAGGCATTCCCCCATCAACATCATTATAAAAACCGTTCAAGTTTTGTTCTTTGGATAACACCACCGTCTTATTTGCCTGTTTATCAAAGATAAATGCACTATCACCTTTCTCACGTTTCACTGAAAAAAGCAGGAACGGATCGGTTTCCAGAACTTTTTCCACTTGGTTATATTTCCGGATTTCATCGAAAAATGTTTCCGGGTTAGCCCTAATGGAATATGGAAGATGATAGTCGCCCATATCGAATACCCAGGTTGGGCGAAGTTCCCTGTTCTGAATATGGAATATCGTATCGTTAAACAAATTCTTATAATACAAGTCATCCTGATGCCGGTAAAAATGGCATTCGAAAATAAATGACCGCATGGAAGTATGGCCGATTTCGAAGAACTGATGGTTGGGAATGGAGTCAATAACCTCTGCCCGATTAACAAACATCAATTGATTGGGTGCATCCCCGTTCTGGTTAACGATTCCCTGTGCCCATATACTGTCGGACACGCACGCCGTTGCACACATATTCTTCAGTAGCGAGAGATGTCCGGTAACCTTACCCTCAAACGAATACTCCATGATATTGCCCCAACCGCGCATCAATACGGTCTGCTTTTCTTCATTCATCGTTTCTCCCGACATGGTGGAATTGTATTCTTCAGGGCCTTTTCCGGCATGTCCGATCTCCCGGATGAATTTCCCGTTACGGTCGAATAGGAAACATTGTTTCCAAGTAGAGGCTACAATATATTTATCGAGCACATAAAAATTCGGATACTTGTCGATCAGGCATTCCGGCGTTGTTTCCAATGGAACATATTCCAACGAAGCAACATAATCGGACAGATTCAATTGCTTGTATTCAGCCTGATCGAGACGGATAACAAAGCTCCCTGCCTGTTCGTTTTTGCACGATGCAGCCATCAGGCCGATGAATAATAAGGACAATAATCTTTGTATCATAAGCAGGATTTTATGGTGTGTTGATAGGAAAAAGACCTGAAAGGTCAGTACTTATGCGATTCCTCGTTCAATTCTTCCGTGGTGATCTGTTTTTTGTTGATGGCCCGCCATGCCCAGAAAATATAGGCTGCCACGAAAGGTACAAACAATGACACGTAACTCATGACGGTGAGTGTATAGTGGCTGGAGGAACTGTTTTCGATGGTCAATGAATCCTGCAAGTTAAAAATGGACGGATAATAGCAGGTGTGATGGAATCCGGCGATCAGGAACAGCGATAGCACAGCCAATATAGTCCCTGACCCGGTGTACCATATCCCGCGGGTGAAGCGGCCGCCCACCAGCGAACGGATAATGCCGAACAACACAAGGACGATGCCCGCAAGCAGCATCACCGATACAACAGGCATCGCCAGCAGGTTGTGCAGGTACTTATGCGGTTCCATATTCACTACTTTGGTCACAGGATCGTAATTAAACCCATCCTTCATCAACAGCCGTACCAGGAAGGCAACGAAAAGTACTACAAATGTTGCAGCATTACGCAATAGTCTGATCTTGGAACGGGTAACGATAGACTCGTGGTTAATATTATTCAGGAAATAAAGTAACGCAAGGGTACGGGCAAGGAAAAATACGGAAAGCCCCAGCAAGAGATTGTGTGGATTGAGGGCTGCTTCCAAGCCGTGGTAAGGTGTTTCCCACTTAGAAAAATTCATGTCATTGACCGAAAATACGGCACCATTGAAGAATGTCCCCACAGCAGTCCCGATCAATACTGTACCGACAACGCCGTTGAACAGCAGGAAATATTCGTAAGTGCGCTGTCCCAGAAAATTGTTGGGTTTCGAGCGAAATTCATACGAAACAGCCTGGAGCACAAAGCAGAACAGTATCAGCATCCACACCCAGTAGGCTCCGCCGAAACTGGTGGAATAGAACAACGGGAACGAAGCGAAAAATGCTCCTCCGAAAGTAACCAGCGTGGTAAAGGTGAACTCCCATTTGCGTCCCAGTGCATTTACAATCAGGCTACGCTCTTCCTCAGTCTTGCCGATGGCGTAGATCAGGGTTTGTCCGCCTTGCACGAACATCAAAAATACCAGGATACTGCCGAGCAACGATACAATGACCCACCAGTATTGCTGTAATGCCAATTGTGATAAGGATTCAAACATTATTTAGATTTTTGATTGGTGAATAGAACACGGATGACGCAGATTTGACAGATCGATACGGATTTTAAATTATTGTTTTGCATCATCAGTTTTTAACAAAATGAAATGAATATTAAACTTCAAACTCGAACCGAGCTTGCGAGCTCATCGAAGATAAACTTTGACCCCGAAACTTTAAACTTCCTTAGGTCCCTGTTTGATCTGCCGTATCATGATAGATACTTCTGCAATCAGCAGGGTAGTGAATATAGCGGCAAATAGCCAGAAAGTGATTTGTACCGCACTGGCATCAATCTGTGACACGGCTGCGGCTGTGGGCAAGTAATCCTGTATGGCCCATGGCTGGCGTCCGACCTCGGCAACCACCCAGCCGGCCTGTCCTGCCAAGTAAGGAAGCGGTAACGACAGTAACATTACCCACAGCAGCCAACTGCGTTTACTAAGCCTGTCCTTGTATACCAGCCAGAGGACAACAACAAAAAGCAGGATAAAGTAAAAACCCAGCCCCACCATCACACGGAACGACCAGAAAGTTAAAGGCACGTTGGGAACCAGGCTTTGCGGATTGTTGAGGAACCCATAGCCGAAATATTTGAAATATTCTTCCTGGAAGGCAGGATCGTCGAACTTCGCCCGGAGTATATCCGTGGATATCCCGTCGTTGTTTTTTTTCGCATCCTTATACTCCTTCAATACTTTGCGGGCTTCCTTGCCCCGTTTGATTTTTTCGGCGGCAGGCATGATTCCCTGTTCGGCATTACCTTCCAATAGGTCGTTGATGCCCACCACATAAGCATCGCTGCTGTAATAAGTCATAAATGACAGCAAAGCAGGTATTTCTACCTTAAACCGTGTCTCTTCCGTTTGCGATGGAATGCCGAAAACCGTCAATCCTGCGCCGGCCTTACCTGTATGCAATGCTTCGGTAGCAGCAAACTTCATCGGTTGATACTTGGCGATGTTACGCGACGAAAAGTCACCCGTAACAACCAGGAACACGGAAGTCAGCAACCCAAATACGGCAGCTACAGCCATGCTCCGCCGTGCAAACACCTGTTCGCGTTTTTTGAGCAGGAACCATGCACTGACACCCACCACAAACACCGCAGCCAGCACAAATCCCGACGAAATGGTATGCAGGAACTTATTGATGGCCATCGGCGAAAACAGTACTTCCCAAAAGTTGATCATCTCGTTGCGTGCAGTGTCGGGGTTGAAATGCATACCGGCCGGATACTGCATCCAGGCATTGGCAACCAGTATCCATAAAGCCGAAAGGCTGGCCCCGAATGCCACTAACCAGGTGGACATCAGGTGGAATTTTTTACTGAGTTTGTTCCAGCCGAAAAACATCACAGCGATGAAGGTCGATTCCATAAAAAAAGCAAAAATGCCCTCGATGGCCAGCGGTGCGCCGAAGATGTCGCCCACGAACCACGAATAATTCGACCAGTTGGTGCCGAATTCAAACTCAAGGATAATGCCTGTAGCCACCCCGATGGCAAAGTTGATGCCGAACAAGGTCATCCAGAACTTGGTGATGCGTTTCCATTCGGGATTGCCGGTTTTCACATAAATAGTTTCCATGAAAGCCAGCATGAATGACAATCCAAGTGTGAGCGGTACAAAAATCCAGTGGTAGGCGGCTGTCAGGGCGAACTGTGCCCGCGACCAATCGACTAACGATAAATCAATATTTTCTATCATAACCGGGGATTTATTTGGTAAGTTGTTCGATTACATATTCGGAACGTTCCGAATCGTTATTGAAATTTGATTTCAGAAAATTAGGAAAGAAAAATAGCTTGAGGACAGCAAACATAATGAACAGTTTAATACCGATGATGATCCAAAGCGTACGTCCTACGGTCATACTGCGAAAACCGTCGACATAGAAACGGAGGATCCTGTATGGTAAACGCGAATTCATAAAATTTTGTTTCGCTCAAAGATACAAATATTATTGAAATAATATTCGACAAGAACGAAAAAATGTAGTTTGTTAATTTGTAATTTGCAACGTAAGTAGTTTTGAATAAGGAATTATCATTGCAATGTTGCCCAAGTGGTTGGTACATGATACATGTTATGCGACGATCCGGTCTTTACATATACTGCCGCCAACCCATCGCCACCTGAGATATAATATAGTTCGCGCGTTACCCCATTCTCTACAACTTTTTCGTAATTACCTGCAAATATAATTGTTTTTGTGGGATTACCATTTTCTTTCAGCACTGTTTTCCACCGCTGTTGGTCGGGGCCGTATGTAATATTTAATTGATAAACATCAGCGCCCACCGTTTCATTGATTTGCGAGGCTTTGTTGAAAGCAGTGTAAGTGACCAACTGATCGTTTTGCGATATCAGGTTACCGGTATTTTCAATAGTTTCCACTGCATGTTTTTTCGTGTCGTGGTAACTATAGATGCCCAGGCCGGTTTTGGTTTCGATATTGCCGTTGTCTTTTGCCCCTTATAGCAATGCCTAAAATGAAAAGCGCAGATGTAAACCTGCGCTAATATAAACGTTTAAAAATGTAGTGGAACAAACAACTATGGTATAAATCTGTTCGTACTATCTGGCTTGGGTGAAAATTCCTTAAAGTGATATTCCCAATTTACTTCTGTCGGTGCTTTTTTATCTATATCCATCATTCTGTAACCCTTGTTAATTACAAATGTAGTGTCATTGAGAATCACGCCTTCGTATGTGAAAGCCGAAAAAGGCCCTTCACTGGCAACCCATTTTTCATATTTGATCTGAGTACCATCTATTTGAAATACTCCCCAATCATACTTGTATTTAGCCGAAACAGATGCATAAAATCCATTTATACACCATTCTTCCATTTCAATTATTTGGTCATGTATTAAATCCGTTGAATTCATCTAAGCGGCGGTATTTGAGTATTTTCCTGTCTTGAAATAATATCGTTCAATGTACATGCCGATCACATTATCATGTATTTGTTCGTCTTTAGAATAACAAATTGTTTT
>JAVBSH010000087.1:0-11099 GCA_031547085.1 Bacteroidales bacterium
CTGGTTGGTAAAGGCATCACGGCTGTTACTGATTTCCGAGATCATATTGGTAACAATCACATTGTCCTTATCATAACCTAAAGATGAATGTTGCATGTAATCGTTCTGCAAGTACATAAAGGATGCCCCGATGATCAAAGCGAAAGAGGCTACAAACTGGACACCAATCAATCCATTCCGCATTTTCTTCCCTTTGGGCGATAATCCGAAACTCCCGCTCAACACGATTGCGGGAGAAATCGAGGTCATGTAATATGCCGGGTACAAACCGACAAGTAAACCGGTAATCAGTGCAATCAACCCCGTACCACCTATGATCAACGGGTGAGCCATGACGGACAGATCAACATCTACCATCCTTGCCAGGGAAGTACCGCGAAACAGTTCAACAAAAACTATGGCAATCATGTATGACAACAAACTGATGAATACCGCTTCCAATATAAATGACAAGCGCAGGGTGCGCCGGCGGGCGCCCAATATTTTCTGCGTATTGACGCTTTTTACACGCATCGGCGAAAGCGCTGTACTGAAATTGGTGAAATTGATGCTTGCTATGACGACGATTATCAAAGCAATAGCCAACAAAATAAACAAGGTCTGCTTGCTCGTTTTTGGCGTATTGTCGTATCCTACATCTGTTACGTAGTGAATATCCGGCAAAGCGGTAAGGCGTACTCCTGTATCTGTATCATCATCAAACCAGCGAATTTCCTGTCCTCCAAAAATAGTTTTGTCGTCCATGATCCGCTTGAAATTCCCGGATACCAAGGATGTTTGTGACGGATCGTCAACACGGATATATACGTTGTAATTATTGTTATTCCATTCCTGTTTATTTTCATCATCCCGCAAAGGTTCATATATATAGTTACTTACAATGGTATTGGGAGGAAAATCGCGATATACCCCTCCTACCGTTAGCTCTCCAAGTCGATTACCAACCGCAGGTTTGTTTCCAAAAAGCTTTTGCGACATACTCAACGGGATCAATACATTTCCCGGAGTTTCCAGGGCATCTTTGGAGCCTTCAACCATATCAAAAGTAAATACATCGGTGTATCCGGGCGATACGATTAATGTATTTTCTTCATAGAAATTCCGTACTCCATCGTTTTCCATATAGAAAGAAGTAGTATATGGCCCTGAACAACTCATTGCTCCGGCAACAATATGCGGCGACGATTCGAAAAAATGCTCGGCAAGAGGACGGCAGATAACAGCCCGTACATAAGTTTCTTGAGAAATTTCCATGCGAAAAATCTTGTCGTAGTCCTGATGACATTTATCAAAACTACGATCATAATCAAGCTGAATCATGATCACCATAAATGCAGCAAAGGCAACTGAAAGGCCTAATACATTCAGAATCGCCGCCAGTCTATAACGGCGGATCACACTTAAAAAATTTCGTACAATTGGGTAAAAGCCCCTCCCCGACCCTCCCCCATGTAGGGAGGGAGACGGTGCTACTGACCTGATTTTTGAAAATCCTTTCATGTTATTATTTTTAAAGGTTATACTGAGATACGCTGAGATGATACTGAGAAACACTGAGTTTTTTGATTTAATGTACTATCTTTGAGTAGCACCACTACTCCCCCTCCCTACATGGGGAACTTAGCGAAGCGATCTCACGAACGATAGTGAGTAACGGGCTGGGGGGCTCCTACTCCGTCTTGATCGCCTTCACCGGGTTGGCCGTTGCCGCTTTCACCGCCTTCCATCCCACGGTCAGCAACGTTAATGCAACCGTGATGATTCCCGCCAAGGCAAACATCCACCAACCGATATCGATGCGGTAGGCATAATCCTGCAACATCCTGTTCAGTAAATAATAGGCCAATGGAAAAGCAATGAACATGGCAATCACTACAAGGATCAGGAACTCCTTAGTCAATATTTTGACGATACCTGCCACACTTGCACCCAATACCTTACGGATGCCTATCTCCTTGGTTTTGGTTTCGGCAGTATAGGTAATCAAGCCAAACAGGCCAAGACACGACACCAGGATGGCAATCAAAGAAAAAATACCGAACAATTTACCGGTCATGATGTACGCCTTGTAAACCTTGTTGAAGTTATCATCCAGGAAACCATATGTGAAATCGTAATGGGAACCTGATTCCTTCCAAAGCTTTGCTGCATGTTCTACTGCGCTTTTGGCTCCGGTTGCGGTGGTACGGATATATATCCAGGATTGCCGTTCGTTGGAAGTATTGATGATTAATGGTTTTATCGGCTGATTGAGCGCTTCAAAATTGAAATCTTTGACCACTCCGGCAATCGTCGATTCCATGAATCTACTTCCCACTTCTAAATTCAGAAACTTAGCAGCTTCTTCGTTGATCAGGATATATTCTCCCTTTTTTGCCGCAGGCGGGTTTTCTCCCGCAACGAGTTTTATACCCATGGTTTCGATAAAATCATAGGTTGTGTGTGCAAAATAAACCGGAATATTTTCATTAGGATCCCTACCTGGCCAGTTTCCTGTAATGCGGTCTGTTATCTCAAGATTATTTTCACGGCATGAGGCTACCGCTATGATGTTCGGATTCTTCATTAACTCGGCTTTCTGGTTATTGTAAGTCCTGTAGTCTAAAGCAGGCATTGTAAACACTTGTTCCTTATTATACCCCAAATCCTTTTTCTGCATATAGTCCAACTGGTTCTTGATTACCACGGCCGAAACAATCAGCCCGAAAGAACATGCAAACTGCAATACCACCAAAGCTTTGCGGAATATGCCGTGCCTGCTTTTCCCGCTTGTGATGCCGGACTTGAGGGTTTGCGCATCGAACGAGGCCGACAGGAAAAACGCGGGATAGATACCGGCTAACGCCAACACACCAAGTGCAGTCACCACATAAATCTGCAATGTACTTGAGCTGAACAGGCTAAATTCTGCCACGTTACCTGTCAGATTATTGTACACCGGAAGTAACAGCCAGACCAGGACGGCGGACATCAGCAAGGCGGCAAACAATAACAAGGCTGTTTCCCTCATCAGTTGCCCCGCCAGGCCGACACGTCCTGCGCCCAATATCTTGCGCATGCCTATTTCCTTGTTTCGTTTTCCGGCGCGTGCCGTTACTAAGTTCACATAGTTGATACAGGCGATGACGAGGATCAATACTGCTACCATGCCCAGCAGGCGTACCGTTTTCATTCCTTCGGGCTGACCGTTGGGAAGAAACAAGTGTATGTGTGTCAGTGGTTGGAGTGTAAAATAATGTCCAAAATCAATGTCCCTCATGCGCATGTACATCTTTGCTATCTTATCTGCAACAAACTTGCTATCGGCGTCCTTAATCAACTGTAAATAGGTTTCGCCACTGGAATGAGCCCAGTTCGGGTCGCCAATGAATTTGATGATTACATCCGCCTTGAAGTTGGAATTTTCCGGTAAATCTTTCATCACACCTGTGACATGAAAATGTCCCCAGTTGCTTAAACGTATGATCTGTCCCATAGGATCTTGATCCCCAAACACGATCTTAGCCTTTGACTCGGAAATGATAACAGATTCATTGTCGGTAAACGGTTCCAGTCGGTTACCCATCATCAACGGGAAATCAAACATCCGGAAAAACGAACTGTCGACTCCGAACCCTGTGATGTTTTGGATTTTCTTCCCTTCATACATCAATACCCCCGGCGAATTCCGTTTGTTGATGCGGCAGAAATCCACAATTTCGGGATTTTCCTCCTTTGCGTGAACAGCCAAAGGGGCAGTGGTGTTTGTCGAATAAATATCTTCCGTCATTTTGAAATTAACCCTGTATATACTCTTTGCATTACGGTGAAAGCCGTCGTAGCTCAACTCGCTTTTTACCCAAAGCATGATCATGATGGCTGCGGTTAAGCTCACGGCCAGCCCGCCGATGTTGATCCACGAATACAGGCTGTTTTTCCGCAGGTTACGGATGGCGATTTTTAAATGATAAAACATGGTAATTAAGAATTAAAAGTTAAAAATTAAGAATTACTTAAAGATTCAAAGATTTCAAAATTCAATGATTTCAAGATTCAAGATTCAATGATTTCAAAATTCAAGATTCAATGATTTCAAAATTAACTTCGTTGAGCTCGCAAGCTCGGTTCAATGATTCAGTTATTCAATTATTCAATTATTCAGTTATTCGTAATTGATTTTTTTGTTTCATTTTATTTAAAATATATGGAATTTTTTATTTATATTTGCATCAACTTGTCGAAAATAGACAGGATCATTTTTATTTATTCATTTAATACATTACATCATATGGAAAATCGTCATTCGCAAGCTGTCCCACAGGACATTGCCGAACAGGTTAAAAACCTGTTGACGGAAGCAATAAAGCTTCTGAAACCTTATTGCCCGACATTAACAGTCGAGCAGCGCCAAACGCTCCCCAAGATGAGCGACGGAACCCTCTCTTTCGGCGCGAAATCGCTGGAACATGCTATCAATCACCCTGAGTTCCTGCCTTCGCATATTAGCTTGGATGATTGGAAGATCGACATGGCCGATGTGACCAACCTCAAACAGGTGATGGTACTCATTGGCGACATCAACCAGATGGTGGACGACACACGCTTGACAGCCGGCAACGAAGCCTATTTTGCAGGCCGCGGCTATTACCACAATGTGCAACGTGCAGCCGGCGACGGTGTACAAGGCGCCCTGCCTATCCAAAAAGACCTGGCTACCCAGTTCGCAAACCGCAGGCCTTTATCGGCAGGCAAAAAGGCGGAGTAAGTCCGGGGGTTGATGAACTAATACAAACGGGGAGCAATGCTCCCCGTTTTTGTTTTCTTCCGGGGAGACATACTCCGAAGGCATGTAGACATAGCTTCGGGGTATGTCTACATACCTTTTTGCCGTGTCGACATCCGACCATCGTATGTGGACACAGCTCCGGGTAATGTCGGGATAGCTTTTTGCCGTGTCGACATCGCACTACAGGTATGTCGACATGGCTTCGGATCATGTCGAGATAGCACTTATACTATGTCGAGATAACACTATAAGTATGTCGACATAACCACTAACCATGTAGAGGTAGTTTTTTACTATGTCGACATACTATTTTTCAAAGAACATTTGCATATGAATTGCATTCGTCGTCCCACTGTTGAGCGGGCTGTCCCACAACACTCCGCTTTAACTTTTCAACACTTGATTCACTTTCATGGAAAAAGCCTTTTTAGAGAAGATATATACCAACAGCAGCAATATGGCCAAAACAACGAATACGGGCCAGATGAGTTGCCCCGGCAAAACAGATACATGGTAGATGTACTTTTCCAGTACCCAGTGCGTGAAACCGTAATAGGCGACAGGGATGGCGATTACCGATGCCAGGATAAACTGCCAATAGAACTGTCGCCACAGGATGATGTATACCGGATGCAGGCCGGCACCCAGTACTTTACGGATGACAAGCGCTTTCAGGTTCTGGTCTATGGTGATGATGATTAACCCCATAATCCCGATGATGCTGATGATAATGGCCAGTATGGAAGCAAGCCCGAAAATAAACGCGAATGTTTGATCCGGACGTGTGGTTTGCGCTACCTTGTCCTCAAGTACGGTATAGTCGAATGCATTACCCGGAAAAACTTCATTGAAGCTGGTACGTGCATTCGCAATGACCCCATGTATATTGGCCGTTGCCGGATATTTCAATGCCAGGTAGCGTTTACTCCCTTCGAACACGGTAAATACGGTGGGCATTGGTTCGGCCTTCACTGAAAAGTAGTTCATATCGTCCATCACGGCAATGATTTCAACTTCCTTAACGGGGCCGGCATCCGTAAATATCATTTTCCCCACAGCTTCCTTTGGATCAGTAAATCCAACCCGGTTCATGGCCTTGATGTTTACCATTACCTTGTCCTGCGACAACTGGTCGGTTTTGGTGAAGTCGCGACCGGCAAGCAGCCGTGCATGAAATAAGTTGACATACTCCGGATCGATGTCCATCCGGTAGTGGTAGTTGATCGTACCGGGATCGTCGCCTTTCTTATAACACCCGTAAAAGTTTCCTATTTCATTGCCGGGAATGTCGGAAACTATCGATAATTCGACAATATCCGGGTTACGAAGCATGTCATCTTTCAGTAATCCGATCTTCCGGCTATAGGCTGCTGTTTCTTCATTGGTTTGGAGCGCTTTAATAATGAGTGTGGAATGATAGTCATAACCAATATCCTTAGTGGTAAGATATTTTACCTGCTTGTATACAACCCCTGTCCCGATCAGCAATACCAACGAAAGGAAGAGCTGGAAAGAAACCAGCGTTTTTCGCAGGCCGATTCCCTGGTGTGAACTTTTGAAGTTTCCTTTCAGTACTTCAACTCCTCTAAATGAAGAGAGGATAAATGCCGGGTAGAGACTCGAAAGGAAGATTCCCGCCAGCATCAGCAAGATGGCATATACCCAGAACCGGACACCCAACAGGGCGTCAAAGTTTTCAATGCCGGTGAGTTGCTTGTAAAACGGCATGAGCAGACAGATGAATCCGACCGAAATGACAATGCAAATGAGGTTAAAAACAAACGCTTCGGAAATAAACTGGCGGATAAGCTCCAGTTTTGTACTGCCGCATGCTTTTTTAATTCCCACTTCCTTGGCACGCTCAATGGAACGTGCTGTTACCAGGTTCACATAATTGATCCAGGCAATGAGTATGAAGAAGATCGAGAATCCGAGCAAAATGCTCACTCCCGCCCCATTGCCCGAAGGTTCGGTTTCGTATTCGATTGCCGAATGCAGGTGTATGTCTTTGATGGGTTGCAGGTAATATTCGTCGCGTGCAGAATTAACCGCCAGGTCATCGGCGTAATTATCGGCAATCATTTGCGGGAACGCTTTTTTCGTAAAAACCCGGTAATCCGTTCCGGGTTTAAGCCGGATATAAGTGTGCATATAGTCCCATCCCCAATTATTTTCTATCCAGGGATTTTTGCTTACATAAGTAGCGAACGAGAAAAACAGGTCGGATTTGATGTGCGTGTTCCCGGGCAGATGCCGGTATACACCCGTAATGAGGTATTCGCCGCTATTGTTCACCTTGATCCTTTGACCCAGGGGATCGCGTCCCTCAAAATATTTGCCGGCAAACAGATCGGATATAATCACCGTATTGGGTTCTTCAAGGCAGCTGCTATCACCGGCAACAAGCGGTATGGAAAGCATGTGCAATATGGATGCCGAAGCGAAATAGGTTTTTTCTTCGAAAAAATTAATTTTCTGTCCGTCCTGTCTTGCCAGTGATATTTCGATGTTATGGTTGCGCATCAGGTTGAAATGATCCACTGCATCGGGGTAATTCTCTTCCAGGTAACTACCAATCGGATAAAAGGAATTGGCTGTTTTCCAAAGCAGCGTTTCGCCACGATAACGATCATACACAACCCGATAGGTATCGTCGGCATACGGATGGCAGGCATCATAACTCCGTTCATAAAAAACATATCCTAAAATCAGTACCGTGCTGGTGATACCCAGTACAAGGCCAATAATATTGATGGCTGAAATAGCCAATTGGCGCTTCATGTTACGGAACAGGATTTTTAATGTTTGCATGATATAAAACGTATAAAATTGTAAGACATGTAAGACCGTAAGAATTATTCCGTTCATACTTGCGGCGACCAAATAATCTCATGATAAGATCAAGATATATGCCATAAGACTAATTAATTATACATCAATCAATAACATAGGACATCTATTCAAAATGTGTTCGGTTTCGATACACCATATGTACGATTTCGAACAGTTAATGACTACCGGAAACCGGGATCCATAAAAAAAGCGTGTAAGCAATTTTGACCAGCTTACACGCTTTTTCGATTTCCTTTAAGGATTTATCCTTTCCTTTTGTTGATTTGATTGATCCGGTTCATATCTATACCGGTTATTTCAGCTATCTGATCGGGCGAAAGTCCCATGTCAAAGAATTTCTCAACAGTCCTGACAATAATTTCATCTTTTTCCTTCAGGGCGTCGTCTTTTTCCTTCAGGGCGTCGTCTTTTTCACGGATGATCTCGTCCTTTTCCCTGGTTACTTTACCTACCGCCGAATTAATCACATTGTAAAAGTCCCAATACGATTTGAGCGATTCTTCGTATGCCGTTCGTTCTTCCTTATTGAGCTTTTCAATTTCGGCAATCCGGAACAGTTTGCTGAAAACACGCTCCTGCAAAGCTTCGGGATGATCCCTGAGTTTTGCAA
The DNA here is from genome assembly GCA_031547085.1 of Bacteroidales bacterium. Taxonomy (GTDB): domain Bacteria; phylum Bacteroidota; class Bacteroidia; order Bacteroidales; family UBA4181; genus JAIRLS01. The sequence continues at coordinate 8,229 of JAVBSH010000087.1, forward strand.
GGTTCTTCAGTACGTACATCCATTTGTCGAAGAGCGTTTCCAGTTCAACTTCGGTTTTGGTGAACTTGGGCATTTCCAGGTACACAAAGGTCAGCTTGTTGTAAAATACTTCGTGCGTTTCGGTATCCGACAACTTGATGATCTTGCCTTCCCTTTGCAACAACGCCTGCAGGAAGCTCATCAACAACTCCTTGTTGGCCTCCGTACCGAAAAGTTTCTTGAACCCAAAATCGGTGAACGGGTTGATGTATCTTGCATTGGTATCAAGTGTCATATCATTATCTATTTGAAAGTTTTGCAACAGCAAAAATAATGTTTTTATGACAAAGATAAAAGATTGTAAGATTGTAAGAATTTGATGACGCCGCTTTTCTTACGGTCTTACCATCTTACACGTCTTACATGTCTTCTTTATTCGCTCTTGATCGCTTTCACCGGGTTGGCCATTGCTGCCTTTGCAGCCTGATAACCAATAGCTACCAGCGTTATCAGCAGGGTCAAAATGGCTGCTATCACAAATATCCATACAGTGATGTTGATGTGGTATGCAAAATCGTTAAGCCATTTGTTCATCGCCCACCACGATACAGGTACGGCAATTACAAAGGCAACGGCAACCAGCAGAACGAATTCGCGGGTAATCAATTGGAGTATGACCGACACTGACGCTCCTAATACCTTACGGATACCTATTTCCTTGTTTCGCCGCTCAATGGTGAATGTCGACAGGCCGAACAGTCCCATCACTGCTATAAAAACAGTAAGGATGCAGAAGATCAGCAATAATCGTGAAGTCCTTATATCCGACTGGTGCTGTTTGTTGAATGTATCATCCAGGAATTTATATTCGAAAGTGGTATTGGGCAGGAAACTGCTCCATACCTTTTCTACATCTTTCAATGCCTGTGTCGTTTTTCCGGCTTCAATCTTAAAATTGAGCATATAACCCGACCAATTGCATATTACCAATGAGCCTATTTTATCGTACATGCTTTCGTAATGAAAATCCTTTACCACGCCAATAATGGTTCCGGCATTACCCGACAAGGTAAACCGCTTCCCGACGACCGGCTCATTTATTTTTAATTCGCGCACAGCCGTTTCATTCAAAATGAAATTAGTCCTATCGGCAGTGTTTCCATCTTCAAACCAACGACCGTCAGACAGTTCCAGGCCAAGCAGATCCGGAAAATCACTATCGAAACCTAACACCTTTAACCGGCCGGGGATTTGTTCATGGTGTCCGTCCCAATCGGCATTTCCTTCAATGGTACGCTCATTGCCGATATTCATGATTCCCTGGTCGCTTAATGCCGCACCGGAAATGCCGGGTAACGCAGCCACTTCATTGCGGATACTCTGCATGGTCGACTGTGCATTGTTACCGTGTTGAGCAAACAACTTTCGGTATGGCGGTTCCACCGACACCACCTGGTCTCGGTTAAACCCGGGATCCATTTTCTCAATGTAGTTCATCTGCTGGTAAATGACCAGTACCGATACAAGCAACACAGCCGACAATGCGAACTGGAAAACCACCAATCCCTTACGGAGGCTGCTGTTCTTCACACTCATTACACTTATTCCTTTGATGGAGTTCAGCGGATTGAATGCCGATAATATCCATGCCGGGTAAATCCCGCTAAGAATGGTAACGGAAAACAGGGTTAACCCGAGTATCAGCCAGGTATCGGGAGATGTAAGAATAAGTATTTCTGATCCGGTAAAGCTGTGGAATAAGGGAGATAATATCCAGATGAAGATTGTGGAAATAACAACAGACACTAGGCTTACCAGAAATGTTTCGGTCATGAAGCCCGAAAACAAAGTAATCCACCGGGCGCCGATTATTTTCTTTATTCCTGTTTCCTTTGCCCTCATGTTCGACCTGGCTGTGGACAGGTTGACATAATTGATACAGGCGGTGAACAGGATGAACAACCCAAGTAAGTTGAAAACGGAAACCATCCTGCTGTTGCCATGTGCAAAATATTCAGACCCGACACCTGTTTCGAAATGAATGTCGGGCAAAGCCACCAGACTGGCTTCTACGTCTATTTCTTTAGCCTGGTACATATCGTTGATCTTTTGGCAAACCTGTTGTGCTCCAGCATCGTCTCGAAGTTTCACAAACATGATATAATCAAAGCTATCCCCTCTTTCCACAGATGCTTTCTGCCCGGAATCGCTCGAATGCACATTTACTGGAACCATCATGCCAAACTGGAATATGGTGTTCGACGGGTTGTCCTGCACCACAGCCTGTACGATATAATCATTGTCCCGGATACTGATGGTTTGCCCGACAGCCCTTTCGTCGCCAAAGTATTTCTTCGCTTCCGACCGGGTGAGCGTTACACTAAAAGGATGGCCGGCAAATGCCTCGAATGAGCCGTCGACCAGTTCATAGCCAAACATCCCGAACCATTCGGGGGTTATATAGACGAGATTACGGAATGTATAAAACGTTTCATTCTTCACTGTTATCCCGTCTTCCGAGGCTAAAGCCATGAAAGCAAGTTCCTCGATCCCGGGAATCTGCTGCCGGGCTGCCGCGGCAAGCGTATAGGGCGATGACTCCCATATCCAGGGATTGCCTTTATTTGGGCTTATGGTATTGGTGATGCGGTAGATCCGTTGGGCATCTGGTCGAAACGTGTCGTAGCTGCGCTCGTTGTGTACCCATAGGAAGATAAAGGTAGCTGTCACAATGCCGATCACCAGACCTGTAATGTTGATCCCGGAATATACGCTGTTGCGGCGAAGATTACGGATAGCAATGCGGAAGGAGCCCCTCCCCTGCCCTCCCCACTTGGGGCAAGAAGACGGTACTGCTGACCTTATTTCGGAATCTTCTTTCATATGATCATT
>JAVBSH010000163.1:0-23978 GCA_031547085.1 Bacteroidales bacterium
AAAAACAATTTGTTATTCTAAAGACGAACAAATACATGATAATGTGATCGGCATGTACATTGAACGATATTATTTCAAGACAGGAAAATACTCAAATACCGCCGCTTAGATGAATTCAACGGATTTAATACATGACCTAATTTTTTAAGTACAAATGCTATTTAGGACGATTAACAAATTCAATCCGAAAAGCATATTGCGGAAATTTGATATAGATATGAAAAAAATCATGTTTAACTGTTCCAATCTTATGTAACTTGCACCGTTTTATCAACTTTCAAATCTCAAAAAATGAAGACTTTATTATTTCGAATTTTGCCAGGTTTAATGATCACATTACTGGTGCATTCATGTACACCGCCACAGCCATCACCGCAGGTAGTTACCATACCTTTGGGCGGTAACACTTACATCACATCAAAAGACGATACTTCGACTGGAAAGATAGGCAAGGATGGCATTGTGAAATGGACAAGTCCATCAACGGTGTACAGTGCGTTTTTCCGTATCACAAAACCGGGAAAGATGCCGCTCTTCCTGAAATATAATGCAGATAGCGATAGCGAAATTAAAGTAAAATGCAGTAAATATGAATTTAAAGTTAAATTACTTAAAGGTGAAGATCAAGTAATGTTTATCGGTAACGTGGCACAAGCCGATACCGGTTATGTACGCGTCGACTTGCAAGGAGTGAAGCGCACAGGCGAGGAATTTGCCCGGATATCAGCATTACTTGTGGATGGCGAACCAACTGCCGGAACAATCAACTATGTGGGTGATTTCTCGTTCTATTGGGGACGCCGTGGCCCTTCGGTTCACTTGAACTATCCTCTTCCCAAAGAAGAAAATATCGAATGGTTTTATAATGTAGTGACAGTTCCCGTGGGCGAAGATCCGGTAGGAAGCTATTATATGGCCAATGGTTTTGGCGAAGGATATTGTGGCATACAGGTGAATTCGCCCACCGAACGGCGGATATTATTTTCGGTGTGGAGTCCGTTTAATACCGACAACCCGAAGGATATACCCGAAGACCAGCGTATCAAAATGTTGAAGAAAGGTGAAGACGTTCATACAGGCGAGTTTGGTAACGAAGGTGCTGGCGGTCAAAGCTATTTGAAATACCCGTGGATTACCGGTAATACATATAAATTTCTGACACGGGTTCGTCCAAATGGAAAAGGTGCTACCGAGTATACAGCTTATTTCTTTGCCCCTGAAATCGGCAAATGGCGTCTGGTTGCCCAATTTCTCCGCCCAAAAACCAATACATGGTACAAACACGCGCATTCGTTCCTCGAAAGTTTCAATCCCGAGTTAGGGTACATTGGCCGTAAAGGGCTTTATGGTAACCAGTGGGCACGTACTGTCGACGGTCGCTGGATTGAACTTACCGCCGCACGTTTCAGTGCTGATGAAACAGCTCGCAAGAAAGCCCGTTTGGATTACAAGGGTGGCGTGGATGATGGAAAATTTTTCTTGCAAAACTGCGGATTCCTGAGTGATTATACGACCATTGGCAGCACATTTTCGCGCCCGGCAACTGGTGTGGAACCGGTAATTGACTGGAAGCAGTTGGAATAAATCAAACTACCACCATATCATATTAAAAAAGCGTTAAACTTTTCGGGTTTAACGCTTTTTTAATCACCAAATGTTAAAAGTTATTCAAACGTTGCCTCGCTAATTCTCTGATTTCCGGATCCCTGTCATTAAGAGCGACGTGATTGATGGTACTCGGGCTATTCGTTTTTTTAAGGGCTAACTTCCGAAGTTCCGGATTCCTATCATTAAGAGCCACATGGCTGATGGTACTTGGACTATCTGTTTTCTCAAGTGCTAATTTCCGAAGTTCTGAGTCCCGGTCATTTAGTGCAACGTGATTGATGGTACTCGGGCTATTCGATTTTTTAAGTGCTAATTTCCGGAGTTCAGGACTTCTGTCATTAAGAGCAACATGGCTGATGGTACTGGGACTATCTGTCTTCTCAAGCGCTAACCTCCTAAGTTCTTCATCACGATCATTCAGTGCAATATGACTGATGGTACTCGGGCTATTTGTTTTTAATAATGCCAGCTTTCTAATTTCCGGATCCCTGTCGTTAAGCGCAATATGACTGATGGTACTTGGACTATTTGTTTTTTCAAGCGCTAATTTTCTAAGTTCTGCATCATGATCATTCAAGGCAATATGACTAATGGTACTTGGGCTATCTGTTTTCAGTAAAGCCAACCTTCTAATTTCCGAATCCCTGTCATTCAGTGCAATATGGATAATGGTACTTGGACTATTGGTCTTTTCGAGGGCCAGTTTTCGAAGTTCGGGGTCTTTGTCGTTCATAGCCACATGGCTGATGGTACTTGGACTGTCCGTTTTCAAAAGGGCTGACCTCCTGATTCCCGGATCACTATCATTCATCGCCATGTTGCGGATCACGGTCGGATCAGTGGTATTTTCAAGCGCCAACTTCCTGACTTCCGGATCAGGATCATATAATGTGCTGTCGCTGACATAGCACTGATCTATTGGTTCACTGCTTGTACTTGTTTTATGAGTAATTGTAACGCTACACGAAACCAACCATACAATCGAAAAAAGTAATGATAATATTTTCATACCATGAGTTTTACGTAATATTAAACAACAAATCTATAAATAAAAGACGAGTAAAGGAAAGAATTGTTACATGGAAAAGTCATTTTTCACGGTATATTTTTGTTTTCAAATTTTTCACTATTCAACAAAAGTCTAACTTTGTTGATTCAATAAAAAAGATGATGAATACAGGCAGCATTTTAGTGGTCGACGATAACAAGAACGTATTAAGCGCATTACGTATCCTGCTCGAAAATTATTTTGCTTTGGTACATTTGTTAACCACTCCCAACCAGTTGCCTGCAAAGTTGAAAGAATGGTCGCCCGATGTGGTATTGCTGGATATGAACTTTTCGGCAGGTATCAACACAGGTAACGAGGGGATATACTGGTTATCGGAAATCAAAAAGTACGACACAGACCTTCCGGTAGTGTTGTTCACTGCTTACGCAGACATCGATCTGGCTGTGAAAGCGTTGAAAGAAGGTGCAAGTGACTTTGTCGTCAAGCCGTGGGATAACGCCAAGCTGGTGGCCACGCTGCAAGCAGCCTATTCGTTAAGACTGTCGCGGAAAGAGGTGAAACGTTTGCGCGAAAAACAGGATGCGCTCAACATCACATTTCGTGCAGATGATGACATCTGTTGGGGCGAATCGCCAATCATGCAGGAATTGCACCACATGGTCAATAAAGTAGCTAAAACAGATGCCAATATCCTGATCACGGGGGAAAACGGAACCGGGAAAGAAGTGGTTGCCCGGGAGTTTTATCGCTTATCGCTCAGGAACAACGAGGTATTTGTTACTGTGGACATTGGGTCTATTACCGGATCATTATTCGAAAGCGAATTATTCGGCCATGTGAAAGGCGCTTTTACCGATGCCAAAACCGATCGTGCCGGGAAATTCGAAGCAGCACAGGGCGGCACATTATTTCTCGACGAAATAGGCAATCTGGATTACCCGTTGCAAGCCAAATTATTATCCGTATTGCAATCACGGCAAGTGGTAAGGGTGGGAGGGAACAAGCCTGTGCCTGTGGATATCCGATTGATCTGTGCCACCAACCAAAACCTGTTCCAAATGGTTCGGAACAATGAGTTTCGCGAAGATTTGTTGTATCGTATCAATACCATCCATATAGAGATACCGCCTTTGCGTAGCCGGAAAGAAGATATTCCGCAGTTGGCCGTTTTTTTTCTTACCAAATATGCATCCAAATACGGAAAAAAGGAATTGAAGCTGACATCATCCGCCATCAAAAAACTGGAAATGTATCATTGGCCGGGAAATGTACGTGAGTTACAACACGCCATCGAAAAGGCTGTAATACTCTGCGATAACAATGAGATACAACCATCGGATTTTGCAATTCAGAAGCAGGAAGAAAACACAGCCGGTTTTGAGCAATTGACGTTGGATGAAGCCGAAAAGTTGTTAATCGGTAACTCGATGAAAAGGAACAGCGGCAACATGTCAGCCATAGCCACCGAGTTGGGTATTTCGCGTCCGACGCTTTATAGCAAAATCAAAAAATATGGACTATAAAGCCTCTCTCCCCGGCCCTCTCTCCTAAGGAAAGAGGGAGTCGTGCTGTATACCTGAATCGTGGATAACGCCAGGGTTACATAAGAGAGGCCATTCTTAATTCTTAATTCTTAATTGTTTAAGTCTTTTTACTATAAATTAGGTTTTTATGCCACCTTGGTAGTGTTGTCTACTGCCTGTGCCACATATTTGGTTATTTCGCAGAACTATCTTTATGTCATTGTTGCAGTAGTGGTGTTGCTGTCCAGCCTGAATGCCTTGAACCGTCAATACAAAAAGTACAATCAAAACATCATTTTCCTGCTCAATGCCTTGGATAATGGCGATTATTCATTCCACTTTTCGGAAACCAAACTTTCAAGGCGTGAGAAAGAACTGAATGTTGTTATGAACCGCATTAAGGAAATTCTGGTGAATGCCCGCGAGGAAGTAATGGAAAACGAGAAGTTTTTGGGTATTATTATTGAATGTGTTCCGGTAGGGATGATTATCATGGATGAACAAGGCGGTATCATCACTGTGAATCGTACTGTATTGCAATGGCTTGGAGTGTCGTCGCTGACGCACGTGAACCAGTTGACAAATGTAGATGAATCGTATCCCGCTTTGTTTTATAATTTACGGCCGGGCGATTCGCCACAGTTAACCATCGTCAATGAACGGGAAGAATTACAGATCAGCTTACGGGTAACCGAAATCAGCCTTAAGCAAGGCATCATGCGGTTGATCACCTTCAACAATATCGGCAGCGAATTGGAAAGCAAGGAAATGGAATCGTGGATACGGCTGATCAGGGTGATGACCCACGAAATTATGAATTCCATTGCACCCATCACGTCACTGAGTGATACATTGCTCGATGTCATGCGCTCGAATCCCACCGATACTTACAATTTGCGTAAAAATACGGTGGAAGCCTTCGAAACCATCAATACTACGGCCAAAGGGTTGTTGACATTCGTGGAATCGTACAGGAAGTTTACAGCTATTCCCCAGCCTGTTATGAAGCCATTTCCTGTACGGGAGTTGATTGAACAGGTGATGAATCTTCATTTACCAATCGCTGCCGAAAAGAACGTTTGTATCCAGATCGTTTCAACAGGCAACTTTAATTTGTACGCAGATAAGAATCTGATCATGCAGGTATTGGTGAACCTGGTAAAGAATGCCATTGAAGCGGCGGCCGAAAATAGCGGGGTACAAATTGGTTTTACGCGTAAGTCCGACGGAAAAACCGTTATCGATGTTGCTAACACAGGCAAGCTCATTTCTGAGGACGTTCTCCCGCTTATTTTCATTCCATTTTTCACCACCAAGGAGAAAGGCAGCGGCATTGGGCTGAGTGTTTCGCGTTACATCATGCGGCTGCACGGCGGTAACCTCCTGCATTCGGTTTCGCCCAACGGGATGACCATGTTCAGCATAGTTTTTCCAGAAACAATATAACTTATTATCCCATTTGTATGCTGCATCAATTTTGTGTGTATATTTGTATCATATAATTTTATATGTGAATAATTATGACAACATTGGTAGTAAAAGGCAATAGTTTAAGTGCGCGGCAATTTCTTGAATTTGTTCGTACACTTCCGTTTGTTGAAGTAATTGAGGATAAAAAAGAGCCTCGAAAGAAAATGAAACAGGCTGTAACAAATGCATTGAAGAAATCGGAACAAGGGGAGGATTTGATAGAATGTAAAGATGCTGACGATATGTTCCGTAAATTAGGAATATAAAATATGTTACAACCTTTTTACACCAAACGATTTGAAAAGAGCCTTGCCCGCTGTGCGAAAAGAGGGTATGACATGGAGTTATTCAAAGCGGTGGCAGTTCTTCTTATTGAGGATTTACCTTTACTTGAAAAGCATAAGCCACATAAATTGATTGGCGAATTTACCAATCATTGGGAATGTCACATCCGTCCGGACTGGTTATTAATTTATCGTTACGATCAAGCTCACACACAAATTATTTTCGAAGATACCGATACCCATTCGGATTTATTTTGAAATAGGTTATATGTTAAAATCCTTCCTTTAATATTTCTGGTTACGGCTTGCAATTTTAATCCAAAGACAAAGCCAGCTACAGAAGTTAAGACAGCAAATGAAGACTCGGTTCAAATATTTGAAGCGCCTACAATTGATATCTCGAAAGAATATCCTGAGAAAGAAATACAGTTGCAGGATATTGCAACTGTTGAGTATATACCATTGGAAACATCAAATAGCATATTGTTGGATAAAGATCGACGGATAGTGTATTTTGCTGACAGTCTCTTAGCCATCATTAACCAAAACAGAGGTGATGTATTTGTCTTCAACAAAAATGGGAAAATACGTACTCAATTCAACCACAAAGGAAAAAGCGGTTTGGAATACATAAGGATTACCAGTATTGCATTTGATGAAAAAAGGGAAGAACTATTTATTCTTGATTTGCAGAAAAATACAATATTGGTTTATTCTTTGGAAGGTCTATTTAAACGATCCTTTAGAACTCCGCCAAAATCTTTTATTAAAGAAATATACCACTTTGATGACAGTATTTTGTTGTGTTATAGTGAATACCGGGAAGATTGGGGCTTGGACGAGATAAACCAGAAAATGCCTTATATATATTTGTCAAAAGAGGATGGACAAGTTTTATCCCGGGTAGAAATTAGTTTTCTTAAAAGAATTTCTGATAGAATACCCATCTATGAAGATGGCAAAATGGTAGGTATGATGACGTTATCCACAGGTGGCCGCAATTGCAAATTTGGCCGGGAATTTGTCATTTCCGATAAATCTTCAGACACGATATATTCGTTGTTGCCAAATAAAAATTTGTTGCCCATGCTGGTCAGGACGCCTTCGGTCCATCATACCAATCCGCTTATCACATTGACTGTGAATTTAAAAACAGATCGATTTTTATTTTTAACAATAGCTGTTTTGGATTTTAATATGGCAAAAAACACTAAATCTTACCCAGTATATGGACTTGTATACGACTTTCAAAACAGACAAATATACAGGCCTGTAATTCGTAATGCTGACAATCCATCAAGAGAAACAAACATATCGCCACTATTCAATGTTGATGTCCCACAAAATACAAGCGCTCAATTGATAGATTCAGACAGATTGGTAGAATTATTAGGCGAAGGGAAACTTTATGGTAATTTAAAACAAGTAGCACAGGCGCTTGAAGAAGAGGATAATCCTGTGCTGATGCTGATTAAGTTTAAATAATGATGGAATTTTTATATGATGTACGATATGTAGAAGGAATCGAGATATTGGAAAATCGTTCTTACGTACAAAAATATGTCAAATTAAAATCCAAGGATTTGTCTCATATTAGCTTGGTGCTTTAGTGTCTTTGTGGCTAATCAATTGGTCACAAAGGCACGAAAGCACAAAGCAGGAATTCGAAATCATAACAATATGTTATTAACTCGTTTCTTAGCTACAACAAGTGACTACAACCAGAAATTTGCTTTCACCATAAAAGTATTCGTAGAAGGTAGCCCAAACATCGTATCAAGGTTATCGCTCCAGCCGGAGACATACCGATTGTCACGATTGGAAAGGCTGTGTTCCCAAACAATATAAATGGTTGAGCCGGGCATGTATTCCCAACGGAACACAAGGTTGGAACGGAACTCGTTGAAACTGAAATCAGGCGAAGCAAAGGAGTACGTGTCGCCATTTTCCGAAACCCGGTACCGATCACCGGTTTGTACTATTTCACCTGTTGCAAACTGGTAGAAACGCTGATCATATTGTCTCGAAGTCGTCTGTGCATCGCGTTTGAAATCGCTGTACGATGCCGTAGAAGTAAAAGGTGCGCCGTAGAAATGGATGGAAATATCGGGAGTGATATTAGCCTGCACACGCAAGGTGATGCCGTATGTATGCTGATCCATGCTGCCCATCAGGTAGTGGATGTTACCGCTGGCGCCTATGGTCTGGCCCACGTATTGCAAGTCATTAGAGTTCCATTGGTAATTGAAGCTTCCAACTAAATGGATATGGTTACCTACACGGAACGTAAGCCCCGGCGTGAGCGAATTGAACGAACTGTGCCCGTTGGTGTTGTGTTCGCCGACGTATTGCAACGAACCCATCACACGCTTGGCCTTGCTGGTATTGACTTTAACATTCGTCGAAAAATATGGATCTATCTGCAAGTCGGGACCACCGCGGAGTACACGGGTATCCAACCTGTTCCATACATACTTTTCGGTCAGTTCCACTTGATAGAGATTGATAAACATCGTACGGGTACCGAGTGCAAGAGAGTTTTCACAACTTTGTCCACCGAAATTCCATTTGTTTACCTGGTTGAGCGAAAGTGTACTTGCACGGAAAATCTTCCAGGGATTCGTTTGCCTGAAAGTAGCTTCCGTGTCATTGCTCAACATATCGGCTTCGCGCAGATAACCTACATCATTGAGATCGAAACCGGGCGTCAGCCAACCGAACGTTTCGGCAAAAGTCCACCTGGCGTTACCTTTACGGCCAAGCTTTAGGTAACCGCCGGTACCCGACAGCGATTGCCGTGTTGGGTCAACCTCAAGATAATCCTGCGCCGATGCACGTTGGTAATAATGTACGGGATCGAACTGCCGCCTGAAGATGGATGCTTCGGTACCGTCCAGCGTACTGAACATCCCTTTGAAATCAATATAATACAAGCGGTTTTTAAAATACTGGGTCAAGTCTATCCCTGCCGTAATAGCGTTTGCCGTTAAGTAATCCTCCAAATATTGCTCGTCCATCAGGCGGTTGGTCGAAGTAAACATCCCGCCAAGGTAGGTATTGCCTTTCCAGTTTTTCTGGATGCGAGCCACCGTATAATTGGTGAGCGGTTCCACCGTCTCGCGGCTTTCCTCACCGTTGCGTGTCACTTTTGCCGATGTGCGGGCTGTGAGACTTTGCAATACGCCCAACGTCAATCCGCGGTTGTTGGTGCCGGTAAGCTTCAGTGCACCAATGATCGGTACCACATCGCGCCGTTCGGCAAAACTCGTTACGCCGTCGATATCGGCAGGCTGGTAACCCGGCGCAGCGCCGATACGGCGGGTGTAGAACATCATATCGCTGCCATACGAGAAATCGAGAATATGCTTCCCTTCCAGGAAAAAAGGACGTCTTTCGTCGTAGAATGTTTCGTAAGCGGTGAGGTTCATCACTGAGGGATCCTGTTCTACCTGTCCGTAGTCGGGGTTGATGGTTACATCGATGGTAAAGTCCGACAGGCCGATTTTGGCATCCAACCCGGCATTACCGCTCCAGCGGGTGCGGTCGCCATAAGGGCCTTCCTGCTTGGGGCGTTGTTGCAACTTGCCCATGGTGTATGGTAGCAACTCGATGTTGCGCGGACGAGGCAGATCGGTCATGCCTTGCATTTCGCCGAACGAGAATACATGCCCGTTGTTCTTGATCGGGATCATGCTCCAGTTCTGCACCTCTCGGTTGTGTCTGATGATACGCCGGATGTGCAGCCCCCACACGCCGTCGGTGGTTTCCTGGTTGTAACGCAACTGGCTGAACGGGATACACATTTCGGCAGTCCAGCACGAATCCTGAAGATCAACATACGTACGGCCTTCCCACACGGCGTTCCAGTTCAGGTTCACCGACAGTTTATCGGTGACCACCAAGTCGGTTTTGTTTCCTCCTGCATTGATGTTGAATTCGGGAGCCGCCCAATAATTGTGATAAGTATCAAATGCAATGCTCACCAGGTCGCCGATCGAATTGTCGTCGCGGTTACCGATAAAACGGTTGATTTTGTCGGGATTTGCATCCCGGGCAATGATCCCGACATAGATGTATTTTTCGTCGTAAAATAGTTTCGCTTTGGTTGGCGAATTGGTCGGCATCCGTTTGTTGGGCATCACTTGAACAAAATCTTCCGTCCACGTTCCCTTTTCCGACCAAATTGCGTCGTCTAACTTACCATCGATGACGGGGCGGTCGTCACTGATTTTGGTAATATGGTAAGTCCGTTTGTAAGCTTGATCAAACGGGACGACAGATGTTTCTTGTGCAAAAAAATATGAATATGATAAGACAAGTACAGCAATAAAGAGGTATTTCATGTGATGAATGGTATTTTACGAGTATACAAAATTAATAGATTTTTACACTCTGTTCAAAAAGTGTCATATTTAACATTTGTTAACATAATAAATCATACGTATAAAATAATTGCCGTACCTTTGTATTTGAGTCCTTCCTTCAATTGAAGGAAGGAAATCGGAGAACGCAAGCCAAGATGCTCTGCGTTTTCAGCAAAAAGCTAATACATATGCATCAACGCTCATGATCAAATTCGGGAAACAGGAAATTTATGAATGCAATTGAGTTATTAGATATCATAAACCTGGGTGAAACCAGCAAAGTCCAATTTAAAAGAGAATTCGACAACCAGGACAAAATAGCGGCCGAAATGATCGCAATGTCCAATTCCAAAGGCGGAATGTTAGTCTTTGGTATTGATGATAAAACAGGGCTAATCGTTGGTTTAGGATATGAAGCATTGCAAAAAACAAATAACAGCATCGCCACAATAGCCAATGAATTGATTAAACCGCTCATTTATATCACCACTGAAGCTATTAAAATAGACGGCAAGAATATACTGATCGTATATATCGACGAAGGTCTATCAAAACCTTATAAAGATAAAAACGGTACTACATGGATGAAGCAAGGTAGTGATAAACTAAAAATAACAGATAACAATGAACTGCTACGCCTTTTTCAGCAAAGTGGTACATTTTTTATTGACGAAATGTTTGTTGCAAATACCAGTGTGGATGATATTGATGAAACCAAAGTTGAAGAGTATAAATCAAAAATTCAGAAGGATATAAAGGAAATTGAAGAAATCTCAAAAAGTCAACTATACCGAAACTTAAACATTGTAAAAAATGACAAATTGACTTTAGGCGGATTATTGTTTTTTGCGAAAAATCCCCAACGGTACAAGCCGGCATTTTGTATCAAAGCAATATCTTTTTTTGGAAACAGTATTGGAGGCAGTCATTATCGTGATAGTAGGGATATTATTGGAACTATTTCCGACATGTTTAAAGAAGGTATGACCTTTTTTAAATCTAATCTGAAACACGTTCAGAAAGGCCAAAACTTCAACTCAACAGGAATACTTGAAATTTCAGAAGTTGCACTTGAAGAATTACTTCAAAATGCGCTTATACATAGAGATTATACCAAAAATGCGCCTATACGTTTGATGATATTTGATGATAGGATTGAAATGGTTAGTCCGGGTTGTCTGCCTAACAGTTTAACCGTTGACAATATTAAGGTTGGAAATGCCGTTGTTCGGAATAACTTAATGGTCAGTTATTGTTCTAAATTAATGAATTATAGAGGATTTGGCTCGGGAATTACACGAGCGTTACAAAATCAGCCTAATATTGAACTTGTTAATGATGTAGAGGGTGAACAGTTTATAGTGAGAATTTTACGACCTGCAGAGCAATAATTTTTGACTACTACCACGATTGATCATAAATATGAAATCATCTATGAAACTGTAAAAAATCTTTACCCCAATTGTAAAACTTCTTTACACTTTAACTACTTCAATAAACAACAAACATCTAATTATTAGCGAAATAAAAACTTTGGCATCATTTTGGAAAATACAATGATGATTTGTATTTTGTCAGGATCGCAATACAAGCTTGCAAAGGTCGCTTGAAAATGATTTGATACCGTTTGCAAGGCCGCAGAGTATAAAAGATTTTGGTTTGATATGGTTTGCAAGGCTGCAAAGCACAAAAAACTCCGGTTTGAAATTGTTTTCACGCTTGCAAAGCATCAAAGATTTCGGTTTGATGTTGTTTGCAAGGTTGCAAAGCATGTCCGTACAATTACAAAAGGTGTTTGCAAGGTTGCAAAGCATACAAAAAAGTTGTCGGGGATAGTTTGCAAGGCTGCAAAGTATTTCCAATTGATTTAAGGTGATCTTTGAGCAAAGATGTATTGAATACCGGTAGATAGAATGAAACAAAAATGAATAACATTGTATTATGAACGAATTTATCAAGAATTTCAGGAGACAAAAAACAACCGGCTGGTTGAGCATCATCAGTTTGAGTTTGGGTACGATGGTGGCTATTATGATTGGCATGTGGAGTATCAATGAATTAAGTTTTGATAATTTTCAAAAAGATGGTGATAGGATGTACCGCATCACCGGGCAGGTCTTTATCAACAACAGTCCGGCAAAAGTGATTATGGAAGAGAGCGGTATTGCGTCGGATGAACAATACCTGGCCAATATCCCCGAGGTGGAGCAGTTTACGTATTTCATGCGGTTCGAATATGACGGGCTTACTGCGGAAGTAAACCAGGTCATATATCCGGCAACTTCAACGATTATCGTGAGGAAGAATTTCTTTTCGTTCTTTACTTTCCCGTTGAAAGAAGGAAACCCGGGAACGGCGCTCGATATCCCCGGGAAGATCGTGATTGACGAAACAACTGCTTCCCGGATGTTCCCCGGCGGCGATGCCATGGGGCAGATGGTGAAACTCAACGGCAATGATCATATTGTTTCGGGTGTGATGTACGACATGCCTCATAATTCGC
This sequence comes from Bacteroidales bacterium, assembly GCA_031547085.1. GTDB lineage: Bacteria > Bacteroidota > Bacteroidia > Bacteroidales > UBA4181 > JAIRLS01. Next base: position 12,765 of record JAVBSH010000163.1, read on the forward strand.
ATTTGCAGGTGCGGTTTGTGATTCCCGAAAATGAACAGATCAACGAAAGGGTCAACCGGTCCATGTATACTGTTTATTATAAACTGGCCAAAGGCGTCGATGCAGCCGCATTGGAACAAAAACTGACATTGGCGGCGCACGACAGGAAAGATTTCATGAGGAACATAAATTTCCAGATCAAACTTCAACCATTGAAGGACATTCATTTCAGCAGGGGCGAATACATGTACGATAATGCTGTTACGGGCAGCAAGGCAGTGGTGCGTATCTACATCTCGGTAGCGGTGGTGATCCTGCTACTTGCCTGTATCAATTTCACCAACCTGTTTGTATCCAATTCGGTTCTCCGGGCTAAAAGCATTGGCATCAAGCAAGTACAGGGAGCACACCGGGGCGAGTTGCGGATGAACTTTTTCTTAGAAACAGCTTGTTACACAATCGTATCATTGGCTACAGGCTTGTTCCTGGCAGTGGCTATGACGCCTTATTTCAACCAATACACCAATACTAACTTGTATATTGATTTTGGTTCGGTCGGGTTGTATGTTTGCCTGGTATTATTGTTCATTGTCGTAGTGCTGGCTGCTGGTTCGATGCCAGCTTTCCGTATAGCCCGGATGAACCCCGTGGAGACTTTGAATGGCACATACCGAGGGCGGCCCATGTCATTTTTCCAGAAAGGGTTGACCATCGTTCAATTTACTGCTTCCATCGCACTGCTGCTGGTCACATTGCTCATCAGCAGTCAGGTTGACTTTATGCTCAACCGGAATGCCGGCTTCAACAAGGATAATATTCTTTATGTCTATACCGATCTCCAATCGGATGAGCAATACGAGACCTTACGTAACGAATTGATAAAAGAGCCGTCGGTAGTGGATGTGACGCTGAAAAACTGCCTGCCGTCAGTGTGGCTTACAGGTATGCCTGTAAAGAAAAACGCTGATGATCCATTGCAATCGTTCGAGTGCCTGTACATCAAACCCAATTACTTTGATGTGATGGGCATGCAGATGCTCGAAGGTGAAAATCCCGTCGGCAAATATGAGAGCTATTTTTGTGTCCTTAACGAAACGGCTGTCCGGCAGTTAGGGCTCGAAAACCCCATCGACCAAACGATTCTCTTGATGAATTACCCCTGTGTTGTCAAGGGCATTATCCGTGATGCACAGGTACGCTCGTTTCATAAGAACATCGACCCGCAGATATATGTGTCGATGGCCTTCCATGGAAACAGGCTGGGATACATACCAGTGTTGATCAAGATCACTGGCGAACCGAAAAATGTTATTGCCGCTATCGAAAAACGGTGGAAAGAAGTCCTGCCCAATGCGCCCTTCGACTATCATTTCTTAGACGAAGAATATGAAAAGATGTACACATCCGAAAACAACTTGCGGAATATGCTTTCATACGCCATGATCATAGGTTTTGTGATTTCCGTTGCCGGGTTGTTTGCCATGGCACTCTATTCCATACAACGTCGGCGGAAAGAGATTGCTATACGTAAAGTGACCGGCGCTACGGTCATGGATCTGCTTCAACTGCTCAATAAAAGTTTCATGTTTTGGATACTCATTGCTTTCATTTCGGGCAGCTTTGCAGCCTGGATCTTCATGAAAGAATTCTGGTTGAAATCATTTATCGTACAAGCGCCTTTAAGTGTAGGTATTTTTGTGGGTGTAGGATTAGTTGCCTGCTTGGTGGCGTTGCTTACGGTTAGTTGGCAAACATGGAGCGCTGCAACCACTAATCCTGTGAAAGTGATTAATAAGGAATAAAAGTTAGGACGATAACAAACGCGTCATTGCGAGCGATAGCGAAGCAATCTTTTAAATCAGATCACCATGAGATTGCTTCGTCGTTCCTCCTCGCAATGACGTACTGAACAACAACTTTGAATCTTGAATTTTTGAATAAGAAATAAAAAATAGATATGATCAGATTAGAAAACCTGCAAAAAGTCTTCCGCACCGAGGAAGTAGAAACAATGGCGCTGAATGAGGTAAGCCTGCACATCAACGAGAAAGAATTTGTAGCCGTGATGGGACCTTCGGGTTGTGGTAAATCCACGCTGTTGAATATCCTCGGCTTATTGGATAATCCCACGTCCGGTAATTATTACTTAGCGGGAGCTGAAGTCGGGCACATGAAAGAACGCGAACGCACAGAAACACGTAAAGGACAGGTCGGATTCGTGTTTCAGAGTTTTAACCTCATCGAGGAAATGGACGTGTTCGACAATGTTGCGTTACCTTTGGTGTACATGAAGGTGAAACCGCAGGAACGCAAGACACGCGTGGAAGAAGTGCTGCACCGCATGAAGATCGATCACCGTGCCAAGCATTTCCCCAGCCAATTATCGGGTGGGCAACAACAACGTGTAGCCATAGCCCGCGCCGTGGTGGCCAACCCCAAACTGATCCTCGCCGATGAGCCTACCGGTAACTTAGACTCGAAAAACGGGCAGGAAGTGATGAGGCTATTGCTGGAACTGAACCATGACGGAACCACCATCGTCATGGTAACGCACTCACAGCACGACGCGTCATTTGCCCACCGCATCATCAACCTGTTCGACGGGTATGTGGTGACACAAATAACGATGTAGTTTGCTATGAATGATGAATGATGAGCGTTTGATTAATTTCTGAATTTTGAATCATTGAATCTTGAATTATGAGAGAATATTTTGGTATTGTACTTCGGAAGATACAAAAAAACAAAGTAGACACGATCAATAAGGTTGCTGGCTTGACTATTGCTGTGGTTGCATGTCTGTTGATTGCCTTTTATGTGAACGACGAGTTCAGTTACGATCGTTTTCACAGTAAGAAAGACCGTGTTTACCGACTCGTAAAGGACGAAAATCCGATATGGCCCAAAGTGATGTTTCAGCACTTGAAAGATCAAATTCCAGGCGTGGAAAAAATAGCTAACCTAACCAATGAATATCGGCAAAACATCTTTACAATTAACCATGTTCCTTTTCAGGAAAAAGGTCTTTGCGTAGCAGATCCAGAAATTTTAGATATTCTCGACTTCCATATCCTCGAATCACAATCGCACAAGGAGTTATTGGTGGCACCCAATACTATGCTGATTTCCCAGAAAATGGCCCAAAAATTCTTTAATGATAAAAGCCCTATCGGAAAAGTCATTCGACTTGACAATCAATTTGATTTAATAATAACTGGTATTTTCGAAAACTTTCCTGATCAATCGCATGTCAATCCGCAGTTCCTGGTTTCATCTTCCACGATTCTCGATGAGTATATGGATAAATCGTGGTGGGCACAAGGTGAAAATGCATACGTTCTGCTATCTCCTAATGCATTCCCTGGGGAGGTTGCGGAAAGAATCAAAGAGGTGGTGCGTCATGCCAGCCAGGAAGCCGAAGAAATGTTTGCCAAGTCGAAATTTTCATTACAGCCGATTAAGGATATCCACTTGTATTCGTCCAACCTTACATGGGATGGTGCCATAAAGGGTGATATTGATTTCGTGCGTATGATCATGATGATTGGTATTCTGATCTTGTTGGTTGCTGCTACTAACCATATCAATTTAACCATTACACAAACCATGACCGAAACCAAGCAGTTTGCCGTGATGAAAACCATGGGCGGCTCTCCACACCAGGTGAGATTGTATATCTATACCGAAATTCTCCTGACCATCGTTGTATCGGTTATACTGGCTGCTTTCATTACCCTGATGATATTACCTATATTTGGAAGCCTTGTAGGGAAGCAATTTGCATTGGGACTTGAAACATACCTCTACATGGCGGGGTTGCTGGTTACCATTATCGTAGTTGTTTCTATCATCACAGCTATTTACCCGGCATTTCTTTTTTCACGTATCCCGGTGATGCGTATTTTCCAGAATTCATACAAAATAGGAGGCGAAAATCTCCGTAAGGGATTGGTTGTATTCCAATTCACTGTTTCTGTAATATTGATTGCCAGTACCATTTTTATGTATCGACAGATGCAGTTGCTCACCAGTGCAAAACTCGGATTCGACAAGGAACAATTATTTGTCATCAGCAATTCGGGTGAATCTGTGAAAGAGCAATATGAACGATTCAAAGGCTTAGTCGATCAAATTCCGGCAGTAGAAAGTATCAGCAGTGTCAGCAATGCTCCTGCCGGAATTATCAATAATGGAGGCAATGTCAAAGAATGGAATGCTACCGACGAAAACGCTCATTCGTGTTACACAGTATGCTCTTCGGTCGGTTATCTACCAACCATTCGGGCCCACTTCCTTGCCGGGAATGATTTTACCAAGGCTGGAACACGCGATCAACTCATCATGAGCCGGAAATTAGTCGAGGATATGGGCGAAACCCCGGAAAGTATTATTGGTAAAGAATATCACTTGAGCCTTTCCTGGAGAGATGATGTATCAAAAGTGGTAGGTGTTGTGGATGATATCCAGTACTTCCCGCATCTTAAAAAAGAGGAACGGAGTGGTACCGTGTTCTGGAACGGAAATTGGGAACCATGGTCAATTGTAGTCCGTACATCGAAAGGGAACTGGAGACATACCGTTGCCCAGTTAGACAAAGCATGGAAAGAAATCGCTCCCGACTGGCCTTTCTCCTATGAGTTGATGGACGAACGTTTAGCGCAAAGCTATAAAAAGGAACTTACGGATATCCGTACCATTACAGCATTCTCGATAGTAGCCATCATATTGTCGTGCTTTGGAGTAATGGGTATCAGCCATTATACCGCCCGCAAGAGGACAAAAGAAATAGCTATCCATAAAGTGAACGGTGCCAATAAAAAAGATATCATGATACTTTTGAACACCAATTTCATGGTTCTTAACATCATTGCCTTTCTTGTGGCTATACCGGCAGTGATCCTGTTCCTTAATCATTGGTTGCAAAACTTTTCTTACAAAACCAACCTTAGTTGGTGGGTGTTTGTGCTGGCGGGGCTTGTCACATCGGCTATCATCCTTATAACTGTTAGTTGGCAATCGTGGCGGGCAGCAACCACTAACCCGGCCAAAGTACTTAAATCGGAGGCATAATCTGTGTAATCTGCATTATAGAACACTGACCACACTGGTAACACTGAATATCACAGTGAAAATCCGTGTAATCTGTGGTGTTCAATCGTAGGCTCCAAAATACAAAAATTTGCCTCTGTAGAGGGAACATTTCCTCTTATAGAGGCAACATTCCCTCTACAGAGGCAAATCGTTCCTCAAAATATGACAATCTGGCAGGAAATTACAGTGGCGTTCTCATGATTTAATCCGGTAACCTCTTAAAATCAAGCATTATTGCTTTTCAAAATAGAAACGTCGATATAAATCATGATAATGATTTGCCTCTATAGAGGCAAATTGCCTCCACAGGAGGAACATTGTCAGTTTTTGAGGCAATCGTGTCAGTTTTTGAGGTAATACCCGGCAGAAAAATGAGGACGCCGGGGTAATTTGAGGAAACGTTGGGGTAAATTATAGCAAAATCCTCCGAAATGATCGCAATGACCTGACGAAAAGCATCAATCATCAATCAAAAATTCTCAGCGTAACCTCTTAAAAATCAAAAATACCATTACTTTTGAAAACGAAAATATGATGAATTTGGAGTAAATGAAGCTTAATTCATTGATTTGCACAAAATAAAAATCACATTCACATGAAAAAAATCTTTTTGCTTTTTGGGTTTATGTTTTGCTTGACACAGGCAGGTGCTCAACCGGATGTATTGTTGCAATTAAAGCCGGGTGTAGATAATCCCCGTAACAGTGAAGGCGATTTTATTACGTTGAAAAACAAGGATATCCTTTACATTTATACTCACTATACGGGGAAATCCGATTCAGATCATGCTCCGGCATATTTGGCCGGCAGGTATTCCAAAAATGGCGGGAAAACATGGACACAGGAAGATATCCGTATCGTGGAAAACGAAGGGACAATGAATGTTATGTCGGTTTCGCTCCTGCGTCTCCGAAACGGGAAAATAGCGCTGTTTTACCTGCGGAAAAATTCTGAAACCGATTGTATGCCTATGATGCGTATATCAACCGATGAAGCCCGGACATGGAGTGAGCCAATCGCCTGTATCACCGACAGGAAAGGCTATTTTGTGTTGAACAATAACCGTGTCATTCAACTGAAAAATGGACGCCTGTTGATGCCGGTTGCGCAGCACAACGATGAAACAAATCCCAAGTTCCAGAATCGTGCAAAAATTTGGTGTTATTATTCTGACGATAGTGGTGCCACGTGGCATTGCAGCAGCGAAGTGCCCAATCCGTCAGAAGTGGTATCGCAGGAGCCGGGCGTGGTGGAGCTGAAAGACGGATCGGTAATGATGATGATCCGGGCAAGCGGCGGATTTCAACAAATATCATACTCCAAAGATAAAGGCATCACATGGACACCAATGCTTGCCAGTGATATCCGGTCGCCCCTGTCGCCGGCCACGGTTACCCGCATTCCCTCTACCGGCGATTTATTATTAGTATGGAACAATAACGGAAATAACCAGCTTCGCACACCCTTAGCCGTAGCCATCTCCAAAGATGAAGGGAAGACATGGCTGAATGTCAAAAATATTGAAGATAATCTGGATGGATGTTATTGTTACACGGCCATCCATTTTTACCGGAAAAAGGTTTTATTGGCTTATGGTGCGGGAAAAGGCCGGTGGGATTTGTCAAATACAAACATCACTGGGTTTCCGGTCAAATGGATGTATCAATGAATGTTATACAAACCATCCGTGTCTGAAAACCATATCATTCTTGTTTCCGGACGCGGATAGAAAATATTACCTGATTACAATTTTTTCCTGACACGGTTTATATCCGCTATGCCCAAACCGGTAGATGCAGCTATTTTTTCCACGGAAACTCCTGCTTCCAACAGAATTCGAATCATTGTTTCATTTGCTTCTTGAGCTTGTTTAAGCTCGGCATTTATTTCTTGAATTTCAGTATTCTTTGTCTGAATTTCAGTATTTTTTACCTGAATTTCAATATTCTTTTCTTGAATTTTTACATCCTTCTCTTGAATTTCAGCATCTTTTTCTTGAATTTTTACATCCTTTTCCTTGAGTAATGCTTCTTTCTTTTCCAATGCGTTTTCCATCAAATACATATCTCTATATTCTTTAAGCGATTGATCATACGATTTTCTTTCTTCCGGCTTCATCTTAGCGATTTCGGCAACACGACACAACTTTTCGAATACCCTGTTTCGCAAAGCATCCGGTAGATCCTGTAATTCTGTAAGATGTTTTAATACATACATCCAACGGTCAATATTGTCATCCAACTCATGTTCCTTCTTGACAAAGTTTGGTAATTCCATGAATATAAAGGCCAGCTTGTTATAAAATATACGGTGCGATATTTTATCGGTTAACCGTACATCATAGAAATACTGTTTCTCGTCATCCAGACTATTACCAAATTTGAAATTCAGTATGTTTACCGAATACACCGGGGTTAACTCGAAGTCCCAGAATTTATTCTTTTCACCTTGCGCTTGTATAGGAAAAGAAGCATAATACAATGCCCTATCCTTGAAATAGTCCTGGCGTACGTTCTGCATTTCCACAATAATATGCTCACCTTTACCAGTAATACAATACAAGTCAAATATCGCCCGACGATCTATTTCTGCACGTCCTTGTCTTTCGGTATTGTCATAACGTAAATCTTTGATACCGCCTTCAATATCCAACACAGCATTCAGGAAATCAATCAACAGATCCTTGTTAGACTCTGTACCAAAGATACGTTTGAATCCAAAATCGGTTAACGGATTAATATACCGGGCTTTTGTATACATATTATTTTTCCTGTCCTTTTCTTTTTTGATAAATCTTACTACAAAAATAATGCAAATCTGCGATTTTTTGTTACAAAGTAATCAATTGTGTGATGATTGTAAGTAATTGATTATTGAATATGAAGATTTAATATTTTGAGCTAAAGCCCCATAGATGGTTACTCCTTTTATCCGACAACTTTAGTTGACGGCAATGATCTGATGATATCACTCGTCATTGCCGTTGACTTTAGTCAACGGATGGAGAATGAATGGATAATCAGGGGCTTTAGCCAAAATTCAACTCTTGATTCGCATGAATCACAAGTTCAGCGTTTTCCCTTTCGGATATTTTACCACATACACCAATTTAAACGTCTTAGTTTCGCCCGGCTGCATGTCGTATTCCCAGGTCACCACACCTGTTTCGGCAATATTCGCGGTGGTTGGCGTAGTGTCCTTCGATACTTCCACTGTAACTTCCTTCAATGTCGACACCGGGTATTGGTCTTTGAGTACCATGCGGGCGGCCTCGTTACGGTTGTTGCGCACGGTCAGCAGGTAAGCGAATTCCTGTTTCACTTCGTTGCCAAAGAAGCCGGTACTGCTATATTCCTTCATCTTCTCACGTTTCACGGCCACACGTTTGTCGGTTCCCAGCGTCAAGGTCAGGTTTTGGTGCGTTGAAGCAGCATCAATATAGGTTTCGCCCACGTAGGTACCGTCGTATGTAACGTTGGCATTGCCGCTCAACAGGTTTAATTTTTCCCAGCCACTAATTTCGGCCAGCAGGTAAGTTTCGGTATCCAGTTTCGGGGCGCAGTAATATTTGAATGAAGCGGGCACTTCCTGGTTCCTGAGTTCGATGGCTTGTTCCTTGCCGTTGCCGGGGATAGAGTAGGGGAGATCGATGTTGAAAGAGATGTTCAGTTGGTTTTCCGATTGCACCACATAATCGTCCATACCGCTTTTCATCGTAACCACGATCACACCGTTAGCAGCAGCCGAACCATATATGTTGGTCGCTTCCTGACCGCTCAAATGCCGGACATCCTTGATCATCGACTGGTCGAGCGAAGCAAAATGAGTTGCATCGACCGGCACACCATCTACAATGATCAATGGCGCACCTTGTGCCGGTTCAGGTGCAGCGGCCGATTCTTTCACCATCATTTTTTCTTCCGATACTTCATCATATGAATAAGCGTTTTGCGCCATCATTTCAGCCTTTTTCAACCTACTCCGGCTCAATTGTATGTCGTTATTCACATATTGCAGGAACCAAGCATTGAACAACGGCGCTACCTTACCGGCACTTGGTACGGCCGTAGACAGGGTTATTTTGACTTTTTCCCAATCGATGCCGGTCATCTGGCGAACTTTCGCCTTCGAGGTAATTTTTACCGGCTGGTTGGTCGCAGCCACATTGATGTCGTAATAAGGTACCCAGCCCGCCGTAGCGGTATAGTAACTAATGGTGAAACCGCACGTACCATCCACCGGCGACGAAAGACCCAACTTCAAAATACCAGAAGTCTTGTTGTTTTTCAACGATTCCTGATCGAATTGTAATTTCAGTTCCTGAATTCGTTTGCGGATTTCAACTTCTTTTTCCTTTCCGTTGCTGATGGCTTTTTCCAACTCGCCTGCTTTGGTTTTGTAGTAATCCATCGTCTTGATCAGGTCGTCGATACTTAAACCCTTTTCCGAACCCGAAGCATTCTTATCTATGCTTTTTTGCAGGATATTCAGTAGGTTGGTATTGATCTTGATTTCCGTTTGTACCTGTTCCAATAGTTTTTGTTGTTCCTTGATGGCATCCTGCAATTTCTGGGCATTGGCGCTCAGGCTTTTTTCAGTCAGATAGTCCACCGAAAATTCAAACGACGATACCACTACACCATTAGTTGTCTTGATTTTAAGACTATTGCGATCAATATTAGGGCTTAAACCGGATATCCAAACTTCGTTGTTCCCTTTTTGCAGGGAAGTGTTGGCAGTATGTACCAGTTCGGCGCCTTGAAAGAATACAGTTGCTTCCTCGATCTTTGAATGTACGTTTTTATTGTCCACAGCAATTACTTTTAGTGAAATAAGATAGAATAAAATAATGAAATACAATGCTTTAGTTTTCATGACAGAAAAATGAATATGAGCAAAATTACGATAAAATAATCATTTTGTCCAGAAAAACATTCTTCAGATCTTCCGACTCTATTTATCTTTTACCTTTTTCATCACTTTATGAAGCCTTGTCCGTTGCGATTCCTTATCCATTTCCGGAATCCTCGATTGTATCAAATTAATGAACGTTTCCTTATTCCTGGTATGAATGACAACAATGGATTTTTCGGCATACATAGGCAGTTGTTTTGGCGGGCATCTTTTCAATTGTTCCATCAACAAAGGAAACGTAACATCTGCATATTCCGGGAAACCCGACAATTTTGCTAAAATCCCCACGCAATGATCAGTGGCAATCACCGAACCCCTATCCAGCGCCCGGAGAATTGTTGATAACAAAGCATAAACACCCGCAGGATGATGTGCCGTAATCGTATCCAAAGCAGTCATAGCACCCCAAACCAACCGGTTATTTTTTGAATCCAGTAATTTACCGAAATCTTCGCAATACGGCGCAATCAAATCCCCCGAACCACGTTCGCCAATCTCGTATAACACTTTAATACAATCGCTTTGGATATTTTTATCCTTGTCATATACATACGTTACAAGTTCTTTTATCCAATCCGTACGCTTTGTCCGGATAATTTCGATGGCCAATTCCTGGTTGGGCGTATCATCTCTCTTTCCCAAGTTGGTTGCCACTAAATCAATTGCATTCATATTATTCATTCACAATTATATAAAGTTACTTATATATCTTTTTACTTTAATATCAGGATGGTTTACAAAAATTGGAATTGTTTCGCACTGGAGAGATTAATTTTAATGATTGTCGGGCATTTTGCCCAATGCTTGCGAACTAAGCCGTTCGGCGTAGCGTCTCGCTTCGTCGAAGCTAAAAGCAAGGCTCCTGCCTTGCAAATATGGAAAGTAGGAGCTTTCCTTTTAGCACGGCGTAGTCTGGAGACTACGCCGAACATTACCTTGCAATCAATAGGCATTGTATCCGACAATCATATTAATTTTTCATGAAAACGGAATGAGCGATTGAGTAATACAAATGATGCTGTCATTGTAAAAACAAACACAATATTGATAATTGTAATCTTATACCAAGTTGCTATCAAAAGATACCTAACAGGTGGGGTGTAAAAAATTTGGGTTTTATCAACAAAGATCATCGTTCCACTTTTTAAACAACTTATTTCTTTTCCCCAAAAGGCTTTCCCCGATATTTTCATTTTTCCACTGTTTAATATCCTCGACCTTTACAATTTC
>JAVBSH010000194.1:0-4179 GCA_031547085.1 Bacteroidales bacterium
CTGTGCCCGTTGGCGAACGTAGGATTTGGAATGACTTCGATAAATTCCTTCCAACTCCTTTTGGGCATCTTCTGATAATTCAATGTATCTCATGGTGCAAAGATACTAAATAACGGCGATTATTTATAGACGACTACTTACGATTGCATTTGTAGTAAATACAACTCTATTTTAATTTGGGAAACAGACTATTATGTCTTTTTTTGCAGCCAAAATCTGAATAAATCATGCTATGGCTGATTTGAACAAAAACAATATTCTGCAAACCAATATTACGGATAATATCCAGAATGCCTTCGGTGCATTAAGATATTCGTTTACTGCTATTCCAAAACTGTTTCCCGGCAAGGATTTGTGCGTAGTTAATTGCCAAAACGACGGGACGAATGGTAAAATGATGGAAATTAATTTCGATACAGCTACTCTTACCTGTCACTTCAATAAAAACGATGTTTGCCACAATGCGTATCTATACTTGGATGACTTGGGCGACTTACAACACTATGTCGACTACTTTAACCAGGTTTACAAATTCGACCCTACCTGCCAGGCTTGGGTGTCGGATAAGGGTTGTATCTGTTTGGAAGCGGACGGAATGGATTGTTATCTGGCGCTCCAATCTTTTGATATAAATAGGTACTGATATGGCAACTGCAACAATAGGAATTAACGGCTTGGTGATAACGCCCAGATTACAAGAAATTCTGAAATACATACAGGACGATATACCTATCGGACATGGATCACCGAAAACGGATTGATTCAAATTAGAGCCGACAGGTATGATCGTCTATTGGTATAATGTTCCCAAGCTACTTAGACTTGCTGTTGATTTTACTATAAATTCTAACATTTCTTTTTCAATTTAATTTGTTGATCAACAATCTTCTTTAATTCGGTTAACTCTTTTTCAGTCAAGTTGGTTTTAGTGGTAAAGAATGATGCAAACTGTGCAGTCGAATCGTTAAAAAAATCTTTAATCATCCCGTTCAAATGCTTGGCGCAGTAGTCCGTCTTTTTTACCAACGGAAAATATTCCCTGTTACTGCCATGCAGATTATACCCAACAAATTTTTTATTGATCATACGTTTCAATAAGGTTGCTACTGTTGTAGCAGCAGGTTTAGGAGCATCAAATTCATCTAAAATATTCTTCATGTAAGCTTTTTCCAGCTTCCATAAGCATTTCATTACTTGCTCTTCGGCATTGGTTAATTGCATTTCTACGACATTAAAATTAATTCTACAAATATAGAGTATATTTTTATTTTGTCAAAATAATTTTTTATTTTTTTTTGAACACAAAAATTAAAACTCACGTACTTTTATTTATCTCATCCTTATCCCCTGTCTTTTAGGCATCACAGGCGTTTGCATCTGCCTGACCTGTGGCCTCAATGCTTCGCGTGATTCCCGGTGCTTCATATTGAACCATTCGGATATTTCTATACCATCGACACATAAGCGAAACGAATTATCAGAAGCTCTCTCAATATTGACTTTTACTTTTTCGGCATGGAAATTCTTTCGGTGAGTTTCGGAATACAGATTACCAGTTACGTTGTATGTTTTGCCGTAGATCAGGTTTTTGAACATCTCGGGTTGGAGACCGACGGCTTTGCAATCATCATTCATTTTCAGCATGGCAGCCATTTCAGGAAAAGGCTTCGTTTTTAAATTATCTAAAAGCATAACTAAAAAATTTTACAATGTGAAAACTGAGCCTTGTACTTCGGCTTTTGTTCGAACACTGCAAAGCTATGGGTTATGCCCGGGGAGGTCGGGTTATCGTAGTTGGTCGAAAATGTAGCTGTTGATAGTGAGGGATATACGATGATATCCCGTTTTCGGGATTCGTAGTACGACCGTAGTTAGTCGTTAAAACGGGTAATCATGGAATATGATTTTGTAGTCGTCTGCAAATGGCTCCCGCCGTTTCTTCTCGAAGTTCTGGCCTATTTTGATATGATACCTTGTTTCAAAATACTGTTTGATCTTCGGGTCTCTGTTGGGTAGAAAGTAATTATTGGCATGCAACCCGGCAAGGAAAACGATCAGGCTTTTGATGTCCGACCTTTTGTTTTCATGGGCAGATACCCAATGAAGGTTTTCATCCAGGTAGTTGTCTTTGATGAGTCGTTGTTCCAGTAAAAGAAACCGTTCGTACATCTTTGCCCTGAAAATCATGTCGGGCTCTATTGCGGGATTTTCGATTACGGGCTTTGTTGCGGTTTCTATCTCAACTTTGATTGATTCAAGAACAGGTTCTTTCTCTTTTTTATCAGGAAAGTAATTATTAATCAGTAATAAAAGGGATTGGCTTAATGGCAGCAATAGCGATGATCAAATATTTGGCTTAGATTGCCTCAATCGTCTTTCAGTGCGGGGTTGTCTTTGTGTAACGCTTCCAGCAAATCGCGGATGTGTTTCAAGGCATACATACATTCCACTTCGTGCGTATTCTGTGTTAGGTTTTCGTTGATAGCCACAATTAGGAGGTCGTTCATGTAGATCAGCCAGCGACGGTAATAGTCAGCACTTGAGATAAAATCCAAGAGGAGTTCCTGCGTTTCGTCGCTTAACCCCCAGCCTTCAATCTTGGATATCCCGTTTTCCATTGATTTTCAGATTCGAAAGTTCAAGCCTGTGATATATGCCATACCCGGCCACATAACGTTCAACGATCATGTCGGGCCGGTTCTTTTGCCGTTCCCGGCGATGGAACATGCGCGAAAGATGGATCGCAACGCATGGTTTTCCGTTCATTTCCTGCGTATCGAGCCGGGCGATGCATTCTACCAACATGCCATCGGGTAACATGTATGTCCATTCTTCGGGCTGACTTTCGGATGTGGGAAGACGAAGATACGGATAACCGGCAGGAGCGACAATCTGCTCTCCCGACGCGGTGGTTTCAGTACACGATTCTACGGTCAGTTCCCGGCCTGATACCTTGAAAACATAACGGAGAGTGTAACCGGAATCGTTTGTTTCGTGCATGATAATGGTCGCAGGCGAACTTTCGCAATATTCATATCGTTGTGTGGTTTCGCAAAACGGTAGTTTTACCCTCATAGCGGACAAGTTGGGTATTACAAAACGCATTAATCCGGAATTTACGGTTTTTGTATCTCTTAATTTCTCCACGGTTATTTATTTGATATATTTGTGGTGCAAATGAACGGATATTCCTGTGATAAAGAAACGCGTACACCCGTGTATCGTTCCGGTATCGAACCGTGTTTAAATCTCGCAGGTTGTGTAAATCACAACAATTTTCCGTACTTTTGTAACAACAAATCAAAAATATCTTTTTATGAGTACCATTGTTCGTCAACATCAGGGCAGTAATATTAAAAGACTCCGTGATATTTTGGGAGTGAAGCAGGGCGCAATTGCTGTGGGGTTGGGGATTCCCCAACAACGGGTTTCGGAGTTGGAACAACACGCTGTTATTGATGACGCTACGCTTGAAAAAATATCAGAAATCTTGCATGTACCTGTAGACAGAATCAAGGAATTTAGCGAAGAAGGACTAATACAATATGTGACTGGAAATACTTTCGAAAATAACGAATCGGGTATTGGTATTGTTTCAAGAGATTACCATTATAATAATCCCATCGGACAAATTACCGAGCTATTCGAACGCCTGCTAAAAGAAAAAGACGAAAGGATTGCCCAACTCGAAAAGGAATTGGCAAAATCAAAATCATAAAGAAATGAACACGACGGCTCAAAAACTGGATTTGATACACTGGATCACAGAGCTTGACGATGTGCCGACACTTGAAGTACTTGAGATTATCAAGGAACAAAGCTCGAAAAAGGATTGGTGGGATTCGATTTCCGACACAGAAAAGGATTCTATCGAGAAAGGGTTAGCCGATGCAAGGGAAGGAAGGGTTGTTCCCCATGCCTTAGTGAAAAAGCGATATGAGAAGTGGCTTAAAGATTGAATGGACATTTAACGCGCAAAACGAGTTAAATGCGATTTACGATTATTTAGAACACAACTGGACGACGCGGGAAATCGAGCGGTTTTCGAAACGGTTGGAAAGCCAGTTGTATATACTCGCCCGTTTTCCGTTCATTTGCCAGGTGAGTGAGAAAAACAAACTTGTACGTCGTTGTGTGCTCACAAAGCAAACAAGCCTATATTATCAGGTAAAAAAGGAC
>JAVBSH010000247.1:0-15794 GCA_031547085.1 Bacteroidales bacterium
CTATGAATCTGAATTAATTGGGAAGAATATTCCAGTTATATTTTGGTCTTGGAACGAGGATTTTAAAAAAGATATTGAAGAAAAAAAATGGGATAAAACAGATTTTGTTTATAAAGAAACAGATGACAATCATTTACTTAAAGGGGTTGAGCTTTTTTGTAAAAAATTCAACATTTAAAGACTGAAAAGCACCAGACGGTAGCGATTGTCTCAATGGCTGAGGCAGTTAGTCTATCTATGGAAGGTGTAGTGCGTAATTTGTCACAACATAATCCCTTTTCGGATAATCGTAAAAATATTATCCACAAGCCCATGATATTCTTTCGGAATTACCCACTTCATAAAAGGCACTTTCAATTCCTTATACAAGGCAGAATACAGCGTTTCATTTTGCTGCACATGCGTTAAGATGTTATGAAGATGCTGTTCCATCTGCCGTAACAGGCGTTCGGCTGTTATTTGTTCACCTTTGCGTTCGGCTATCGCGGTCAATTGCTGCAACGCCTTTTGGTATTCCACGTTTATTTGCGCTTGTGCTTCATTGCTCCCGCCCTTGTCGGGATGATGCTGTTTGCACAAATCCTTGTACCGTCGTTTCAGGTTTTCGGGTGTGGCGTGTTCATCAACCGTAAAGAACAGCATGTTACTGCTCCCTTTCTTCGTACCACTCATAGCCGTAGGGATAACCCATTAATTTGAATATCTCCATAACGTGTTCCTTCCTGAACCGCTTATAGGAACGCCACCCTAATTCCCGAAGTCGCTGCATCAATTTCTCATTACCTGTGACTTCGCGCCGAAAAGTCGTGTAGGACACCTCCATCAACGACGCCAAATCTTTGAAAGAATAACGCATTCTTAAAATTTTCTTAAGAAGCAGGCTTTTGTTATACAGCATCAGGCACTTTTGAGAAAAAGGTGTGGTTCTGTAACTTCTTGGCGTTTTCCTCCAACGTTATTTTAATGTACTTCATGAACGATGATTCGGTTTTGTGGCCTGTCATTTTCATGATTGAAATAGTGGGAACGCCCGCCAAATATGCGTTGGTTGCGAATGACCTGCGTGCAGTGTGCGACGACACCAATTTCCATTTCGGTTCGATTTTCACCTCGCTTCTACCGCCCTTTGTTTCGATATAAGATACCTTGTAATCAATCTTTGCAGCCTTCACAACGTCTTTGATTGCTACTGTAAAAGTTGGATAAGCGACTTTCGGTATTTCATTATTATTCCTTTTAATAATAGATTGTATGATGGGATGCACAGGTATAACAACATCCTGATCTGTTTTAATGGTTCGTTTTTGGATAACATCATCTTTGCCAAAGTTTTCGATGTTCAGTGTGGAAAAATCCGAAAACCGAAAACCCGTATAAGCGCCTATCAAAAACAAATCGCGAGTTTTTTCCAATATTGAATCACCTTTCAGGTCTAAATGATATAATTGTAACAGTTCATCTTCGGTAAGGTAAACCGACGATGTTTCTTCACTTGGCTTTTTAAATTCGGGAAGTTTAAAATCCAAACAAACAGGTATCCTTTTTTTGAAAGCGTCATTCATAAATACTTTCAGGTTTTTAATCCTGTTTCCTATGGTATTGGGCGAGTATTCCTTATCAATTAGGAAGTCGATAAATTTTTCGTAAAACTTCATGTCAATCTCTAAAAACCTTAACTTTGTTTCGTAAAGTTTTTCGTATTCTTTGAGGTTGTCAAATGTGGGTTGGTATTGGCTTTTGGTTGACCCTTTTTTCTTTGACTTTTTGATAAAATCGTCTGCAAAAACTGTCAAATGCGTATTGATGTCGGGAGTAAAATCCTTTTGCGCTTTCAGTTCTTTGTCAAGTGCCGATTTCAATGTAACTTCATTAACATGAATCCCTTCATCTTGCAATTTTCTCAAAATGGTGAGTGTTTTATCCTCAATCCTTTCTAATTTCTTGTTAAAATCAGGATATTGCGGAAATGTTTTTGAAGCCTTAGCCTTTCCCTTTCCCCAATTTGCCGTATCAATACTTTCGTCAATGTAATATTTAAACGGGAGATACTTTTTCTTTCCGTCTTTCATTTCAAAAGCCCCGTAATTCAAAAGAAAATGGATACCTGATGTTTTTACCTTCGGTCGGTTCAAATAAAATTTTAGTGATGCCATGATTTTTGATTTTTATGTATTTATTGAACCCCGTACAAATAGCGTGCAAATGTTGTGGTAAAAATTGTAGTAAGAATGTTTTTTAATTTAGGTAAAATTAGTAATATTTAGGTAAAAAATAAAAGTTTTAAAATACTGATAATTAGCAAAGATAGATTAAATAAGATTAAATGAGATTAAAAATATAGAGTCCCTTCGGGACAATTAGTGAAAATGGGAACATGCATTTCAACTCTTGATTCGCATTATTCATTATTCATTATCAATTACTTATTTCTTCCATCCGGCAGGCGATTTCTTTTCCGGCAAAGGCGATGGCAAGAAAGGCGATGCGGCGCCCGGCACCGGCATAACGTTCGTGGTAGCGGGTCGCTTTGATCTGGGTCAAGGCTTTGTCTAAGAGTATATCGGCCGTTTCGCTTTCCGAATACTTCAACTCGGCAATCACTACCCGTTCCTCCCAAGTCCACACGGCATCGATGCGGCCTTTGTCCGTGGATACCTCGGCTTGCACTTCCAGCCCGAGGAGGTTACACCAAAGCAACAGCAACGAATGGTAATACGCTTCGCGCGGGATGTGTAACTGATAAGGGATACGGGCAAACATCTCCTGCATGCTCCGCTCGAAGGCGGAAGCGTCGCCGTCCAAAAGTTGTTGCAACATCCGGTCGCGCATGGGAGCGGTATCCGACGCAGGGTAATTGGCATAACTGCCTACTAAGTAGGTCATCAACGACCGCCGCACTTCTTCGTTCGGCACACCCAGGGTATACATCATCGCTGCGCTGAAACGACTCTTGGCAATGCTTTTTACGGTGAGGTAACCGGTTTGGAACAGCAGCTGCTTGGTGTCGATGGCTTCAGGCTCGAAACTGTCGAACCCCGATGCTTCGACGGCAACAGGCTCCAGGAGGGCTTTTACGTCGTTGCGTTCTTTGATGAGGTTGACCAAGAAAGTGGGCGTACCGGTGGCGAACCAGAAGTTATCGAAAACCTTTTCAGCAAAAAGCAACAGGGTTGAAAACGGGTTGTACACGGAAGTAATCCCATCCCATGTGTAGCCGTTGTACCAATTCTTGATTTCCGAAAGGATGTCAAACCTATTGGTTTGTAAACTTTGAGCCAAATTTTCGATATGTTCATCAAAGCAGGTTTCCAGTTCTTCCTGCGTGTAACCGCACAACGAGGCATATCCTGTGGAAAGGGTAATATCGCGCAAATTATTCAATCCCGAAAAGATGGATACTTTTGAAAACTTGGATACCCCTGTGAGGAAGACAAAACACAGTTGGGCGTCCATTGCCTTGAGCACCTGGTAATAGTTCTTCAGCACTGCACGGTTGGCATTCGAAAGCGCTAAGTCCGGCAAATGGTCAATGATCGGCTTGTCGTACTCGTCAATCAGCACGGCAACCTGCCTGCCGGTTTTTCGGTAAAGTTCTTCGATCAGTTCGGCAAAGCTACCGGCTGAGTTCCTGGTCAAAACGATCCCTTCCCGCGTTGCTATACCCGACATTATATTGAAAAGATCTTTTTCCAGCGCTTCGGGCGTTTGATAATTGATGGCTCCGAAATCGAGCTTGATCACCGGGTGTTTCAGCCATTCGATCTTATCGTAGATGTACAACCCTTCGAACAGAGCCTTGTTACCACGAAAGATCTCCTCCAGGGTGCTAACCAAAAGCGACTTTCCAAAACGACGCGGACGAGAAAGAAAATAATACTTCCCGTTTTCTATTAGCGAGTATATTTGTGGTGTTTTATCCACATAAACGCAATTGAGGCGACGCAATTCCTCAAAACTCTGTATACCTATCGGTAATCTTTTCATTGGGATGTGTTTTGATGCAAAGTTAAAAAATCTATTCCGGAAAACAATTTCCAGAATAGCTCAACGGGTTAATATTCATTGATTATGCGAACCAAGGGTTGAAGAATTATTCTAATATTTTGGGCTAAAACCCCATAGATGAGTTGTCCCTTCATCCGTCAGCTAAAGCTGACAGCAATGATGGATACTATCTCAAATCATTGCCGTTGGCTAAAGCCAACGGATTACAAATGGACAAATAATCAAGGGCTTTAGCCCAAACCTGACTCTTGATTCGCATTGATTATCGTACTGTCAATTACTTTTGGTTTCAATCCTTCCTGGCATACCATTCGGACAATCAGAATGCATAGATTCGTATATCCGGGATGCTTGCATCCATACTTCGTGGATCTATGCATCCATACTTCATGGATGCTTACACCCATATAAAAAGCCCCGCTATTGCGAGGCTTTTCATAAGGTGCAATAAAGGTCTTATTCGCCGGTACTCAACACATAATCACAAACATAGATACGTGGTTCTTTCAGAAAAGCTCCGCCACCTGAAAACTGTGTGGTGATGACCAACTGGTATTCGCCGGCAGGTAAACCGGCAGGCGCCACAAACGACACTTTCGACGGGTCATTCACCAGAATGGCGTTGGCGGGTACTGAGATCGACTCTTGGGTGTCGACATTGCGCAAAGTGATACCGTTATCAGCACTGTCGCCCGCGATTTTAATCTTACTTCCGGTGAGATTGATGCCGCCGCCTGGGGTGATGCGGGTGTTCATATCGCCGGTAGTTACGTCAGTGAGTGTATTTATAGCAATACCAGTGGATGCCATGCCGAGCACCTTTACCGTACTGCTGTTGAGTCGTTTGCGAACCAATGCCTTAGGGTTGGCAATGACAATCAAACTGTGCTTGTTGCTATCCCATTGGGCACGGTCGCCTTCGAATACCCCTGATACACCTACACCAAGATTTACCATCCCTATATCCACTGAAGCGCCGTTATCCAGCTCCTCCTGTGCTACATCCATTACCAGATCAAATGCCGTGCGTATGGTCGACGGGTTCAGGTCGGTACGCCGTTTGGCTGCAATATTAATCAGATCGCTGAGCGAACGACGCTTGGGTGAAACTACGCGGCCAAAACGATCATCCTTACGGGCGGTGATTGCCAAATCGTACAATTCTACTATAATTCCTCCTTCTGTAGCCATGATTTTAAGAATTAGATAGTTTTTAATTGATTTATTTATGACTGATTTTTATGCAGATGTTACACCTGAATGTGCTTTATCCTGATTTTCAAGCATCTTTTTTGTAAGGCATAAAACTTGCCACAAGTTAAAAACACCCCTGTATCTTTTGATCGATACAGAGGTGTAAAAATGCATAGGGTTATTCTGTACTACCAATTACATACAGTTCGCCCAACGAAGCGTTCCTGCTTGTTTGGGGAGCCCTGTCAGGAACGATGATCCTTAAATACCGGGCATAACCGCTTTCCACAGGATACGTTTGCGGCCCGTTAACAGCGATGAAGGTGAATGCGCCGATCGGTGACCAGTTAACATTATCGGTACTGGCTTCAAAGTCCACCAATTTGGTATCGCCATTCCCCTGCCTGCGGGCCAACCTGATTTCCGATATATACACCGTCTTTTGCATGTCCACGGTAAGGATATGGGGCAAAGGATCATTTCCACCGTTCCACCGGCTATGCCAGAATGTAGCTTCGTTATTATCGAGGATACATGTAGCCCTGCCGTTTACGGCTCCTTCGCCGGTCAGTTCTTCCGAGGTAGCTGTAACCGTCCACCCCGTTTTATCCAGATTGTAATACCGGGGAAAGTTCATTTCAGGCGAAGTAATGCCCACTTCGTCCAAAGCTTCAGGCGAAGGTAGGTAATAGGTCACTGTTGTGAACGGAGTACCCAACTTAACCCCCGTCAATACGGTTTGCGTTTCCGCGTTTTCTATCCGGAGTTGCTTTTCCACCGGAGTTGCAGGATCGGTATAATCCATATAACGCAACACGGTATACTGCAATGTCGCATCATCCACAGCGGCCCAATTAAGACGCACTTCCGATGCCGACGTGGCTGTCGAGGAGTTGATACTCCTGACATGCAACATATCCATGTATTTTTGACCATACACTTCGACGGTCTTTTCCACGTAAACGGATTTATGTCCTTCGTTGTCCTTGGTATAAAATCTAAAGATATAGCTGCCTTCCGGCACATTCAATGTGGTTTCCATTTGCATGACGCCGGGCTGGGTACGTTTTACTGCAACCACCGAAGAGTCCTTCGATTCGTTCCAATAGATCACTGTTTTGGTGATTCGTGGGTCGGAATTGACCTCCCAGGTAAATTTTACCCGGTTATTCCCCGGATATGATTTCAATGAATCAATGATCCCGGTGTAAACGACTTCTCCTTCTTCCAGGTATTTTTCGTGCATGTTGTTCACATCCTCACAGGCGACTAAGTATAACAGGCAGAAAAACGAGATATAGCTTATTATTCTCTTCATATTTCAACAATTTTCAATATTAATCTTCGTCATTACCGTAAAATGAAAGTTCAGCGATGTGTAAATTCGCAGCTCCACCCCAGGTACTCTTTACCACAAACCGCAAGTACTGTACTTTGGGAACAGTCAATGGCACCGAGAATTCGAAACCTGCTTCAGCAAATGCCTTGTCATCATTGGTTATAGGTCCATCCATCCCCGAAGGTTTTAAGGTTACATAATCCCCGAGGAAAAACCAATCATCCGTCCAGGATCCTTTCCAATAGTCTTCGAGCATGCCAGCCTTATATTCGCTTGCGCCCCATACTTCGAACGTCTTGGGATTATAATGCGCATAATGAAAAGTTCCAAAGCGATGCCACATTTTAAAACGGCTCAGCTTGGCATCTACTCCCAAGTCGACAGTAAAATATACCGGGAAATTGATCCCGCTTTCAGTGGTATGCCACATGTTGCCGGCTGAAGTGATACCGTCGAACATGGCAGAGAACGGGTAAGAGCCGCTGTATTGCGTTGTGTTATCCGCAGGCAGGGACAGGCGTTTGTGTTTGCTTTTATCCAATACCTTTTCCAGGTATGGGGTGAATTTACCTTTAACAGTGTCGGACACATTACTCCATTTATCGGTGATACAGACGGCAAACACCCGCTCATTATTATCATATCCCCTGAAAGAGTGGCTACCATCCTTCCTGTTGGTAAACAATGTTTCCCCTTCTTTCAATTCGCCCTTTTCATCGGCGGCAAGAACAGTGATTCCGATTTCGACGGCCAAATCATTTTCCCATGTCACATTGACACCTCCAAAGTCTGTATTGATGGCCAGCGAAGCAAAAATCAGGCTGATGGGCGGAGTGCCCGGAGTGAATGTTGTTGAATACGGCTCGGAAACATTCTCGCTATGGTCTACCGTGTATATGGTGATTTCAACCGGATCGGTAGAACCCAATCCTTCCACTATCAGGTAATTCTTATAGATAGATGCTCTTACCACACGTTTATTACCATTCAACATGTATTCGCACTTCACATAGGAGATGTCGGTCACATTGGGTAAATCGTACGACACCTTTGCCCCGCCGGGCAGGCTTTCGACCTGTACATTCGAAACTGCCGGCGGCGGAGTGCTGTCAGTGGGGGTCTGTCCGATCGGATCCTCTTTGCAGGAGACCGTCACAAACATCATTATAGCGAAATATATAAATATTTTTTTCATCTTATTTCTGATTTAATCATTGATTTTAATTCCAACCGGGATTTTGTACCAGGTTGGTATTGACAATAAGCGTGTTCAACTTCAACGGCCAGAGATAATCCTTGGCGCCGAAAACCCTTTTGTTCCAATAAGTAGAAATGGTATAATAGCTATCGGCGGTTTCGCCTTTATAGTTCCACCCTTGTACCGGTTCGCTCAAGTATTTCGCAGCTTCTTTCCAACGCCTCAGATCGCTGAAACGCTGTCCTTCAAAGACTAATTCGATCAACCGTTCCCTATGGATAATCTCACGCATCCCGGCCTGGGTGTTCGGTTTGCCGGGCACCACTGCTTTTGTCCAGGATTCTACAACACCTTTCAGTCCGGCACGGGCGCGTACCGCGTCGATCCATTGGTACACCTCTGCATCGGGGCTTGCCTTGATCTCGTTCAATGCTTCGGCATATAACAGGTACAGGTCGGCAAGGCGTATGATCGGGTACGTATACCTCCTCCCGCTGTAGGAAGTAGCGATGCCGTTTACCGACTCCGTATTAACCAGCTTTTTGATAAAATAACCGCTCGGGATATGTTCGCCGGTACTCTTAAATCCGGTGATTTCACCCCTGCGTGCCTGCAGGTACCAACTGGATGCATCGGTAGCTTGCCCGGCGCCTTCGAAGATACCGCGGTCGAAACCCAATGAAGCATAAAACCTGGGTTCCCTGTAAAAATTCAACTTAGCCGTGGTTTCACCTGTTTTGATATCGAACTGGTGGTCTTTCCCTGCTATCTGGGTTTCATACCTTTTGGCATAATCCCAGTCGGGATCTTCATTGATCGGTATTCCGTTGTTGGTATAGAATTGTTCGGCAATTTTCAGGGTAGCGCCCAACTCGCAAGCTCCGTTTCCTAAATTACCGGTTGCCGTTTTGGGCATGCACCATTTTTGCAATTGGTCTACATTGTGGGTCGAAGCCCATACAATCTCCTTGTTCCACCTTTCAGTTACAGAGCCCCTGATGGTATATTTCAATGCTGTGGTATCCGACATTTTCCTGGTAGGTATGTATTCATACAAGGCATTACCTGCTGTATGGCAAGCATCAATGGCTTCCTTGATGGCTGTCGCTGCCTTTTGCCATTTGGAGGCGTCGGGTGTGGATGAGATCAATTGGCGTCCCATGTTGTCGACAAAGTTGACACAATCGGGATTTCCATTGAATAACGGACTTGCCACCCAAACCAGTACCTTAGCTTTTACAGCCAGCGCAATCGGTTGGGTGATCCTTCCCGCATCGGAGGTAGTGCTGGTAATTTCCGGCGGCAGGTCAACTACGGCTTCATCTATCAGTTCAACAATGTAATTGACCACATCGTCCACCGGATCCCTGTGTACGCGGACGTCTTCGGGCGAAGCCGATACGGGAATATTCTCTTTCATTAGTGGAATAGGGCCATACAGTTGCATCAAATAGAAATGGAAATAAGCTTTCAGGAATTTTACCTCGGCAACCCAGACGGTGCGTTCAAAATCTTCGATATCCCTGGGTTTGTGTATGTTTTCGAGAAAAATATTGCAATCCCTGATGCCGACAAACATATTCCTCCCGCTATTGGCGCCGTCCCAAAAATTTAAATAGGGGTCATTTGAATTTTGATAACCCTGAGCAAGATAAATGGCGCTATATCCATTGAAATCTGATGCTTCTTTTTCCAGGTTCCACCAAATTTCGTCGCCCCCGATCACTGCCGGGTTTGACCATATAGCTGTCGGATTTGGCAAATAATTGTAACAGGAAAACAGGTATTTTTCTGCTGCTGTCCTGTTCGAAAAGGCATTGTCCATGGAAGGGATGTCATCGGGCACAATATCCAGGAAATCGTTGCAGCCGGTCATCCAACCCATACCTATCAATAATAATATGATTCTGAAATATTTCATAATAAGTACAATATTAAAATTCAACATTAATACCAACATTAATCACCCGTTGCAGGGGATAAGCCAAGCCATTCCCGGCCATCTCCGGATCCCACATTTTGAACTTGGAGATCACAAAAAGATTGTTGCCGGTAGCATAGACACGCACATTTGCCAGCCGTAAAGGCCTGATCCATTGTTGTGGCAACGAATAGCCTATTTCTACGGTTTTGAGCCTAAGGAAGGAACCATCCCTCATAAACCAAGTACTCAGCTGTTGGTTATTCGAATTCGCTGTGGCTGACAACCTCGGCCAAAGCGCATAAATACTCCTGTCGTCTTCCGACCAATGGTCGTCCGCCCAGTATTTCAACAAAGCGCGTGGCGAGGTACCACCGACAAATGGTGCCGTTTTTGCCGGATCGATCCAGAATGCCGAACGTGCCGACCCCTGGAAGAAGCATGAAAAGTCAAAGTTTTTATATCCGGCGCTGATCCCGAACCCATAAATAATTTCGGGTGTGGTGGGAAATCCGATCGGAACCTTGTCGCTTTCATCAATAACTTGGTCGCCATTGATATCCTTATACTTGATGTCGCCTGCACCATACTCCCCGAACATTTGTTTGGGAGAGTTTCTCACCTCTTCGTCATCCAGGAACAGGCGCTCGGCCACGTAACCCCATTGCTGCGATATTTTCTGGTCTTTGCGCGATCTCCATGGCATGGCTGCATAGTCAGGTTCTTCATATACTAAGTATTTACTACTGGCATAGGTGAAATTTCCCCTGAATATGGCCCAGATGTCTTTCGTGAAGGCCCTGTTATAGTCTACCGACATATCAAAGCCTCCGCCTTTCGCTTCGCCTATATTGGCGCTTGGTTTAGCCTGCAACCCCATGGAAGTGGGAATATCCGCCCTTGATTGCAGTATGTTTGTCCTTTTTTCCCTGAAATAATCAAACTGTACTTCCAGACTATTCCACAAGTTCAATTCGAACCCGAGATTAGTTTTATAGCTGGTCTCCCAACTTATATCGGAGTCGGCATACCTGGAAATAGAAATACCATTACGGGAATACGAAAAATCTTCGCCAAAAGTAAATCCCCTGTCACTATCACTCATGTTCACCTGCGAAAGGTAGAAGAAACGGTCTTCATCCCCACCAATCGCATCATTCCCGACCAAACCGTAGGTTGCCTTCAGTTTCAACTTGGTGACCGTCTTCTTCAGGGATTCCATGAACTGCTCGTTGGAAACGATCCAACCGGCTCCAATGGAAGGAAAGAATCCAAACCGGTGACTCTTGTCGAAACGTTCGGAACCATTGTATCCGAAGTTAGCCTCCAAGAAATACCGGCTATCGTATCCATAAGTAAACCTGCCTGCCAAACCGACATTCCTGCTGGGCAGCGCCAATTGCTGGGTATCGGCGTTTCCATCCTTATAATCGCGAAGGGTATATACCAACATTCCTGAAACATTATGTTTTTCGGCAAACAACCGGTTGTATTGGATCGCTCCTTCGAAATAAAGGGTACCGTTCAATATTTGCGGTTGCTTGGTATATGCAAGGTAATCGGTTCCATCATCAGGGTTAAGAGCCATTAATTTATATTCGGTAGGGTCTGCCGTTTGTGCCAATGCATAAAAAAATGGGTTATACGCTTGTTTCACCTCTAACATTGAGTACCTACTTACGTTGAAAAGTCCCCTGACCGACAAACCTTTCGTGATGAAATCCAACCCTTGTTTCAATTCAAACTGGGCAAACATGTTGGAACGGTTGTTGGACTTATAGCCTTTTACCATGTCGGCATAAGGATTCTGGTAATCCCCCGTATTGTAATTCCCGAAAAGAATATGTTCCGTGTATTCGTTTGCCTTGTCGGCCGGATAATAGGGCAAAAAGTACACCGGCGAAGCATGAATAGCCTTGTTGTACAAATCGGTACCTCCGTCCAACGGACCCGAATAGTCGTCGAACGAACCATGCAAACGGACAATGACTTCCGTAGTTTTGGTCAGGTTCACATTCACATTGGAACGAAGCACATACTTGTTGATATCAATATTGTTATTGAAATTGTTTCGCTTATCCATTTTGATGATCCCGTTGTCTTTAGAATAAGCCGCTGAAATGTAATACCGTGCTATGGCTCCACCCCCACTCACATTGAGGTTATAACGCTGGTTGAATGTATGGTCGTCAAACAGCATATCCTTCCAGTCGATGGCCGGATAACGCAGGGGATCGATACCCCTTTCGGTGTTCACGATCTTTGCCGTTGAATAGGGAAGCGCCGTTAAAGCATTACGGGTACGGACGGCTTCGTTGTGCAACCTCATGTAGGTTACCGGGTCGGCAATCTCCACATTCTCAGTCGGTGCGGAATATGAACCTTCTATACGAAGTTGCACTCTCATTTTTCCTTCTTTACCTTCCTTGGTGTTGACAAGAATCACCCCGTTGGCTCCCCGCGCACCATAAAGCGCTGTGGCATTGGCGTCCTTCATGATGGAAAAGCTGGCGATATCGTCGGTGGTCAGGCGGGCAAGGTCATCGCTTGTCATTTCCACACCATCAATCAGGATCAATGGATTGGCCTTTCCTGTCCCAAAGGTGGTGACGCCACGGATAAAAAATTCAGCATTATCCTGACCAGGTTCACCACTACGCTGATAGGAAATAACACCGGCAAGGCGCCCTGCAAAAGCAGTGGTTAGGTTACTCGACGGAACCTTCAACTCCGAAGGGCTAATGGTAGAAACAGAAGCGATCACACTTTCTTTCTTTTGTTTTCCAAAAGCGACAATGGTTACTTCTTCGAGGTCTGTGGCTGCTTCTTTAAGCGTCACAGCCAGTATCCGCCGTTGACCAACCATTAATTCTTCCATCTGATAACCTACGAACCGGAATTGCAGTACAGAAGTATCGCTCGGAACTGTAATGTTAAATTCACCGTTCTCATCCGTGGTAGTGCCCAACGAACTTCCCCTGATAAGAATGGTTACCCCGGGCATCAAATCGCCCAAACCATCCGAGACAGAACCGGTAATCCTGATACCTTGCTGCACAGAAGATGCTGCCGGCCTGATTGCCATATTTTTGTAGACAATAACCTGCCGGCCCGTAACCATATAAGATACATTTGTTCCTTTTAAGGCTCTTTCCAGTATTTTGGAAATTTTTTCATTTTTAGCAGATACATTAACCGTATTGTTCAATTCGGAAGCAATTTCATCTGAAACAAGGAAAACACAGTCGCTTTCTTTCTCTATCAAATTGAACAATTGTTTGATGGTTATGTTATCCATTTGTAATGACAATTTTGCATCCTGCGAAAAGAGGTCGCCGGCCAACACCGAGAACACCCTGAAGAAGCAAAGGAATGTTGTGATTTTCATGATCTTTATCCAATATCGAACTTTTCTCAATAAAAATTGAGTATAAATACAATCATATTTCATATTTTTGACTAAAATTTGGTTTACAATAATTTTGACCTGTAAATTGAATTCGTATAGCCGGACAATACTTGCTCTATTGTCCGGCTTTTGTTTCATTTTATTTCTATATCTCCATAGGCGTTATAATTTTGGGCGTTAATGTGTTTTTTATATTATTTTAAACATTTTATCGTTTTTTGATATAGATCATCCCGTTTTCCCGGGAAAAAATCGTCGATGAAATAACAGAAAGCGACGACATCACATCATCGATATTTTCAGCCAAGAGCAACTTTCCGCTACAAGTACGTGTCGACAACCGGTTGTTTGAATTGTCCTTAAATTCTACATTGTAATACCGGCCAATTTTTTCCAATATTTCAGAAACAGGCGTTTTATTGAAAATCAGGACACCATCTTTCCAACTGGTATACTCCGAAACATCCACCTTACTTTTAATAACCTCTCCCGGAATGATGGTCAACATTTCATTAGGCGCTATATCGTCCAGTAAATGATCGGAAGTACTCACTTCTACTTTTCCTTCCGCCAATACAACCGATTGGCTTTCGCTGCCGGCGTATGCCGAGACATTAAATGAAGTACCATGTACCAACACTTCAAACCGGGACGTTTGGACGATAAACGGTTGATCCGCCATCCTGGCTACCTCAATATATATTTCACCCTGTACGGATATTTTCCGGGTTTCGCCCTTGAATACAGCAGGAAACTCAAGTTCAGTTCCCGAATTGAGCCATACCTTGCTACCATCGGCCAATTGAAGCATCGAACGTTTTCCGTGCGGGACAATTAGCCTGTTCATCACATCGGATGACAATTTCATGTCGGATGTTTCAACAACATCGCTGCTGACTAATGCCCGCCCGTCTTCCGATAAGGTAATCTGGGCGTTTTTTCCTAATTCCACCACTTTTTCGGGAGTTACCAACTGTATTTCGGACGATGGAAGCAGTTTACCCACAATAGCATCCATTGACTCCATGGTTTGTGCAATTTCAGGCGGAGTCTCATTCTTTTGTATCATAAAGAAAATGGTAGATGTTATTAAAAGAACAACAGATGCCGCAGCCCAATAAATGATCCGCCGCTTGATCAATTGTCTTTTTTGTCGTTGAGCATTGGTAGTACGTATGATCTTCCGGTATATTTTTTCCTTTGCTCCTTGCGATAATTCATATTCATTCAACTTAACTACCTTGAACTTTTCAATGGCTTCGTCCAGAATGACTTTATATTCAGGATGTTCTTCGGCAAAAGCAGCCCAATAACGATCCAGTTCATCTGTTTGTAATAACCGCCATTCGATGAACTGTTCGTCCTGCAAAAAGTCTAGATAATTTTTGAATGTTTTCCTTTTCTTTTCCATTTTACTCGGACTTATTTTTTATTTTTTCGTACTTATCAGAATACTTTAAATGAGAACAAATCAAATAGTCTTTTTATTTAAAGACGACAAGTATAAAAAACCGTGGACAGTTTTTTTGAAAAAAGAATGAAAAAGTTTTGTTTCGCCTGAATTGGTTACATTTTCAAGTAGTTTCTCAAAACAAAAAGCATCAGGCGCAATAGCCTAATCATGATAATAGTTATAACTTCAAGAAACTTTTTAAAGTAAAAAGCATCAGCACCAACAAATCAACATCCATTTCTTGCCGTAGCTTATCAATTCCCCGGTATACCAGCTTCCTGACCGATTCGGCATTCATATTCAATAATGTCCCGATTTCATCGTAATCCATTTCCTGCATATATCGTAAATAGATTGCTTCGCGTTGACGGTCGGTTAATAAGTTCAATAACGACTCGACCTTGTTCCTGATCAATTCCTGCTCTTCTTTGTCAATGAGTTCGTCCATCACCGAAACTTCTATTGTAAACGGCAAATCGCTAATATTTCCGTGGTTAATTTCTTTTTTCTGAGATTTTTGGATATCCATCAATCTGTTTTTCAGGCTACGCAAAAGATAAAACCTGATATTCTTGATTCTAGACCATTCATCCATCGCATACAATTTACAAAACACATCGTGAATGGCATCCATACAAGCCTCTGGCGTATAGCCCAAGCTTACACCGTAACTGTAGAGGCTATGGATATGTGTTTTGTAAACCAGTGAAAAAACGGAATGATCCATATTTTAGAAATGGATAATCAATTAAGTTTTGCAAAAGTAAACAACTTTAGGACATTACCCTCTTTAGAGTACTAAATCGGGCAAACATTTATTTTATATCAACACTTTCGTCGTGTAAGTCCGATCCTGCTTTCTTTCTCAATTCACTTCCTGCCCCGTCTGTTTCGCTTCAGCTCTCCTCTCCTCTCCTTTTTCTCGGTAAAGTCACCGAGATACCTTCGGTCTTCGCAACCTTTACAATTTCTGTGGGTTTTAAACCTGAGTTTTGGATAAAGAAGTGATTTATTAAAAGGCTCACCACTATCCACTTAAAATTTACCAATTTGTATTATTGATTATTAATACTAAAGTTTCCCAGTTTTTAACTAATTGAAAATAAGGGATAAAAAATCAATGTCGTTTACTTAAGCTATAAAGTATTGTAATTCATATAGTATTTTCTTCGAGTATGTAAATTTCTTTCCACATGACTTCCTAGTAGGATTGGTTCCCTTGTCCTGAAAACCAAGTCGTACAAGTGCTGTAAAGCCTGCGTAATTTTTTGTTTG
>JAVBSH010000178.1:0-7488 GCA_031547085.1 Bacteroidales bacterium
CGGGATTTTGCCCACGGCTTCTTTCTGATTCCACCTCACGATGAACACCATTGCCTGCGGCTAACGGTTGGTCGCTATCTACCTCCGTAGTGGACTTGCACCACCAAGTTGATCAATCATGCACGGCACACAAATAAAAATGCCAACTCAAAAAGTTGGCATTTTATCTTGTTAATCTTGTAAATCCTGTCTAAATTTATATGAATTATATTATTCATAAAGATCATTGATATCGCCTTGGGCTAATTGGATAAAGACGTCAGCAACTTCGCCAGTAATGGCCTTGAAAAATTTTTCGCCTTTTTCCTTTGTGGCAGCTTTAGGATTGCCGATGCCGGTGTCGGCAGTTACTTTCGACCAACGCCTTTCGGCCCAGAACCAACCTTGCCTTAACGCTTCAATCCGGTATTTCTTATCTGTTCCTTCGCCTGCTTCGGCCAATGGACGTACCAAGTGTGGCGTCAGGTAAAGGAGTAGACTGGTTTCCATCTCATCGGCATGGTCGCCTTTGTTATCGAAGAAACCTTCTTTTCCGCACCATTGAAACCAATTGCACAGGCAAATGAACATATCAGGGTATTTAGCCCCCAACTCACGCACAAGCGACTTGAAATCATTGCCGCCATGACTGTTCAGGATAACAAATTTACGGATGCCTTGCCGGTTAAGGGTTTCTGCAATATCCGACAATATCGCCAGTTGGGTGCTTGGGTACAAATTGATATCTAATTTGATATCGGCTTGTCCGGTGTTCACCCCGAAAGGAATATTCGGCAACACGATGACTTTCGCGCCTTTCTCCCAGGCAATCCTGGCCGCTTCTACAGAAATACTTTCCGCCTCGATATTGTCGGTAGCGTATGGCAAATGATAATTATGAGCTTCGGTGGCGCCCCACGGGAGAACAGCCAATTCGTAATTGGTGTCTTTTACATCTTTCCAATTGGTTTCCGCTAAAATATATGGTCTCACTATTTTTTGATTTTTGATTATTTTTTGTATCGTACAAGTTCATCAGTGACGATATTCCAGACGAACCGGCTTCGAAATTAGGCAAAAATCACCATATATTGAAATATTGCAAAATATGTAAGACAGGAACCTTGCTTTTACTTGCGACATAACAAACATTCCACCGAATCGATCTGTCAGTAGTATTGAACATAATATCTGGTAATTAAATTTTGAATTATTGTTTTTTATTATCAATCACTATGCAAAATTGACTATTTTTGAACAATTAAATTTTCAACTCATGATGTATTCATCTATCAAAATCTAATAAATATGAAACCTTCTTATGAAAAAATTATCCTTTGCGGCTGTCTTTTACTTTTTATATGTTCCCTTGTTTGGGGGCAAAAACCAAATCCACGGCTGATTGTCCGTTCAGACGACATGGGTGCTTTTCATTCGGTGAATGTGGCGTGTGTCGATGCTTACAAGAATGGCATAGAAACGGACATCGAGGTTATGGTAGTAACACCATGGTTTCCGGAAGCTGTACGCATGCTCCGCGAGAATCCCGGTGTGGATGTGGGATTGCACCTGACCATCACCAGCGAATGGGACAATATCAAATGGCGTCCGTTGACACATTGCCCTAGCCTGACCGACGGTAATGGTTATTTTTTCCCGATGATGAATGCACATCCGGCATATCCGGGGCTGTCGATTACCGGAAACCGCTGGAACTTGGCAGAAATCGAACAGGAATTCAGGGCGCAGATAAAACTTGGCTTGAAAAATATCCCGCAGATCAGCCATCTTACAGGGCACATGGGTTGCATACGCTTCGATCCAAAAGTACTGGAATTAGTTCACCGGCTGGCGAAGGAATATCATCTTACTTTCGTGGAAAGTCCGGAATTGCGTGAACGATATGGGGTGTACCCCGTTCGTTATGATGGAGTGAACAAAACAGCTGCCGAAAAAGAAAGCACTTTCATCAGTATGTTGGACAAGCTGGAGCCGGGGAAGAATTATATTTTTCTGGACCATCCGGCTTTGGACAACGACGAGATGCAAACCGTAGGCCATACCGGTTACGAAAATGTGGCTGAAGACCGGCAGGGTGTCACCAACCTTTTGACTAGCGCCCGGGTTCGGCAGGCCGTCAAGGATAGGGACATTGAACTGATTAACTACAACGACCTTACAAAAGCGTTGCCGCGCAGTACTCCCGAGGCCGAAAAGGTTTCCCCGAAAGGGATTTCGAATTATTTGGATGTGGTAAAGAAAAACTGGCAGGATTTGCATAGCCTGATAATCATCAGGCATGGGAAAGTGGTTGCCGAACACTGGTTTGGGAACAATGCAGCCAACAAGCCTCATATCATGAATTCGGTGAGTAAAACATTCACAGCCACAGCCATTGGCTTTGCGGTAAGCGAAAACCGATTGACGGTCACTGATAAGGTGATTTCCTTTTTTCCCGATAAACTACCTGCGGAAATCAGTCCTTATCTGCAAGAATTGGAGATCCGCCATCTGCTTACCATGTCTGTCGGACACGACGTCAATATAGTGAATCAGGCACGTCGTGCGGAAAATGTCGACTGGGTATCGGCATTTCTGGCTGCACCGATTGAACAGAAGCCGGGAACTGAGTTTTCGTATAACAGCATGGCAACCTACATGCTTTCGGCTATCATACAAAAAGTAACGGGTGAAAAGCTGATAGATTATCTGTATCCACGAATATTCCGTCCATTGGGCATTGTGGGGGTAAAGTGGGATGAAAGTCCGCAAGGCATCAATACAGGTGGTTGGGGATTGTATGTGAAAACCGAAGACATGGCCAAACTAGGACTGTTAATCTTACAGAAAGGCAAATGGAACGGTGAACAACTGCTGCCTGAGTCGTGGATAGAGGAAGCCACCAGGTCGCATATCGCTTCCCTTCCGGCTGGAGCTAAAAAGGAAACCCTGAAGATAAAACCGAAAGATAGCGACTGGCTGCAAGGTTACGGCTACCAGATGTGGCGGTGCAGGCACAATGCTATTCGTGCCGATGGCGCCGGCGGACAATACATTATCATTCTTCCCGAAAAGGACGCTGTGATTGTAGCTACGGCTAACATTCCCGATATGCAGGCGGAAATTAACCTGATATGGAAATATTTGTTGCCGGCTTTGAAATAAAGATTTAGCGATTATTAGGTGATGCGTATAATTGAAAAACTACCGGGTAATCACTCCAATTTCGCCGATGGTTACCCTTTTGCCCGGTTCAACGGTTTCTACCGCTTCCAGCTTGATAAAACCTGCTTTTACCGATTGTTCGAAGCGGACAAATTGTGGAACAGGGTTATTTTGGATGTTGTCAAATGAAGCATTATTCTTGACTTTATCCCATTTTTTCCCGTCTTTACTTACATAGAAATTATATCGGTATATATTTCCCGTCGAACCATTGACCGGAGTATACGAAAAACCTTGAAAAGTCAATTCTTCTCCGAGGTTAACCGTCACGGCAGTTTGTTTTTCGGGCAAGGTGGTAGCCGAATGCGGGTTGCCATCAATGGCACGGTCGATGCCACGTCCTTCGGGTAACACAACACTCCATTTAGTCGGCGCTATATCGAAATCCTCCCGGACAGTTTCGCTACTTTGTGTTCCGTTATTGATAAACGCTTTTGCCATAACGGTTCCTCCTGTCGGTAATGCAAAGGGCATAGTATAGCGTTGGGATGAAACAGTAGGTTCGTTACCGTCGAGCGTATAATGGATCACCGGATCCTTGGATTCGCAGAGGATATTTACATTCCCGTTTTTATCCCGTATCACATTCAGCGGGCTTAGTATTTCGGGAGCTTTGTATATACCGATTTCGCTGAGTACAGGACAAGCAAGTGATTCTATAATGTTCATCCTCAACTTTTGTGCGATTACCATTGGGAAACGTAGGATACGTTTGTAGCCGATGGTTGTCTGACTGACGATGGGCTGCCATGTATTGCCGTCCCAGTATTCCACATTAAAAGTTTTCACCCGTTGACCCAACGGGATATATTCCTGAAGTACCAGCCGGTTAAACGCCTGTTCTTTGCCAAAGTCGATTTCCACTGAGGCGGATAACTGGTTATCTTCCGTAGCCCAGTAAGTATCGAACTTTCCGTCGGCCAGATTTTTTGCCCCGTATTTTGATGATTGTCCGCGAGTGTTGTCCGCGGTAAATTTTGCACCTTTGGCCATGTTAACGGCAAATGTCTCGTCAAGCGTTCTGCGAAGCTCCATCAACCGGGCAGAGTCATTGGGATGTATCAATCCGCGGCGGTCGGGCGGAACATTCAACAGCAAATTGCCATTGCGTCCCACCGAACTATAATAGATGTCGAGCATTTTATTGAGCGATTTCACCTTATCGTCGGTCGAAGGGCTGTAGAACCAGCCCGGACGGATGGATACATCCACTTCGGCAGGTAACCATTCTTTGCCGTTTTCGGTGCCGGAACCCAACACGCCGGATGAAGCTCCATCGATGGATTTGTCTGGGGAGAAGGTTGCCCAGTTGGTTTCACCGGCATAACCACTTTCGTTGCCTACCCAACGGATGTTACGATAAGGGCTGCCGAAAATCAGTGCATCAGGTTGTAGCTTGTGTACCACATCGCGAAACAGTTCCCAGTTGTATACCTGCAGTTTACCATTAGGACCTTCACCATTGGCACCGTCGAACCATTGCTCGAATACCGGGCCATAGTTGCTCAATGCTTCCGTTAACGTCTTGGCAAATATCTGGTTGTATTCGTCTGTACCATAAGTGGAATGATTGCGATCCCATGGCGAGAGGTATACGCCAAATTTCAGACCATATTCCTTGCAAGCGTCGGACAGTTCACGTAGGACATCGCCTTTGCCGTCTTTCCATGCGCTTTCGCGGACGGTGTGTGTACTGTATTGGCTGGGCCACAGGCAAAAACCATCGTGGTGCTTGGCTGTGATGATGATGGCTTTCATGCCGGCCGCCTTGGCTATTCGCGCCCACTGGCGACAATCCAGGTGCGAAGGATTAAACACTTTAGGGTCTTCGTTGCCGTGCCCCCACTCCATATCGGTAAAAGTGTTAGGGCCGAAATGGATAAACATGTAGTATTCCATTTGATGCCATTGCACCTGTAATGGAGAAGGTAAGGCGCCATAAGGTTCAGGCGGTTCAGGCGAAGAACAGCTCGCCAAGATGAAAAATGCCGGGCAAACCAGCCATACAATTTTGTGAATCAATTGAATTTTCATGTTATCAGATGGTTTGAGATTTAAAAGTACAAAACTAATCTTTATCAGGAAAAGTATTTACTTATTTAATGATTTATTGATTTATGTCCCTATATGTTTTAATATTCATTATTGTTATGATTGAGGATATTTACCAAGACTCCAGACGATAGGTTTCAATTATTCAGGCAATACAACTGATCATCACACAAAAATAAAAGATAACTATGATAAAACTAAAATGTGTGGAAAAATGTGTGCTTTTTTTGAAACTACAACAATAGATTTTCGTATATAATGGTTATATAATTAATAAAAAGTCAATACAAAAATGGGTAAATTTGAAATTACTAAAAGAAAAAACGGAGAATTCCAGTTTAATTTGAAAGCAGCCAATGGTCAGGTGATCTTAACGAGCGAAGGATATGTGCAACTGTCGGGGTGCGAAAATGGCATCGAATCGGTAAAGAAAAATGCACAGGTAGATTCGCGATTTGAAAAGAAGACAGCAGTAAATGGAAAGTTCTTTTTCAACCTGAAAGCTTCTAATGGACAGGTGATTGGCTCAAGCCAGATGTATGAAAGCGAGGCTTCGAGGGATAAGGGGATTGCATCGGTTATGAAAAATGCCCCGGATGCCGCTATTGATCATCAAACTGCATAAAAATTCCATTTTTGAAGAATAGCCCTTCCGGAAGGGCTGTTCTTCAACAATGGATTCAATAATCAATTCGTTTCTACATCCCGAAACTAATCCCCCCGATATATTCATATATCCCACTTAGAATACCTATCACCAATATTCCGGCAGTACACAGGACCAGGCTCAGTTTGTTATATCCGTCGGTACGGATGATTCCTACGGCTACCTCTTCGGCGTTGTCAATAAACATTGCTTTTATGATCAGCAGGTAATAATAGAGCGAAACCACGGTGTTGAGCAATGCGATGAATACCAGCAGGTATTCGCCTTCGCGGGCTGCTGCGGCAAAGATGAAGAACTTGCTGAAGAACCCTGCAAATGGCGGTATCCCAGCTAAGGAGAACACAGCGAGCATCATCACGAAAGCAAGTTTGGGGTTGGTGCGGTACAGACCTTTATAAGCCGCTATATCCGTACGTTCCGAAACACCTTCTACAGCCGAAATGATACCGAAAGCGGCCAGGTTGGAGAACAGATATACCAATACAAAATATACGGTGGCGGTCATTCCTTCGGCAGTACCACCCATCACGCCCAACAGGATAAACCCGGCCTGCGAGATAGACGAGAATGCAAAAAACCGTTTGATGTCTTTTTGCCTGATAGCGAAAAGGTTACCGAGAATAATTGTGAGTACCGATAATCCCCAGAGGATGTGATGCCACACTACGGCAATATTGCCGAAAACCTGCCAGAGCGAGAATATCAGTGCAAATACGGCTGCTCCTTTTGAAACAACCGATAAATAGGCGGTAACGTTGGTGGGTGCGCCTTCGTAGACATCTGCTGTCCATAAGTGGAAAGGTACAATGGAGATTTTGAAGGCTAATCCGGCAAAGAAGAATACAAAGCCGAGGATAACCAGTGGATCGTGGCCAATGAGTGCCTGCATATCAGTGAAATACATGGTTCCGGTGGCGCCATAGAGATATGATAACCCGAACATCATGATACCCGACGACAAGGCAGTCATCAGGATGTATTTGGCTCCGGCTTCAGCTGATTTTTCGCGGTATTTCTCGAATGCAGCAAGGGCAGCCAATGGCAGTGACGCTGTTTCGACGCCAATGTAGAGCATCATAAAGTTACCTGCCGAAACCATCAGGTACATACCCAACAGGGTAGCCAGGGTAATGACGTAGAACTCGCCTTGCTTGAAACTCCCGCGCAGCCATTTGTACGATTGCATGAAAACCAACAATGTACCCATATTCAGGATGTTTTTCATCAAGGCGGTCATTGGTGTATTCACGTAAATGCCTCCAAAAGCACTAGCGGATTCCGCAGGAATAAATCCCGCCAAGGTATGCAATCCGAAAAGCACGCACGATATCAGGTAGAGCTGTTCCCGGGCGCGTCCCGATGCAAATATATCGTAAACCAACAGGAAAAGAAACACAGCCATCAGGCCAATTTCCTGACGTAACACTAAGAAATCACTGAAATCTATCATTTTTGATTTAGTTACAAGTTACAGGTTACAAGTTACGAGTTGCGAATGACTGGCTTTGCCCACTTGTCACCTGTAACTCGTTACTTGTCACTATTTTTACAACAATCTTGAAATA
>JAVBSH010000003.1:0-32895 GCA_031547085.1 Bacteroidales bacterium
TTCTGCGAAAGGTTAAAGCAAGAACTCGGAAAGCTTTGGAAGAGAAGATCGCGGGTGCGTTGAGTAGCATTACCGTATCTGACATTTTAGGTTGGTTCGCGGAAGATGGGTATAGTACATAATAAATTCAATTGCTATAAGTTGACGACATTGGCGTCTAGCTACGTCGAAGCTAAAAGCAAGGCTCCTGCCTTGCAAATATGGAAAGCAGGAGCTTTCCTTTTAACACAGCGTAGTCTGGAGACTACGCTGAACGTGATTTTCCAATCGTATAGGCATGATAACTGATAATCATAAAAAACATTATCTGATAAACATCCGTTTCAACGTAAAATTCAGCACAGTAAATCCGATGATGGCCGCAATACACGACGACATCAGTACGGCTAACTTGGCATTGTTGATCGCTTCCACATTGTCGAAAGCGAGCATGGTGATGAAGATGGACATGGTGAAGCCAATACCGCCCAGCAAACCAACACCAATGATGTGATACCAGTTCACCAATCGTGGTAGCCAGCAAAGACCCGACTTGACAGCTAAGAAGCTGAAAGTAGCAATTCCGATTGGTTTACCGACGATTAACCCCATAAAAATCCCCAGGCTGCTCGGTTGCCGGGCAATTTGGTTCCATTCGCTTTCGAAAGGGATAGCAGTGTTGGCCAAAGCGAAAAGTGGTAAAACCAGGAAAGCAACAGGATAGTGCAGATAATGTTGTAATATGAGCGAGGGCGACTTTTTCTCTGAACTGTCCGTCCGGCTGAATGGAATGGCAAATGCCAACAGGACCCCGGTAATAGTAGCATGCACACCCGAAAGATGCATGAAATACCACATAGCAACGCCTCCTATCAGGTAAGGGATCAGCGAATATACCCGCAACCGATTGAGGACAAGCAGTACAACAAAGATTCCCAATGCGATCAGCAAGTTGATAGCCACAACTGACTGTGTGTAGAACAACGAAATAATGATAATTGCTCCCAGATCGTCCACTACGGCCAAGGCGGTAAGGAATATCTTGAGCGGTGTCGGAACCCTGTTGCCCAATAGTGATAGGATACCCAGTGCAAAGGCAATATCGGTAGCCGTAGGGATACCGGTTCCGGCCTGTGTAGGTGTGCCGTGATTGAACAACGCGTAAATACCTGCCGGGAAACACATCCCGCCTATAGCGGCCGCCATAGGAAGCAATGCATTGCGGAAATTAGACAACTCGCCGGTATAAATCTCCCGCTCCAATTCCAACCCGATCAACAGGAAAAAAATAGCCATCAGCGCGTCGTTGATCCAATATTCTATCGACATGCCCCCAAGTTTGACATGCCACATCTGCATAAACTCCCACTGGATAGACGAATTGGCAAGAAATAACGAAACGGCGGTACATGCAATCAAAACCAATCCACCAGACTTTTCACTCCGGTAAAATTCTTTGAAAATTCGCGTTACGGTATTGTACATAATTTTATAGTATCGGGGTTCGGGTATCGGGGTTCAGTGTTCAAGTAGAGACGAGGCATGCCTCGTCTCTACTGTAAAACAAAAAAACTCGTCGAAACAGGTTTCCCCCTTCAACGAGTTTTTTGTTTATGGCGTTCATATTCTATTTTTTGCCTTGATTCGCCACTGCATTCATCTTCTTTGCGATCTCATCCGGATCGCCAAGGAAATAATCCTTCACCAGTTTCATCGAATCGTCGAATTCGAATATATACGGTACTGCTGTGGGAAGGTTCAGGCTGATGATATCGGTATCCGAAATGCCTTTCAGGTATTTGATGATACCACGCAAGCTGTTACCGTGGGCGGCTACGACAATCTGGTCGTATTGGTTCAGCGAAGGGAAGATATTCAACTGCCAGTAGGGAACAATACGGTCAACGGTGTCTTTTAACGCTTCAGTCAGGGGAATATCGGCGTCGGGTATTTCGTTGTAGCGGATATCCTGGCGCGGGCTGCGGGGATCGTTCATTGCCAACGGATCGGGAGCAATGTCGTAGCTGCGACGCCAGGTCAGT
Source organism: Bacteroidales bacterium (assembly GCA_031547085.1). Lineage (GTDB taxonomy): Bacteria > Bacteroidota > Bacteroidia > Bacteroidales > UBA4181 > JAIRLS01. The sequence goes on from JAVBSH010000003.1 coordinate 2,022, forward strand.
ACTTGTTGTTCACCGTATTTTTCGGCAGTTTCAGATTTATTGAGCCCCTGCAACATACCATAATGTTTTTCGTTCAGCCTCCACGATTTTTCTACCGGTATCCAGTCCAGGTCCATTACATCCAACACCTGGTTCAGGGTTTTCACAGCACGTTTGAGATATGAAGTAAAGGCTTTCTGGAAAACAAAACCATTTTCCTTCAAAATCTTCCCTGCCAGCTTAGCCTCTTCAACACCTGTGGGCGACAGATCAACATCAGTCCATCCGGTAAACCGGTTTTCCTTGTTCCAGGTACTTTCTCCGTGACGGAGCAAAACGACTTTTTTCATCTTAATATATTGATTAATTTAATTTTACATTTCAAAAATAATGTTCAAAGAAACGAAAAAAAACAGCACGAAAAAAGAAGTAAAGTCATTTTTTTGTCATGACGGTATATTTCTGTGCTTTTTCAGGGCAACCGCATCAAATCTTGAGTATTTTTTTCATATGTTCCAAATCTAAAACAGCTTTGTATTGCCTCTTTTTTAAACTGAGTTTATCATTAGCATTTGTAATCATTTGTAGGGCAAGTTTTCTGACAGTTGATAGGTTTTCGGGGGCATTTCCTGTTCTTGCCCTGCATTGATCCCCTCTAAAAGTGACATCCAAATGCCAATGCAAATTATTTTCTATGGCCCAATGCCTTCTGGCCAAAGAGTTGTAATATGCAGCATTTTTGATATTTCCATCACTGATGTAATAGCGAGTATCCTTGGTAAGTATGCCTTTAATTTCCCGGGTAGCTCCTATCTTGATTAATGTGGCGATATCTTTCCAAAGCGACAGGTTTTCTTCCATCAAAAAAGCCTTGGCCGGTAAAATACTGCAACTGCGGGTTTCTATACGACCATGACCACAGTCTGTTTCCTCCACATGATGATAACCCTGGTGTGTTTTAAAGGCGCATTGCACATCTTCGCATCTCTTTCTGATTGCCTTTGACCGAAAGCATGTAATGGCTTTTCTTATCTCGTATTTTTCCACTATTTTGGTTTGTGTTCCCATAGCATCTATGGTGACAATTGCCTCTTCAATATCCAATGAATCCAATACATCGGGAATGGCTGTGATTTCGTTGGATTTATCCTCCACTTTTTGCTGACCCACACAAATGCTGTTTTCACTTACCCATGCATTCAGGATATACAATCCGGCATTACCTTTGCTTGTGGGGGAAACTCCTTTTAATGCCTTGCCATCCAATACTATTTGTTTCCTTGCCAAGCAGGTTAAGATGTTTTGGCCGTAAGTTTCCAAGCATCTTCTCAATGAGCCCGGCTCCAACCTCTTGAAAACACGTTCATAGGTATCTGCCGATGCTGCCCCATTGGGCAGTTGGAGTATGATGCCTTTTAACTGCTGCCTACGGTTTTTACCAAACAAATACATGTCCTGATAATCTGATCCCCCTGTCAGAAAGGTACAAAGGGCAATCAAGAGTATATCGGATAATAAATGATCGCAACTGTTTACTACACGTGGATCAGGGATGTCTTGAAAATATTGTGATATATCGTGTTCAATACAACAAAAGTAATATTTGTCGCGAAAATTTCGATGCGGTTGCCCTGAATAATTATCTGGGATAAGTATGTGTCAAAAATTATTTTATACTTTTAAAAATAACCATACATAATATCCCGGACATTGTTGACAGAATTGTTCGGCGTAGCGTTTCGCTACGCCGCAGTTAAAAGCAAGGCTCCTGTGGAAAGCAGAAGCTTTCCTTTTAGCACAGCGGAATCTGAAGACTCCACCAAACGCAATATTCGTAAAAAAAATAATAGCTGTAGTTTATTTTTGCGTTGCTAAGGAACGCGAACGAAATAATTTTCCCAATTCAAGCAGATATTCGATAATTCAGTTCAGGTATCTTTGGATGTGGGCTTATCTTTTGATAATCAACCTCCTTTTTTTCTATTTTTGACCTGTTTGATAATATTTCAAATTTAACCTGATCACCACGGTCAATCCTGTTGATGTTTGAGCTTTGCTAAAAGTATCCATTACAGTTTGATAGCTATCAAATACTACCCCGTTTGCCGCTTTGTGCAGATGACAAAAGAGACGATGTCCAATAGGATTCCATTTGGATGAGTATGGCGGGTAATGGCATATTATCAGGGATATCCCGGTTTGTTTGGCAAATCTGGTCATCATATATTTAAAGATATGATGGCGATAGGAGTTACCTTCACCGGAACCGCATAAAATCACAATACTTTCGGCGTCCGGATATTGATGTATCCCATGTCCTGTCCACCACCAGAAGAGATTGTCAAGTATAAATCCTGCTGTTTCGCTACTTGTACCCACCGTGAGATAACCCCTGTTGGCCTGCAGGTCATAAATACCATGTGGTATCACCTTACCTTTTGACAGATGTTCATAATCGTGGTCGGACACTTTGATGGCGCCTGTACAGAGGCATTTCCCATCGCGTGCCAGTATCCCCAAACGCTCCTTTTTCTTACAATCGATGCTGATCACCGACAGTCGCATGCACATCAGGGAAATCAAGGAAAAAATAACTTCAATTTGCTCATCGCGTTGAGGATATATGCCCGCTGCCAATACTTTGCTTGGCTTGCGGTAACGGTATCCCAATTCTTTGAGCAGGCGTTTGACAACTCCATTGCTGACAGGTATTTGATATTGTCCGGTAAACATCATAGCCAATTGACGGGGAGCAAGACTTATCCAATATACGTTGGGATCGGTGGGACTGCCGGCCTTATATTTACATATAAATTTGATTAACAATTGTTTAAAATTATGACCAGACGTTTTTTTTCCTGCCCCCGCCCGCTCGACGCTGCCTGCCTTCTGGAATAGATTCTTCTTGATAGGCTTGTGCAGTTCTGACATTATAAATGGTTCTCCGGGAGATACCCAATACTTCACTGATATAACTTACCCCGCCAAAACCAATCTTGTTCGCCTCAATGACTGCATATTCACGACGTTTTAACTCAGGTAAACCTTCAAAAAAATGACGCATCTGAGATTCAATATCCGACGAATAAAAGTTTTTCATGTTTTGAATTTCATTGGTTAAGTAGCGAAACAAAGATAACATGAAATAATTGAAAATGGGAATTTTATTTTGTTCGCATTCCTTACGGTCTTACATGTCTACATTTAGATGTATATTTGTTCCGTTTTTAAACGATCAAATACCAAAAATCATGAGTAAAATGAAGAAGTTTGGGTTTATTACGCTTGGGGTTGTCATCCTTGCGGGCGCTATATATTTCTGTATCCACTTTTTGTTTGTGTTTGGCGAAGGTGTGAAGGCCGGACAGCTCAACTACGTGGTGCGGAAAGGATATGTATTCAAAACATTTGAAGGTAAGCTGATCCAGTCCGGTTTGCAATCGAAAACCCAGGGTAGCATCAGTTCCAATGAGTTCGAATTCTCTATTAGTGATAAGGCTGTAGCCGAAGAATTGATGCATGCCGGTGGACGGTATGTGGAACTCCAATACAAAGAATATCTTGGGGCTTTGCCTTGGCGCGGATACAGCAAGTTTGTGGTGGACAAGATTATCAACATCAAAGACCTGGAACCACAAAACAACCTGAGTACCGAGCCAAAACCAATTTCCCCCGAAGTGACTTATTAGATCAGGTATATTAAGTTCTATTTTCATGGTAATTTAGGCCTTAATAATAGTCCTATTCATTTAGCCAATTCCCTATTCAGTCGGTTTGTAGCCTAAAAAGCTACATCTTTATGAAGATCGTCAGCGTTAAATTCCAGAATCTCAATTCGCTGAAAGGAGTGCACGAAATTCGTTTCGATCGTCCACCTTTCAGCGAAAGTAATCTTTTTGCCATTACCGGACCAACAGGTGCGGGAAAAACGACCATTCTGGATGCCATCACCGTAGCGCTCTATGGTCGCGTGCACCGCCATGACAAAGATGCTTATGAATGTATGACTCGCCATACAGGCGAGTCATACGCCGAGGTGGAGTTCGAGGCAGGCGACACGATTTACAGGACAAAATGGTCGGTCAAACGTAGTCGCGGCAAAGCTGACGGTACATTGCAAACGCCCAAGATGGAACTGTGCCTGGTATCGACAGGCGAAATTATTGTGAGTCACCCGTTGAGTATCGTACAGCAAAAAATTGTAGAAACATGCGGATTGGATTACAGCCAGTTCCTGCGTTCCGTAATGCTTTCACAAGGTGACTTTACCCGGTTCCTGAAAGCCAACGAGAACGAACGGAGCGAATTACTCGAAAAGATCACCGACACAAGCATTTATTCACAGATTTCCACATTTGTATATAATAAATCGAAAGAAGAACAAATTGGCCTACAAGGCCTTTGCGCACGACTGGATGATGTCAGGCTATTGACCAGTGAAGAGCTTGCTGCTTACCGTGGACAAATGACTGAACTCATCAACCGTAGGCAAGCGCTTGCCGTGGAAATGACAGTACTTACTGGACAGTCACAATGGCTTGAAAAAATCGACATGTTGGAGAAAAAAAGATTGGAATTGCAGGCCGAATGGGATGTTTTTCAAGCACAATCGGACGAAAACCGTCCGGCATTCGACCGGCTGCACCAACATAAAAAAGTATCGGTTTTCAAACCTGCGCTGGCAGAAATTGACGCCAACCTTAAAAATATCAACACTAACGCTGGAAACATCGCCCATATCGAAACACAACTACCATTGTTGCAGGAAATATCCGATATGGTTTCTCGACAATCGGCCGAAGCCGGGAAAGAATACAGCGAGGCCGCAAAGCTACAACAGGAAATTGAACCGGCAATCATAGAAGCAGAAAAGCTGGATATCCTCATTGACGGCAAAGCCAAGCAAAATGAGCATGCTGATAATGTATTGAAAACTGCAACCACAGCGTATAAATTGTTGCAAGAAAAAGTACAGGAGAAGGAATCCGTAGCACATAACCTGGCCGACAAAATCGAGCACGTATTAGTATGGCTGTCGACGCGCACACACGAAGCCGGCATGGAGCGGACAATCACAACTTTCGCACATCTCTTGGAAAAGCTGGAAACATTAACAACACAAGCACAAAAAACAGCTGGCGAACAAGAGCAATTCAGCCAGTTGGAAAAAAAGGAAACCGACAAGTTGAATGAACTTGTAAAAAAACAACTGGTTAACCAACAAGACATCCGAAAAAATGCCCTTCAAACCAAGAAGTCAGAAGAAGAGCTGGCGACGATGTTGTCAGGACAAACCTTGGAAGAGCTGGAAGCCGAAGCTGCCGGACTTCCCAATCTGATCAGCCTTTGCGAACGTCAATTGGAACAAGCTGCGACCGTCTCACAAACCAGGCAACTTGCACAGGAACTGATCGCTAGAAAACTACAACTTGAAACACAAATTGCCGAAGTAACCAACTTTTTGACGGAAATAACCGTTAAGTATGGACAAGCTCGTGAATATGTAGTAGTATTACAGGAAAATGTAAAACTGCAACTTCTCATCCGGAAATACGAGGATGACCGGAAAGGTCTGAGGCCAGACATTCCATGTCCGCTGTGCGGTGCTATACACCACCCGTTCGTGGAAAACAATCCCCGGGACGAAAGTAACGAAACGGAACAAAAACTGAAAGAGCAGCAAGACAAGACTGAACAGTTAACACGGCAGATGAATGACAAGAAGATAGCCATGCAAAACCTGCAAAATCAATTGTCGAATGTCTGCGAACAACTGGCAAATAACACACAAGAACATCGTAAGGCGCTTGATTCGTTCCTGTCCATCAATCAGCAATTACCCAAGCCGTTGGATATCGAAAAACCCGAAGTGATCGTAGCTGTCATCAATGCCAAAAAGGACCGACAAGCCAAGTTAATCCAACAAATTGCAGGCATACGGAATCTCGAAAAAAAATCACAGGAGCTGAAAGATGATACCTTCAAGCTCAACGCAGAAGCAGCAGGAATCAGTAACGAACAGCAGCAGGCGAAACTGAGAACAGAACATGCCCGCGCATCACTTGCCAGATTACAAGCAGACGCTGTACAGCTTGAAAACGAAGGAAAGAAACTGGCAGATAGCTTATCGGAAACGCTCAAACCGCACCAGATCGAATTCCGGCATGCAGAAAGCCAGACCATCCTTTCAGACCTACAACAGCGTGCAGAATTGTTCCTATCCCGGAAAAACGAATTACAGCAAAAAAAGGATTTGCTCATCGAAATCCGCGCCGATCTGAACCATACACATCAGCAACTCCAGGAAAAGACAAAATCGTTACAACAATTGTCAGATGAATTCATGGCTTTCGAAGCCGAACTGAACCAACTAAAAGAAAAACGGTTTGCCTGTTTCGGCAACAAGGATACGCAGACTGAACGCCGGCGATATGTACAAATGGTACAATCGGCAAGGGAACGCAACGAACAGTTGCAGAAAGAAAATACTGACCGGAAGCAGGAACTGGAAATAACCAAAAGCCTGTTGGCGCAACAAACAACAGATAAGGAACGGTTGCAACAACAGGGTAGGCAATTGTCAGAAATGTTTTTGCTAAAAATACAAGCTGCAGGATTCGAATCAACGGAAGTTGTGCGTGGGTATATCATCCCGGAAGAAGAAGCCGAACGCATCGAAAAACGGTATCAGGATACCGAACGACAACGAACCGCCATTACCCGTCTTTTGAAAGAAAACAGGGATGAGCTCAATGCCGAAACCGTAAAAAAACTTACCGACGAAACAACCGATGCCTTGCAGGAAAGAATACGTACTTTAGAACACTCTATTTCAGAAACACTTCAGGAAATGGGTCGTATCAAGCAGATTATCGACACAGACGAACACAACCGGACGACACATTCTCAACTTGCCGAAAATATCGAACTACATCGTAAGGAAGCGATGCGTTGGGAAAAATTATCCAAACTGATCGGATCAGCCAATGGAAAGGTATTCAGCAATTTCGCCCAAGGCTTAACGCTCGAACGACTGGTACAACTTGCTAATCGGCACATCGCTACATTCACCGACAGGTACACGATCCGAAAAACACATGGTAAGGATCTGGAATTGGAAATTGTGGACGGATACCAAGCGGACATCGTCCGCCCGATGACAACACTATCGGGAGGCGAAAGTTTCCTGGTGAGTCTTGCCTTGGCGCTGGGCCTTTCGGAACTAGCCAGCCGAAAGACACAAATTAACTCACTGTTTATCGACGAAGGATTCGGAATGCTCGACGCCAGCACGTTGGAAGTAGCCATATCAGCACTCGAAAATCTCCGTGCCAACGGCAAAACTATCGGCATCATCTCGCATGTGGAAGCGCTCAAGGAACGTATCGGGACACAAGTACAGGTGGTGAAACAACAAGGAGGGCACAGTGATATCCGGATCGTGGTTTACGGTCAGAAATATGCAGACTCTGGAAAATAGCCAATCACATTAATAGCCGACGATCGTTTTCTGCATAATATAATCGTTCTTGTAAAAACCATTACCGATATTTTCGTCGACAAGTCGGTCTATACGGAATCCCAAACGCTCATAGAATCCAACCGCCTTATTATTTCGATTCACATTCAGTTCGAATAATATTTCCTTTTCAGGATGCTGTTCACGGATATATTCTTCGGCTTTTTCCACCAAGAAACGTCCCAAACCCGTTCCATGTGTCTGCGGAAGCACGTACAGCTTTTCCAGTATATAATGGGATTCCCCTACTACCGGATGCAGCGAAATAAAACCGGCAGGATAACCATCCTCCGGATATGCAATGAAAAATATGTGCCCATCCTGCATCTGCCTTTTTAGCGATTGTTCGGAATACATCATATCAATCATATAGTCGAACTGTTCTTCCGACAAGATATCGCCATAAGCGGCTTTCCACGACGGAACCGCCAATTGGTAAATCAAAGCGCAATCATCCTGGGTTGCTTTGCGTAATGTCGTCATTGGTTATTTAAATTAGAAAAACCTGCCGGTAAAACGTTTCCGACAGGTTTTAAAGTTATACGAAAGATATTCTAATTTTTAAAGGGAATCAAAAACCGAAATCTTTTTATGTATTGAGTATTGATGTCCATTTATAGACTATCCAGCATATCCCGCATTTCGGTATAATCCTGGAATATAGACAAACGGTCATCCGTTATCTTCACCGTATTGATCTGTGATCCGGTCAACAACAGTTTCTGGCCATCGGTACATGCAGCCAAAACTTTGGTATAGTAGGCCGACAGGTCAATTTGAGACAAAGTTGCAATTGAAAGAAGATAACTATTCGGATTCTTTTGCAGGATATCCGACAATTCTTCGGCCGGAAACGAAGCGCCCAAATAGAGGGTTTGGAAACCACGTTTCTTAGCCATGTAATTGCAGAAAAGCAATCCATTGTCCAACCGCTCGGTCCTGGGTAGGAACAGGATAAACTTCCTGCTGTCTTTCCTTTCCGAAGGTGACAATCCATCAATGGCAACATATAATTTCTGTTTGTACAGCGATGTTATAAAATTAATTTGGGCAACGGTAACTGAGTTAGTTTGCCACAAGAAGGTCAATCTTTTGAAAAAAGGAATGAAAATCTTCATGATTGTTTCTTCGAAACCCATTTGCAGCACAAGATGGCTGAACAATTTTTCAAATTTGGCCTCGTTCATATCCACCATGATCAGTTTGAGACTTTCGATCTGGCTTTCCAGATTGGAATCTTCACCCTCCGAAAGTTGCAATACTGCTTCGGCAATTTCGACATCGGACAAATTAGCGATTTTCGAAATTTTCAAACCATTATTGTTTAATAGTGCAACACTTAGGAGCTTCCGTAAATCCTTGTCGGAATAAATCCTGATATTGGTTGGCGTTCTTTCCGGGCTTAAAAGATTATATCTCTGTTCCCAGATCCTTATCGTATGAGCTTGAATACCGGTCAGGTTCTCAAGATCTTTAATGGAATAAGTAGGCATGACATCTTTTGGTATTAGAGGTTATTGAATTGATTAATTATTTAAGAAAAAACTTTATTTAAATATGGCTAAAATGATGTTTAATTTAACTTATTTATGATAAAACATCTAAAAATCCTAATTGTTCAATCTTTTTCGCAAAATAAACAATCCGTCCCGATTTTGTATGATAGCCCTTTCTACACGGATATCCCTGCTGACAAAATCATTAAACTCCCGCAACTTGTTGGTTGTCTCATCCTGAACCTTCGAATCGGCAACCTTTCCATACCACAGGATATTGTCTGCTAAAATATATCCGCCCGGCTTTACTTTATCGAATATGGCATGATAATACTCCAAATATTGCTTTTTTGCCGCATCGATAAATACAAGATCGAAAAATACATCCAGCGTCGGGATTATTTCAAAGGCGTCACCTATGTGCAAAATGACCTTATCTTTCAGACCCGCTTTCCCGAAAAAAGATAATGCCGTGTCTGCTATTTCGTCATTTTGCTCTATGGTGTGCAACACCCCCCGGGAGCTTAACCCCTCCGCCAGGCAAATAGCTGAATAACCGGTAAAAGTCCCGATTTCGAGGATATGATCGGGCTGCACCATCTGGCTGATCATACTGAGCAGCCTTCCCTGTTCGTGTCCGGATATCATTCCGGGATACAGGGCGTGCAGGTTGGTGTAACGGTACAATTCTTCCAGGATATTGTCCTCCCGTCCCAAGTGATCGTGAATATAATCCTTTACCTGTTGATCCACTATTTACTGATATGTCAAAAAACTCAGGTTATGAAATACTTGATTTGCTACCCCACAAAGGCGTTCAGCATTTACTTCACTAATCTGCACACAAATATCGTACAAATTATCGATATTATCAAACATCAAAATGCTTTTCCCTGCGGATAACATCCTCGCATCATTATTATCAGATGCAATAGACAGCTGACCTACAAGCTGTTGTTGCGCTTTTTTCAGTTGCGAAACCGTTAATGGTTTTTCCTGAAGCTTTGTCAATTCTTTTTTGACTTGCGCAATACATTTTTCGATATTTGCCTTATCGGTTCCAAAATAGACATTAAAAACGCCTACATCAGAATATGGAGTATACGACGCCTCTACATGATAAACCCATCCGTTTCGCTCGCGCAACGACATGTTCAACCGGGTATTCATCCCGGGACCACCCAACAGGTTGGCCAACATCGTCATCGCTATCCTGAATTCTCGACTCGAACTATCGCATGTCGTCCCGATGATGCAATGCGATTGGTGATTCTTCTTATGAATCCGTTTTTCGAAAGGAACATATGCATCCGGCGCTAACCGTACCTCGGACACCTCTTGCCGGGTGGTTACTCCGTTAAAATATTTTTCAGCATACGCGATCAATTGCTGAAAAGATATTTTTCCCACCGATGACAATACCATCCGACTGGGATGATAATTGCGGCTGATAAATTGTTCAATCGTCGCCTTGTCCAATTTGTTAACCGAACGAACTGTCCCTAAGGTGTTACGACCCAAGCAATGACAAGGAAACAACAACTCGTCAAATTCGTCGAAAATTAACTCCGATGGGGTGTCTTTCGATGATTTTATCTCATCAATAACCACTTTTCTTTCAACTTCAAGTGTTTTCCCGGTAATTTTATGGTTAAACACTATATCGCTGAACAATTCAAGTGTACGGGCATAATGTGCATTCAAAAAGGCGGCATGCACACACGTATCCTCTTTGGTAGTATATGCATTCAGTTCGCCTCCAACATTCTCTATCCGGCTAAGGATATGATATGCTTTACGTTTATGAGTTTCCTTAAAAAGGAGGTGTTCCACTAAATGTGCCGCACCGTACTCATTGTCCAATTCATCCCGCGAACCCGTATTCATCATCAAAGCGCAATATGCTACCGGCGATTCAATCCTCTGGTGAACCAACCTCATGCCATTAGACAGTCTGTAAATTTCAAATGGCGTTTCGGCGAAAATGGTTTTGAGTGGCAATCCTGAAAATAAAACTTCACGACTCATAAAACCCTTGATTGATGAACATCATTATGATGACATTTTTTGTATATCCAATTTTTTCAAATGACTCTTGATACTAAACAATAGAGCAGCGACAAAATTATTTTCCTCATAAAACAGTACTTATAAATACGGTCCCGTTTCGATTACTTCTAAACACAGTCCCGTCAGTTATACCTCCATTTCAAAAGCGTCGCAAAAATAGCTTTTTATCTGCAATAATGCAACAAAATACCGTATTTATTGCAACAAATATAGAGTAACCCTGGGCATAATTGTTCCAAACAGGTGATTTTCTATATTTTCCTTGTTGAAATATTCATTTCATTTTTTATCAATAATACTGATAATAACGTTTTTTTACGGCAAAATGATATACCCAATGTGATATAAATCTCAAAAATTATTTCAACCGGAATCTGGATTCCCAAAAGTTCCTTCAATGCCGTGTGTTCCACATATTCGGGGAGCCGACTGAGGGACTTGCGGCTGACAAGTTGCGTATATACGAGCAATAATATTGATTTCATGTGCGACTTCAATAAATCGGGCAAACCCAACTTACAGGCAATATCATGGATCAACTTGTAATCCAGATACTGCTTGACATGCATCACCTCGATATCGGAGGCATATACCTTTTTTACCGCCTTCCCGGCTATTTCCTTTCCCAAACGCGCTGACGTACCTTACCGTCTTCACGATAGCTCTCCACCTCTGCTATGTAGACCGAAGCCCCCTTTCTTTATCTTTCTTACAAATGACATAGTGTATAATTTTTATGGAAAAGTCAGGAAATTAAAAATGCGACTTGATGCAATTTGTCATACACCCTTAAACCCAAAACCTGCTGTTTTTTTTGACTTAGTAGATTTGGATAGAAAAATAAAACCTGCCGACCCGGCAGGTTAAACGGTTTAAGACCCGAAAGTCATTTATTGTTGAAACCCCTCAATTTGATGGCTGTCAATACATTTTTGGTATATAGCGGAAAATCACCGTTCATCATCCATGAATAGTATGACGGATCTTTCGACAACACGGAAACGACCGTCTGGCCTTTGTATTTTCCGAAGTTAAATACCTCCTCATCCTTGTCGTTATACACGATACGCCCCACAAAATCAACGGTACGCGAATGTGCCGAATATTCCGACAGTTTGTCGACATTGTTCTGCAAATCGGCATACATGTCCAATTGCGCCTGAAGCACCTCGTAAGTAGCCCGGGTGTCGGCCTCAGCACTGTGAGCATTGGTCAGTTCCTTGTTACAGTAAAACTGGAATGCAGCACTCAGCGTCCGTTGCTCCCTCTTATAAAAAATCACCTGGACATCGATAAACTTACGCTTCTTCAAATCAAAATCGACATCGGCGCGGAGAAACTCTTCGGCCAGCATCGGCAAATCAAATTTATTGGAATTGTAACCTGCAAAGTCACACCCTTCGAAACTTTTGACCAATGTCTTGGCAATCTCGTTAAATGTAGGAGCGTCTTTCACGTCCTCATCGCTAATGCCGTGTATCGCTGTGGTTTCCGCCGGGATAGGAATGGTGGGATTGATACGGTATGTTTTAACTTCTTCCCGTTGATCAGGATAAATTTTCAGGTACGACAATTCGACAACCCGGTCGGAGGCAATGTTCATGCCCGTTGCTTCAAGGTCAAAGAAAACCATCGGATTTTTCAGGTTGAGTTTCATCAATCAATGGGTTTATTCAGCAACAGTCATCGGCATGATCAACATCAGCACATCTTCACCTTCGATATCTGTTTGTACGGGCAACACAAGGCTGGCACGCGACGGATCCGACATCTCGAGGCTAACATCCGTTGACGACAGGTTGGCTAATATTTCCGCAAGGAAATTAGCCTTGAAACCGATGTTCATATTATCGCCGTCGTATTGGCATTTCAGCGTTTCGTGGCCGGCAATCGAAAAGTCGATGTCCTGTGCGAAAATAGTGATCTGGTTACCTTTCAGTTCGATCTTCACCAGATTGGTAGCCTGATTGGTGAACATGGATACACGGCGCAATGAACCGAGGAATTCCACGCGGTCGATGATCATCTTGTTGGGATTGTCCACCGGGATCACCGAGCTGTAAGCAGGATACATCCCTTCCACCAGGCGGCATACCATAGTGTATTCCGATAATTGGAACAATGCATTTTTGTCGTCGAACGAGATTTCCACATCTCCTTGTTCTTTAGCTAAAACTGCTCTCAGCAGACCAGCCGGTTTTTTGGGAAGAATAAATGAGCCGTCTTTTTCAGCTTTCACATCATTGCGGCGGTAGCGTACCAGCATGTGCGAATCGGATGCCACAAATGTGATATTCTCAGCGCTCATTTCCACAAAGATACCATTCATTACAGGACGTAGTTCGTCTTCACCGGTAGCGAAGATCGTTTTGCTGATACCTTGTAATACCAAATCGGCCGCAACGCGCAATGGCGATACCATATCCTGTTTCAGTGCAGGTAGTTGCGGAAAGTCTTCCGAGTCGTATCCCATAATATTCGATTCGCCCGTCTCGGAATGGATGCGGATGGAAAAGGTATCGGTTGAAATATCGAACGTTAACGGCTGTTCCGAAAATTTGCTCAAATATTCAGTCAGGAACTTGGCAGGGATAGCTATAGCGCCGCCTTCGGAAACGTTTTCCAGTTTCATCCGTGTGATTAGTGTGGTTTCTAAGTCCGAAGCCGTTATTTCCAATGTATTGCCTTCCAGTTTGAATAAGAAATTATCCAGGATCGGCAAAGTGTTTTTGTTGTTGATGACCTTGCTGATAGCTTGCAAATGCCCCAGCAATTCAGAACTTGATACGACAAACTTCATATTCTTTTAGTATAATTGATTTAAAATTACTTGTATTCAATAAGATAAGTCCTTAAAAAGGAAGGACAATATTACAAAAATTACCCGAGACAAAGAGCTATTTTTGATTTTTTGATCCATTTCAATGGATTCGGCCACCCTCACCTAACCATCTCTTACCTATTATCTCTCACCTTTTATTTTTCCCGATCCATTCGGCAGCATTCACAAACGCTTCCACCCATGGAGTTACCTGGTCATGCTGGCGCGAAGCCGGGTAATATGGCCAGTTCCAAGGGTAAATGGCACGCTCGGAATGTGGCATCATGGCCAAATGGCGACCATCGTCGCTGCAAATGGCTGCAATACCTTGCGGCGAACCGTTGGGATTGGCAGGATATGACTCGTAGCTGTATTTCAGAGCTACATTATAATGTTCCATAGGCATGGGCAGGTTGAATTTACCTTCGCCGTGAGCAACCCAAGCACCAAGCCGTGAACCGGCCAGCGACTGCAACATTACCGATTTGTTTTCGGGAATGGTGACATTCACAAAAGCACTTTCGAACTTGTGCGAGTCATTGTGCTCCATCCACGGCTTTTGCTCATCGTTGGGTGTGATCAGGCCCAGTTCGATCATCAACTGGCAACCGTTGCATACACCAAGACTCAACGTGTCGGGCCGTGCATAGAAACGGTCGAGCGCCGCTTTTGCCTTTTCGTTGTAGAGCAAAGCGCCTGCCCAACCTTTGGCTGAACCCAACACATCGGAGTTGGAGAATCCACCCACGAACACAATCATGTTTACGTCATTGAGCGTTTCGCGGCCCGCAATCAGGTCGGAGGTATGTACATCCTTCACATCCATCCCGGCAAGATGCATCATCCAGGCTGTTTCGCGGTCGCATTGAGAACCTTTTTCGCGGATGATGGCTGCACGAATACCCGTAGGTGCCGTGCGGTGCGGATCGATGCCGTATTGTGCCAATGAACCCTTGAAGTGTGCCGGGAATTCATATTCCAAGTGCTGGAACTTATAGTTACTGAACCGTTCGGTAGCCTGTTTTTTACCACTCTGGCGACAGTCGAACAGGTATGAAGTTTTGAACCACAGGTCGCGCAACTGGTCGATATCGAATTTGTATTTCTCGCCGTCGCAGAATACTCGTATAATACGTTTCGCGATCGGTTTGCCGATGGTATGCGCACGTATGCCTGCCAGTCCGAAAGCTTCATGCACCTTCACACTGTCCACTTCGCGTACTTGCAGGATCAGTGCCGGATTTTCAGCAAACAGTACCCGGATGATATCGGCTTCGCTGCTGTTTCCATGTGCTATCTCCGTAAGGTCAATTTCCATACCACCCTCGCGGTTAGCGAAACACATTTCAAGCAGTGTGGTGACGAGACCACCCGATGATACGTCATGGCCAGCTACAACCATTTCCTTCCCGATGAGGCGTTGTACCACGTCGAATGCTTTTACGAAATAGGCTGTGTCGGTAATGTCGGGAACAGCATCACCTGTATTGCCTAATATTTGCGCAAAACTGCTTCCACCTAAGGCAAATGGTGCACCCGACAGGTCGACATAAATAAGATGTGATGCCAGGTCATTGTCCATTACAGGCCGAACCACCTTACGGACATCGGTCACCTGTGCCACGGTGGATATGATAACGGTTCCGGGTGAATACACCACATCACCGCCGGGGTATTTCTGGGTCATCGACAGCGAGTCTTTTCCTGTTGGGATATTGATGCCAAGGCCGATGGCAAATTCACTGGCTGCTTCCACTGCGCTATAAAGACGGGCGTCCTCGCCTGGATTCTTGCAAGGCCACATCCAGTTGGCGCTGAGCGATACGGCCTTGATGCCACCGTCTAAGTGCGCCCACACTAAATTAGTCAACGCTTCGGAAATGGCTATGCGCGATCCGGCAGCGGCATCCAACAATGCTACGCCCGGCGCATGGCCGATGGAAGTCGCCATACCTGCCACTCCCTGGTAATCGAGCGCCACCACACCGAGGTTGTTCAGCGGTAGTTGTATTTCGCCGGCAGTCTGTTGCACGGCAATCAGTCCTGTTACGGAACGATCCACTTTATTGGTAAGCCAATCCTTGCAGGCCACGGCTTCTAATTGCAGCAGGCTTTCGAGATATTCCTGCAGTTTATTTTTTTCGTATATAATGGGTTCAAATTCTGTGCGGAGGGTACTGTCGGTCATCACCGTTTTGGGCGTGTTGCCGAACATATCTTCGAGCATCAGGTCGATCGGTTTTTCTCCCGTCTTGGGATCTTCGAATGTAAACCGGTGGTCACCCGTAGCTTCGCCGATCACATACATTGGCGCATGTTCGCGTTCGGCAACGCGCCGAAGCGTTTCCACATCCTTAGCTTTCAGGATCAGACCCATGCGTTCCTGCGACTCATTGCCCACGATTTCCTTGTCCGAAAGTGTGGGGTCGCCGATCGGCAGGCGACTCATGTCGATCTTTCCGCCGGTGGCTTCCACCAACTCCGACAGGCAGTTAAGATGTCCGCCGGCGCCATGGTCGTGGATCGATACGATGGGGTTTTGCTCGCTCTCGGCTAATGCACGGATGGCATTTACTACACATTTTTGCATCTCCGGGTTCGAGCGCTGCACAGCATTCAACTCAATAGCATTGGCATATTCTCCGGTAGCAACCGACGATACCGCGCCGCCACCCATTCCGATACGGTAATTATCGCCGCCAAGCATGATGATCTTATCGCCCGGCTCAGGTATGCCTTTCATGCTGTCGCTCTTGCGGCCGTAACCCACGCCGCCGGCCATCATGATCACCTTGTCGAATCCGAACTTTTTCATCTTTTCGATGTGTTCATAAGTGAACAGACTTCCGCAAATGAGCGGCTGGCCAAACTTATTACCAAAGTCGCTTGCCCCGTTTGATGCTTTAATGAGAATGTCGAGCGGCGACTGGTAAAGCCACGGGCGCGATTCTAATTTTTCCCATACCCGGCCTGTTTCTGAGAATCGTGGGTATGAAGTCATGTATACGGCAGTACCAGCTGATGGGATGGCTCCTTTACCGCCGGCTACGCGGTCGCGGATCTCGCCGCCGCCACCTGTTGCTGCGCCGTTAAACGGTTCCACTGTGGTGGGAAAATTATGTGTTTCGGCTTTCAGAGAAATTACTACTTCTTCGGAGTGTATACCGAAATCACTGGGCCGGTCGCCATGTTCGGGAACAAACCATTCTACCTGTGGCCCTTCAATGAACGCGCAATTATCTTTGTACGCCGATACGATACGGTTGGGATTCAAAGCCGATGTGCGTTTGATCATCTGGAACAATGATGACGGCTTGGCCTCGCCGTCGATCACGAATTGACCATTGAATATTTTATGGCGGCAGTGTTCGGAATTTACCTGCGAAAAACCGAAAATCTCACTGTCGGTGAGCTTACGTCCCAGTTTTTGTTGCAGCCCTTCAAGATAAGCGATTTCGTCGGCACTCAGCGCCAAACCTTCCTGTTGGTTGTAAGCAGCAATATCGTCGATATATAGGATGGGTTCCGGTTGACGGTCGATGGTGAAGATGTCGGCAGTGAGGTTCTCATAGAGCGCTTGCAACATGGGATCGTAGTTGCGCGGGGCATTTTCCTTAGGCGGCGTGGTGGGCACAAACTGCTCGATACGCACAATGCCATGTATATTCATGTTTACGGTGATATCCACAGCATTAGTGCTCCACGGGGAGATCATTTCACGGCGGGGCCCCACAAACCAGCCTGTCACTTCGACGGCATCAATGCAGGTGGCTTCGCCGAAAAGCCATTCCAACTTGGAGATATCAGTGGATTTTAATCCATCAACAGCCTGTACAACAATAACTTCTTGAAGCTTGTTACGAAAAAAATATATCATGTTTTGAGGTTTTGGTCAATGTTCTTTTGAGAGGACAAAGGTCGTAATTTTTACGAAAGTAGCAAGAAATTGATCACCGAATATTATTAACTTTGTTGAGCCCGCCTGCCCGTCCAGTCAGGCGGGCAAGTTCGGTTCACTAACGTTTATAAGAACGGTTACTCACATCCGTTCGTGAGCCCGTCTGAACGAGTTCATCCGGACAGGATTGCTTCACTAAGTTTCCTAACGGGCTATTCCAAATAAGGGTGACAATTTGGGGATGTTATTCTGTTTTCACTTCTAAGGCAGCTTATCATCATATTTTTATATTTTACCAAAAATGTCCACATTTGTAAACAAATCACGGATAGATATTTTCAAGCAGAAGTTCATGAAGGAATCGATTATCATGATATGGTTGTTGTGTTTAGCTGCTTCGCTTTGCGCACAGGAGCAATCGGTGATTTATATTTCGATCCCGGCAATGTGGCTGTAAAGACGGTATACAACGCCAAGAATGAAGTAATTGCCCGGCTGGAATATACTGCATTGGATGTGAAATCCGGTAACGGCGCGAGCACAGTCCGTGGCAAAACCGTAAAAATCAAAAATAACTCGAACAGTTTCACAAAATAAGCCGGGAACTTTACGGTTTGAATTTCGCTTTCGCCAATATCCCCAGGTAGTCATTATCCGACAGCAAATCACCAAGTGTTACCTTATTGTGTTTCATGTACGACTGTATGATCTGGTAACCTAACCATACCGGTGCACGGCCGGGCGATTCGCGCGTAAACAACGAACAGAAGGGCCCCGGCCCGATCAGCTTGTTAATGATCAGGTAGTCTGCACTGAACAACATCTTCTTCTCTACCAGGAACGTCCACATCTGGGCTGTATTGTTCCGGCACCATTTCACCTGGTCGGGAGTGAACCCGAACACCAAGCTGTCGGGCGTATTAGGAAGCATTTGGCGCAAAGCATAAATAATTTTCCCCTCATAAAGAATATTGGTCAATACATTATCTATTGAATCCTTGTAAGGGAATTCGGTGGTCATCCAGGCCTTCATGCAGTCGGACACTACATATTTTTTATCCATCGTATACCGCTGATAATTGGCCAGATCCAACATGAAATACATATCCTCGTCCCGTCCCAGATACTTATCCAATGCAATGGCCAGGATGGTATCGGTAACCATCATCGACTGGTTGAATCCCGAAATGGCCGTATATACCGAAGGTACCACCTTATCAGGGAATTCCTTACGATAGTTGGAAAAAACCTTACCCAAACCGGTTTCGATATCTTTCAGATTGGGATATACCTCGTTCACCCTTTGGTAAACATTCTTCATATCCGGATCGGTAATGAATTTGGCCAGTTCTACCGGGTAATTCAAGTCATGAGGGTCTCCTATGGCAATTATCCTCATGCTGTACAGGTCGAAAAACTCACCATAATGTTGTTGCAACCAGGGAACTGCTGCCGCTACCGAATCGGCAGGGAGGGAAAACAGGCTCTTTTCGAATCTGTCGATCTTTATCTTCACCTTTTCATGCGTTTGGCATGCAGGAATGATGAATATCAATAATAACAGGACAAGTGCAGGGTGCGTTTTTACAGGTCGGTTCATCGGTATATCAATAGTTTTTGTACTTGTGTATGTCCGGTTTTCTTGTGGATAAGCCGCACGAAATACAGTCCTGTCGTAAACCGGCTTATATCGATCATATCGCTGGTATATGCCGTGCGATAAAGCAATCGGCCGGTTTGTCCGAGTATCTCCACTTCGTAGTCCGCAGAATTTGTCCCCGGTGCGGTTTCCACCTCTATACGGATATATTGCGAAGCCGGGTTGGGATATATCTTCATCGGATCGTTGTGTCCGGGCATTTCGGGGTCAACCACCGAGGTGGGAAAATCCTTCCGTTTACCAAATGATGGTCGGATCATCAACGTCCCGTTATTAAGGTCTTGCTGCCAGGTACCCGAACCATTCTGCCAAAGGTTACCTTTGTCATTATAATTACGGTCGAAGCCTACATTCAGGTAACCCGACGTCACTTGCTGCCAACCGATCCAATAATTTTTGGTAACATACACTGGTCTTTCGAGTACGTAGGTGGTAAATTTTCCCATTACTTTGGGCGAATATTCCTCTGAGGAGAGATAAGCCTGATCGCCAGGGCGACCGTTATTGTCGCGCCATACAGCTATCTTGAAAACATATCTTTTGGTGGTATCGTTGAGCGTAGGATTGAAATACAGGCTGACCGCCTGTAATGTATCGGGCATAAAAGTCTCGTAACGGCATGCAATGGACAGGTTCTGCGCATTATTTCCCATATAGCCGTATCCGCTTTCGGGAATACCGTCATCGCGGGCAAAATAGTTTTTGAACATCTGGTAATAACGCACCGTGTCATTTTCCTTGCGGTCGCCATCATCGGTTTTCAGGTATCCCTTCAGTTCGAACATAGCCGAATCCACGGAAGTGGAAATAAACGGATTGGCAATTTCTTGACTGAAGATAATGATTGAGTCGACCCCAGTATTTTCGCTGCCGCCCGACTCCAGGCTGATGGTGTTATTTTTGTATACATCGGTGATGTCGAATTGTCTGGTTACAGAATGTGCTACGCTGTCGTTGTTCCTGTACGTAATTGCTATTTCCGATTCCAACCGGGTAGTGATGGCAAATTCCACCTGTTTCCATGGGATGGACTGGTAGCCCTTGATCAGCGATCGGATGGGAGCAATAATGGCTACATCTAATGCGGTTGTGTCATTTTCGTTCCTGTCCTTATCCAGGCGCACATAGTCGATATGCCAGTGGTCTACATTGCCTTTCTTGCCGGGGTTGTCGCTACCTTGCTCAAGACTGACCATGTTTACAAAACGGAATTGAAACCCTTTATCCAGATAATCCCCCTGCACAGGGATCATCACCAGTTTGAACGGTTTAAGCGTCGTGCCCGGAGTGTTCCATACGCTACGCCATTGCTTAGTCTCGGGCAATTTGAACTGGAGGATCAGCGAGTCGGCTGCTTCGGGGCTATCGCCATAACCCTGCGGCTGATAGTAGAAACTCAGGTACACTCCATTCATCCCGCTGTTGAGGTTAATAGGGCGGGAGGTTAACGTATCGGCAGGAAACTGCGCCGTATTGTTTTTGTATATCTTCCCGTTGGCATCCAGCGCATCGAAGGTGGCTACGCCATTTGAGCGGGGCTGGTTGGGATAATCGTTGTTGATAAAGACAAACCGGTCAGTCCATAACGACTGATCGGGGTATGAGGATGAAGCATAATATGAAAAATCGTCGAAAAACGGTAAATCAATCGTGTCGTTCTGTCCCAGCCGTTTCATTACAGGCCGGTATTCTCCGCCGAGCGCAGGATTATACTCCAGCGGAACAACCACAGGTTGTTGTCCGAACAGCAAAGTTCCGAATGTCAATAATAATATGCCGGTGAGATATATGCGCATTTCCTGATTTACTTTCCTTCTTCGGCTGCACCTGGTTTCTTACCTTCGTCAACCGTCATCCAGACATCAATGGCCGAACCGAGCTGAAGCATTGCATTGGCAGTGGACAATGGCCTTTGCTGAAAGATGAATGCTTTGATAGAGTCGACGCTTGTTGTTACAGAATTATCGTATATAACGCTAATGTTCAAAGAATATTTTGTGGCTTCGTTGCGTGCTTCCGTTAAGGTTAACCCGACAAGGTTGGGGACGCTGGTACGTTCGTCGCTCAATCCTGCTCCTACCACCAGGTCGATCTCCGCACCTTTCAAAATTGATGTCCCTTTCCGGATTTCCTTGCCCTTGTACAGTTGTTTTAATACATTGTTTTTAGCAATGTCGGGCACAGGTTTTAAGACTCCGATATTCAAACCCTGCGATTCGAGGATGGTTTTGGCCTGCCTGAGTGTTACGCCCACCACATCGGGCATCTTTACTTTTTCGGGTGCCATTGCATTGATGGTTAGGAAAATATTTCGTTTTTCCTTGACTTTGAAACTAGGTTCCGGATTCTGAATATATACAGCACCAGGCTTTACGGAAGTGACATATACCGAATCGGAAAGCTGGCAACGCATTTTTTGCGCCTGCAACACCTTTTGCGCCTCAGCCAGGGTCAATCCCCTGACATCAGGCACCGACAATGCTTCGCCGTGGTGCGTGTAATGTCGCAGGAAAACCAACGAACCGTAACATAAAAAGAAGCCTATCAACAATAATATCAGCACATTCCTAACAATGTAATGATTAAAAAACTTTTGGAGGGTATTTACTATAGGTGATGTCTTTTTTGATTTAGCCATTTGATCCGGTGTTTCTTAAAATGCTACGACAAAAGGCAAGCCCTTGACAGGGAAACTTGCCTTTTGTCCGGTAACATCAGGTGTTCTTACAGGTCATTTTTAATGTGATATGAAAGGACAAAATTAATGATGATTTTATCAAAAACCAAAAGGGTGTCCGGGAATTCTTTTTGTGATAAATGTGTTTGAGGATCATAGGAGTATTTTTAGAACAACACTAAAAGACTGCGCATGAAAAAAATCATGACAAATTTGTTCGCTCAATAAAATCCAGCACCTCTTCTTTCCCGAGCTTGGTGGTGGCAGAAGTGAAAAAACATGGAGGCAGTTCCTCCCATGTTTTCAGCAGTTCGTTTTTAAATGCTTTAGTGTTATCACTCAGTCGTTTTTGTGTCACTTTGTCGGTTTTGGTAAAAATGATGGCAAAAGGCACCTGCAACTTTCCCAGGTTATTTAAAAACTCCATATCATTGGCCTGTGGCGGGATCCGCGAATCGATCAACACAAAAACACAATACAGGTTTTCGCGCTTGGTCAGGTAATTGAACAGCGTCTTATCAAAATCCTTCCGCATGCTTTTGGATACTTTCGCATAACCATATCCGGGAAGATCGACTAAATACCAGTTTTCATTTACCAGGAAATGATTGATCAAGCGTGTTTTGCCGGGGGTGGACGATGTCTTTGCCAAAGTGCTGTTGGCACACAACATATTGATGAGCGAAGACTTACCCACATTCGACCGTCCGATGAAAGCATACTCCGGCATATCCGGCTTTGGACATTCTTTTAACGCGGAACTGCTTTTTACAAATATCGCTTTACTAATCGTCATTTAATATTATTTATATACTATTCACTGTTTAGTTTTACCTGCGGTGAGATCGCTTACGCTAAGTTGTGTAGTGCGCTGTTCGGCTGAGGCTCCGCTTCAGTCGGATCTATGATGGCAGGCCAAGCCTACCGGGATATAAGGGACGAGGTATAACCTCGTCCCAACATGCACAACTCAACTGTTAATTTTCAATTGCTTAAGAATGCAGCCAGTTCATTGATCTTATCTGTATTGATAAAATCGACACCCAGGTCCATCATTAATTTCCAGCCTTCGGGTGTATCTTCGGTAGCCCAAAAACGCATTTTTTTGTTGAGGCTATGCGCCGTCCCGATGATATCTTCCACTTTCTTGCGATCTGCTGCCGATAGGGGTTTACCTTTAGGCAAGCTCCAGGCAACGCTGTACATCGCAATACGTTCAAGTTGTTCGGGACTGTATGTGGTTGAAGGACGCCCGTCGAACATGATGAACCGTGGATATTTCCCAAAGTCAGCTGGTTGGGGCATGTCGCCACTGATAACCACCTGCACGGCATAAGGATTGACGGAACGATCGAATACTTCCGGATATTTCGCCAACTTAGCTACCAGCAAATCGAGTGTTGGTGAAGGCGGTGTTTTCAGGTCGATGAGCAACTGAAGCTTTTCGTCAGAACCTGGCCATGGTTTGTTCCTGTTGTTTTTGAAACATTTAACCAGCGGATCAATGTAAAGGGCATCCAATGTGCGTTCGGGAGTGATCTCACGTTTGGAATGCGCTACATATAATTCACCCTCAACAGCAAATATATCTGCCTCGATGGAACCGAAATGTGCATTGTAGGCCGTCCAGAAAGGAACCTTGTTTGCATAATCGTTGTGCGAATGTGCGTTTTGTATCGAATACTGCGCATCGACTTGTAAACAAGATACAACGAAGAAGAAAAAGAGAACGAATTGAACATTCATCATCTATACCATTTGTTTATAAACTACATCTTTAACTAAGGTCTTTATTTCAGGCCAGGAAGCATCGGGTATCCGCGCTCCCATTGCTTCGATGACTTTCCCTGCAAGAATGGAGCCTATTTCCCCACATAAGGGCAGGTTTAATTCGTTAAGCAAGCCATATAGGAATCCGGCAGCATACAAATCGCCTGCACCGGTGGTATCAATACAATTCACTTTACTGGCCGGAACATGGAATACATGTTTGCCGTTCTGAATCAATGAACCGTCTTTACCGGTTTTTACAACTGCGATCCAGCAGTCTTTTGCAATTTCGGCTAAAGCCTCTTCCGGTTTTTTACCATTGGTAAACACACGCGCCTCGTCAGCATTAGCAAATACCACGTCGGCATATTCCTTTACTAGGAAATGCAGGAATTCAAAATTGTCTTCCACCACATTAAAACTTGCCAGATCGAGGATCACGTCTAATTCCTGTTCTTTGGCTAATTCTACCGCACGCCTGATCAACTCGTGGTGTTGCACCAGGTAGCCTTCGATATAGAAATGAGTGTAGCCCCGGAACATGTCGGCAGTGAGGTCGCCAGGTTCCAGTTCAACGGCAGCGCCTAAGCAGGTGGCAAAGGTACGTTCGCTGTCGGGGCTGACCAATGCAAGGGCCAGTCCGGTTTCGTTGACACTGTGCAGCATCAGCGGACGGATTCCACAATGTTCCAGATCCTTTTGAAAAACTTTACCTAAACGATCTCTACCTGTCTTGCCGATAAATGCCGTTTCGATACCCAACGATGCCAAACCACATATTGTGTTAGCGGCCGATCCACCCGATATTTCACTGCGTTTCAGATGTTGAATTTTCTCCAACGCTTTGTTGGAAAATTCCTTATCAACAATTTGCATACTCCCCTTGCGCAGGTCAAGTTCCTGCAACAGACTGTCATCGGGTAATTCGGTCATCATATCGACCAGAGCATTGCCCATTCCTAAAACTTTCATTATTGATGATATATAAATTATATTAGACAGGATTTACAAGATTGACAGGATTTTAGATCGTCTTCGGCGATTTATCTTGTCAATCATGTAAATCCTGTCTAATTGATACAAATTCAACTGGTTTTTAATATTTTTTTATTTGAACGAATAACTTGTAAGATTCCTTAATCCCGCACGAGATTGATAGTTTAAAAGGTTCCCTTTGATCATAACCTTTTGATGCAGATTTCCAGGATGATCCAACAAATTGAGATTGTTCCGGTAGGTTCCTGATGATCCCAGTTCAACAAAAATACACTTGGTATCGCTTGTTTCGGCAATATCGTCGGCAAGAACAATATTGCTGGCGATCCATGTGCCGGGATTCACAAAATCGTATCCCGCAGACGGTTTGGCTCCTACAATATACCCGGTCACCCAAACTGCATTTTGGCCCTGTTTGGCAATAGCATCAGCTACCGAATACGGATTGGTTTCGCTATTCCCAATGGGTTCGATGACTTCTTCTTCCGGATCAATAATGATCTCGATTTCGCGTTCGTTGACCAATTCATCAACCGTGATGCCGATGGATATAGTACCCGTGGGAGATTCCTTCGGGCGCAAAGTAGCGGTGACCATATCTTTGGCAACAAGCGTAATGGTTCCGCCGTTCAGGATTTTCCCGTCGGCCGAAACCTTCAACGTAACATTCCCTGGGAGAAAATATCCCGTACGGTCTTCAGAAGCTGAGTATACCAAGTAACCTTGGTCGCAACGGGCTTCAACCTGATAAGTCTGGTACAGGGCGGCAAACTCGTCAGACCACACGATCTTGATACCGGCATTGTTCTGCGAACAAACAATTGACGCTTCCGTCGTTTCGCCGTCAACAATCGCTATGTCTTTAACACCCCTGTAATTCGGGGTTTCAAATTTCGGCTCGGAAAATACACCCGAATAGACTTCAAAGGTATACATTCCGGCTGCTAATGCAATTTGTCCCGACACGTCACCCATGCGGTGTGTTATGGACACACCATCATTGTTGCTGATATGCAACGTGAAGTCGGACAATTCAATCCCGGCTTTCAGATTGGTGCCGGAAACATTCAGTAATAGATACCCGGTTTGTTCGGATATTTCCGTTTTGGAACATGCACCCAATATGAAGAGGGGCAACAGGAAGATGAAAGCTCGTTTTTTCATAGATGTGATATTTTAGAGTGAAACTGAGACATCCCTGATATTGCTGACCTGTAAACCAAAAAGCAACTGGACAGTACACAGCAACTACACAATATAGTTACAAATTTTCATGAATACGATGAAAAAAGAACGATTACAAATGTACAAATATTTTTGGTTATAATTTTCATGCATAACCAAAAAAAATGTACAAAATTCGAATTTGTTGTGTTGAATGTTGTAAAAGGCCTACCAATCTCAAAAACTGATAGGCCTTTTCATTCGATAACGTATTGACAAAAATAATATTCTCATCTTTTTTGACAGGATTAATATGATTTACAAGATGTAAATAATCTTGTAAATCATGTTAATCCTGTCAAATGTATCAATAATTTTGTCGGTATTTCTGACGACCTTATTTCTTTCCGAACACTTTTTTCAGCAAGGCTGTTACCTGTGCCGCAGGATCCTTACGTATCTTCACTTCCTGCTCGGCGATTAACGTCATCAGCCCGTCAATTGCCTTGTTGGTGATGTAGTCCTCCAGGTTGGGATTTTGCTTGGTAACGCCGGGAATCTTGTTGTAGGCCGTTACCAGTGGGCTCCAGTACGAAGTTACGTTCACCTTGTCAATAGCATTCTTGACAATAGGTGAAAAACTTGTTTTTAGCGGGGCGGTTGTTTTTTCGCGCAAATATTGCGTTGCTGCCGTTTCGCCACCATTAAGTATCGTGAACCCGTCCTGAATGGTCATTCCCTTGACAGCCGTGGCAAACACATCATAAGCGCCTTTGGCTGCTTCTTCGGCAGCCCGGTTCATCGACTCTTCGAAAGCTGTTACTTGTTTGGTGAGCCCGATGGTCACTAATGCATCTTTCATTTTCTGAGCTTCGGCCGGCCAGGGGATAGAAATCTTGGCGTTTTTATAAAACCCGTTAACTGCTGATGCCGATGTTGCCGATTCCTTTGCACCGATGGTCAACGCTTCCTTTAACCCGGCAATGACCTCACTATTGGTCAACGTTGCCCCCGATGCGCTTTTGTTCACAGCATCCCACAGATTTTTTGCTCCCTGCGTTTGACAATTACTGCAAATGCAGACAATAACAATGATAAAAAAGATATTTCTCATGTATGCTTTTTTAGATTTGATATTTTTATTCCACAAAACTAATACCAAAAATTTTATAAAAACAATTTCATTTTTCTTAACGGGATTATTTTTTCACAAATACTACCATGTTTGGCAAAAATCACATAATTTTACCAAAATTTTAATTGAAAATTTATCATTCATGAGTAAAATAACCGTAGTAGGTGCCGGTAATGTAGGCGCAACCTGTGCAAATGTAATTGCACAAAAGGAGTTGGCAAGCGAGTTGATATTATTGGATATCAAGGAAGGAATATCCGAAGGCAAGGCCTTGGATATGATGCAGACAGCTGCTTTGCTGGAGTTCGATACACGCATCAAGGGTGTGACAAACGATTATAACGCAACAGCCGGTTCGGATGTTGTAGTGGTTACTTCGGGCATCCCGCGTAAGCCGGGCATGACACGTGAAGAACTGATCGGTGTAAATGCCGGGATCGTAAAGGATGTTGCTCAAAATATCCTCAAATATTCGCCCAAGGCTGTTATCATTGTCATCAGCAACCCGATGGACACCATGACCTACCTGGCGCTGAAATCGAGCGGATTACCCAAAAACCAGGTAATCGGTATGGGCGGTATCCTCGACAGTTCACGTTTCAAATGTTACCTCAGCCAGGCTTTGGATGGTGCTGCAACCGATGTTGACGGTACAGTTATCGGCGGACACGGCGATACGACCATGATTCCGCTCAAACGGTTCGCCACATACAAAGGGATTCCTGTTTCTCAATTGCTTGGCGCTGACGCTTTGGACAAAGTGGTTGCCGATACAATGGTTGGTGGAGCCACATTGACCAAATTCCTCGGTACATCGGCATGGTATGCTCCAGGCGCTGCCGGTGCGACCCTGGTGGAAGCCATCATCCGCGACCAGAAAAAAGTTTATCCCTGCTGCGTCGCTTTGGATGGCGAATACGGACAAAAAGACATCTGTATCGGTGTTCCGGTAGTTGTTGGCAAGACTGGTTGGGAAAAGATCGTTGACTACAAGTTGAACAGCGATGAACAAGCCCTGTTCAATAAGAGCGCCGATGCCGTTCGTAATATGAACCAAGTATTGGTAGACATGAAGCTTGTTTAAGCAATTTCAAACCATATTTCAAGAGCCATCGAATTTTTCGATGGCTTTTTTGTTTTTGGCACGAAACAAAAAAACCGTTCCTTTTTAAGGGAACGGCTCATGTAAACCGTGAGATTTATAAAAAATGAAAAATTAATCCATGATTTTGATCTTGATGTTGCGGAACCATACGTCATTGCCATGGTCTTGCAATCCAATATAACCTTCGTGGTTAGGGCCACCGCAATTGTTCAGCAATTCGAACGCCAAAGGCCAATTTGTTTGGCTGAATTTGCTCTTTTGCAACATATCGGTCCATTGTTGTGTCCACAGGTGGTACTCAAGTACATTGGCGCCGTTTTGTTTGTGAACCACTGTACCTTGGTAAACCATAATCGTGGTATTGTTCCATTCGCCGAAAGGCTTAGCGTTTTGCGGTTTGGCAGGAATCATATCATACAACGATGAAGACATACGGTTTCCGTTTTCGCCCAATTTGGCATCAGGATGGTTTTCGTTATCCAATACCTGGCTTTCGGGAGCAGAAATATAAATCGGTTCCATTCTCATTTCACCTGAATTAGGATCTTTTGCTTGTATTTCCTGAGCTAAATAAAAAATACCCGAATTTCCACCTTTAGATATTTTCCAATCGATAGAAACTTCGAAATTTTTGAATTTGTGCGCAAAAATAACATCTCCGCCATCTTTGCTTTGCCCTTCACCAGCTCCGCTACCGGAAAATTTAAGCATACCGTTATCAATACTCCATTTTCCGGGCATATTGTCGCGTCCATAACCTCTCCAACCATCAAGGCTTTTTCCATCAAAAATTACAATGTAACCATCTTTGTCTTTTTTGAATTTTGAAAGGTCTACTTGAGGTTTGTCTACTACAGTATATTCGGGAACAGCAGGCTTTTCAGGCGTTGCCGCTTTTTCTTCAGCAACAGGTTCTGCCGGTTTCTTTGAGGATGAACCTCCACACGATGCAAGTGCAAACATCATACATACGGCACTTGCTCCAAGAATTACTCTTTTTACTTTCATACAACTATTTTTATAATGAATTAAATGATTTTGGTTAAAACAAGGAATCCGCATGGATCGCATGCGGATTCGTTATAATGATTACAATCTAAGAAGGCATTGCCGGCAGCGACCAGCCATCCCTGTAAGTATGGTTGATCAATTCCTTTGCAAATGCTTTGGCATTGAATTCCTTGCTGGGTTTGTCGAACGAAGGATGTCCGTCAACAATTTTGAAGTCATCCGCTAAAGTGATACCGAATTTATCGTTATCACCGATATTGGTAAATTGCATATTAGCGCCGTCCCATTCCAATTCTTTGTTCAAGCCTTGAAGACGTACGCCCAGTACACCCATGACTACCATTTCGTTGAATGGTCCGGCTTCGCTGAAATCAGAAGCGGTTTTCACACGGGTTGCAGGATTTTCCTTGCAAGCACGTACCCAATCCATTTCATGTCCGCCATCACCTTTAGGTACTTCACGTTGTGTTTGTGGTGCATTGGGAACCCTGCCTGAGAGCAACCATGGGTCTCTGCCATAACATCCGCAAATTAACGTGTCTTTAGAGCCATAGAAGATAGCAGCGCCGCCGGCATTGTTCATATTCTTACCTGCAGGCCATCCTTTAGGCATTACCGGTTTAATACCACCATCATACCAATAAACTTCTACTTCAGGGAATTTCACTTTCTTGATGCTGGGTATCGTACGAGCCGGGAAAGTGTAACGAACAGTTTGTGCAGTGGGAGCACAATCGGTAAGTAACAATGTTGAGCTACCCTGTACCTTGGTGGGATAACCTAACTGCAAACCTTTGAAAATCGGGTGCATGATGTGGCAAGCCATATCGCCAAGAGCGCCGGTGCCATAGTTCCACCATCCGCGCCAGTTCCACGGGTGATATATTTCATGGTAAGGAACGAGTTTGGCAGGGCCTGTAAACAGATCCCAATTCAACGTTTCCGGAACCCACATCCCGTTTTTCGGTGTGTTCAAGCCTTGTGGCCAAATCGGACGGTCAGTGAAAGTATCAACACGTTTTACTTCACCTATTTCGCCATTAAAGATCCAATCGCAAACTTTGCTGACACCTACTCCCGAACTACCTTGGTTACCCATCTGGGTAGCTACTTTATATTTTTCGGCCAACTTGGTGAGCAAACGTGATTCGTAAACTGAATGTGTCAGGGGTTTTTGCACATACACGTGTTTTCCCAAGGTCATAGCTGTTGCAGCAACGATAGCGTGTGTATGGTCAGCTGTAGCTACAATTACGCCGTCGATGGATTTACCCATTTCGTCGTACATTTTACGCCAATCCCAATACCTCTTTGCATTCGGGTTCTGGTCAAATACCTTTGCAGTATATTTCCAATCGACATCACACAGAGCAACAATGTTTTCTGTGGGTTTTACCGCATTAAGGTTAGCATTTCCCATACCACCGGCGCCAACGACAGCGATATTCAATTTATCACTGGGCGCTTTATGCCCTAATACACTTCCCATAGCATGGTTGGGAATCACGGTAAAAGCTGCGGCAGCAGTTGCCGTTGTACCTAAAAAGGTTCTTCTTGATACTTTGTTATTCAT
>JAVBSH010000257.1:0-4438 GCA_031547085.1 Bacteroidales bacterium
AGCGAATGGAAAGCACAAACGGCGGCACTCCCGCACCAGATTACCGTGGATATGAAGTATGCCTGGAATGTATTCTCCATCCAGTTACTGAGACGGACCAACAATACCTCTACCAAAACGGTTGTGCTGGAAGGCAGTACGAATGGTTCAACCTGGGCAATCCTTGGTACGCTGAACTATACGATAACAGCTTCTGAAAATAGCCAGACATTGGATATTTCAGATGGCCAACGTATCAGATATATCCGTATTAATGTGACCGATTCGAACAGTGTGCCATATGCAGCGCTTGCCGAATTGATCGTAAAAGGAAAACTTTGATATTTCCTATTCATATGGAAAGAGGTATTCTGTTAAAGTTGCCTCTTTCTGTATAATTTTATTCGTTGACTATGCCGAACGCGATCATCATCAATAAAAAATTGGTACTTTTCCGGATCGAATAAAAATCAGCTTTATCAATAAAAAAATATCTATGAAAAAGCAATTAATCACCTTGTACGCAATAGTCATTATTGCAGTTACAGGTTGTAAACCGGACAGTGTCACATTGTCGCCATCTTCCAACGATCTTGTTTTTACCGGCCTTGCCACTACCTGGGACGAAGGAATGCCCTTGGGTAATGCCATTATTGGAGCGCTTATCTGGCAAAAGGATAGTTCGTTGCGCATATCACTCGATCACGTCGGGTTGTGGGATTTACGGCCGATGGTCAATCGCGATTCCTTGCCGGTGCGGAACTTCAAGTGGGTGCAGGAACGGGTACACAAAAAGGATTACCGCCCGGTACAGCAAATGTACGATGTGCCCTACGACAGTTCGGCCTTCCCGACAAAGATTCCCGGCGGAGCATTGGTATTCAATATTGCGAAACTTGGGAAAGTCGATTCGGTGCATCTGTTCCTGAACAACGCCCTGTGCGAAGTGAAATGGGATGGCGGAGCACGTTTGCAGACATTCGTGCATGCCACTGAAAACCAAGGATGGTTCCGGTTCGAAAATGTCCCGACCGGGTTCAAACCGGAATTGGTTTCACCCGTGTACCAGGCGCCGTCCGGTGGTGTTTCAAGTCCCGTATCCGGACAGGATTTGCGGCGACTGGGCTATTCGCAGGGTGAAATCGTCACAAATGGCAATACCATTGTTTACCATCAGCCAGGCAGCGAAGGTTTTTATTACGAGATAGCGGTGAGTTACCGGCAATCCGGCAAAAATCTGGAAGGAGCATGGACGATCACTCCGAAGCCGGAAGATGGTACCCAACCCGGTAATATTGCCGGATATGTCGAAAATGCTTTACGACAAGGTTTCCTGTCATCATACGCTACGCATAACACTTGGTGGAAAGACTATTGGACGCAATCGTCGATAAATCTTCCCGATCCGGTGCTGGCTAAGCAGTACTACAACGAGATGTACAAATTCGGTTCGGCAGCCCGCAGTTATTCGCCGCCAGTGTCGTTGCAAGCAGTATGGACAGCCGACAACGGAAAACTACCACCATGGAAAGGCGATTTCCACCACGACCTCAATACGCAGCTTAGCTACTGGCCTTGCTATGCGGGTAACCGTCTCACCGAAGGGGCGGGCTATCTCAACTGGTTGTGGAAAACGATGCCGACCAACAAGCGTTATACTTCGGAATATTTCGGCATAGACGGCCTTGCCGTTCCCGGCGTGGCGACGCTCAAGGGCGAACCAATGGCGGGTTGGATACAATATTCGTTCGGTACGACGGTATCCGCATGGCTGTCACAACATTTCTACCTGCACTGGAAGTATTCGCAGGACGGGGATTTTCTTAAAAATAGAGCTTACCCGTATATCAAAGATGTGGCCGTCTTCCTGGATAAAATCAGTGTAAAGGATACCGGTGGAAAACGCAAGTTGCCGATCAGTTCAAGCCCCGAAATATTCGACAACAGCCTGCAAGCATGGTTTCACACCACTACCAATTACGACCTGGGGCTTATCAGGTTTGTATATACGGCTGCTGCCGAACTGGCTGCCGTGCTAGGCATGCAGGAAGATGCCACTCGTTGGAAAACTATCCTAGATGAATGGCCCGGCGTTGATCTCGACGAGCAGGGAGCGCTGACCTTTGCCAAAGGATTCCCATACAACGGATCGCATCGACACTTCTCGCACCTGATGGCCTTCCATCCGCTAGGGTTGATTGATTGGAGCAATGGCGAACATGACCAAAATATCATCAAAGCGACGATTCAGAAATTGGATGAATACGGCCCCGACTATTGGTGCGGTTATTCGTACAGCTGGCTGGGCAACCTCAAGGCCAGGGCGATGGATGGCGAAGGCGCTGCGAAGGCATTGAAGATATTCGCGGAACATTTTTGCCTGCGCAACACGTTCCACGCCAACGGCGACCAGACGAAACAAGGTTATTCCCGGTTTACTTACCGTCCGTTTACCCTGGAAGGCAACATGGCTTTTGCTTCGGGTATTCACGAGATGTTGATGCAAAGTCATACCGGCATTGTACGTGTTTTCCCGGCCATACCGGCTGACTGGAAAGACGTGGCTTTTGACAAGCTGCGGGCAATGGGCGCATTCTTAGTCTCGGCACAACAAACCGGCGGTAAACCGGCCCGTGTGGAAATCATTTCGGAAAAAGGCGGAATATTACGTCTTGCCAATCCTTTTGCTCCGGGATATACGGCGGTAGGTAACAAGGAAAAGATCAGCGAGAAAGACGGGGTGATCGAGCTGAATACTTCGCCGGGCGAACGGATTGCTTTTAAATCAAAATAAGTTCATATCCATCACTGGTGCCAAAAAATATTATCTCTATTTTTTTACTTGATCATCAAATATGATAAAATAGTTTGTAAAATGGGTAATTTAGGATCAAAAGAATAAATCTTCTCTTTTTACTTTTGCTTTCCTAATTCTGTGTCATAAAATCAACCAAAACCACCATCATGAAATGTCCATGACATTCCATTTGACCTTTAAAAATAAGATTATAAACAAATGAAACATTTCGCGTACATATTCCTCATATGCATACTCAGCCTCACATCCCGACTTTCGGCAAACGAGCGTGCTTACTGCATCCTCTCTTCTGTCGATGGCGTCAAACAGCCGGTACAGTCGCTCAACGGCGCCTGGCAGTTCCGTTATGCACCATCCGGTAAGTGGGAAAACGTACAGGTTCCCGGCGAATTAGCCATGCAAGGTTATGCTATTGAACACGACAAGCCCTATACTTACCTGAAAACCATTACCATTCCTGCCGATTATGCCGACAAGCGCGTCATTCTTCGTTTCGACGGGGTGTACAGTTATGCACGGCTTACCATCAACGGGAAATTCGTACGCGAGCATCACGGCGGCTTTACCCGTTGGGAGACGGATGTCACAGATTTTGTAAAAGTTGGTAAAAAGAATGAGATACAGGTGGAGATCACCGACCGGCTCGATGAAATTTCGTATGCATCAGGATATGCGCACCACCCTGTGGGCGGTATTCTCCGGGATGTGACACTTTTTGCGCTTCCGCAGGCTCATTTGTATGACTTTCATGTGGAGACATTGATGGATACCCTGTATAGGGATACCCGGCTGAAAATCGGCTATTCTGCGGTAAATGGCGGGTATGATACGGAAATTGTATATACTCTTTTAGATGGTAGTGGCGTGAAAGCGACCAATTCATCATCCATCAGGCAGGATGGCGATTATATTGATATTTTTGATGTGAAAAATCCGGCGAAATGGGATGCTGAACACCCGAACCTGTACACATTGAATGTTTCGTTGTTGCAAAAAGGCAAACAGATCGGACAATTCAGTTGCAAGGTAGGATTCCGCGAAGTAAAAATTGAAGGCAACCGTATGTTGGTGAACGGACAACCTGTAAAACTGCGCGGCGCCTGCCGTCATGATATTCATCCCGTGCTGGGCCGCACTTCCACAGCCGATATGGATAGCCTGGATGCTTTGTTGTTCAAGGAATCCAACATGAACTTTGTACGCACATCGCATTACCCACCTACCGAAAAGTTCCTGGAATTTTGTGACCGCTACGGTATCTATGTGGAATGCGAAACGGCCGTTTGTTTTGTGGATACTTACCGCCAAAAGAATTATTCACCTGGCAAATCGCAAAACGACCCGGCGTATGCTGACCGTTACCTGTCGCAATGTCGCGAAATGGTGAATTCCTTCCGTTCACATCCGGCTGTTCTCTTCTGGTCCATCGGCAATGAGAGTGGTTATGGCTCCAACTTCCAACAATGCTGGGACTGGATAAAAGCTACCGACACCACACGTCCTGTTATTTTCAGTTATCCTGGTTCGGAAAAAGAAAAAAACAAAGTATATGATATTTTGAGTATGCACTATCCCTATGTCGACGGCAACCTGTCGCAGTGGGGTATGACTACCCACCGTTTCCAGGGGCATGGCATCCCG